>NZ_LT608328.1:675000-979263 GCF_900095795.1 Petrimonas mucosa
TGCAAACGGGCGTTGGGCATAGCCAGGTTCTTGACCAAGTTGGGCGTTCCTTGGAACCGGAGCTGGACAACGGCGGGAAGTTCTAAGGGATGGTTTAGACTGTCAATGACCCACGCTGCACACGAGGGAATGAACCTTGAATGGTTCAAGAAAACGGGACTTTACAGTTTAACGGCCAATTACGGTTAAACATTGAAGAAACCGCCTAATACGAGAGACGTACGTTGGGTGGTGTGAGAGGATAGCAGAGTTAGGAGTAATTACCTATCTTTGCATCCTACTCGATTATTTTTTATGCTGCTATTTTCTGATTGTTGTTATTAATTGATGAGAAACTTTTAGAGTTGATCTCTATTTTTATAAAAAACAGAATAATATCTCCTTTTTGCCCATATTTCTCCAAAAAATAGAGTATTTCTTTATCGGCTAATCCCTTCAAGTGTAGTTTTCCGAGGTTAAACGCGATAGCGAAGATTGCAAAGTCCATCAAAACCTTGTCTTTGTTAAAGTGTCTGAACCTATTGTAGTGCTTGTTGGATTTAGTTTGGCCGAACACTGACTCCGGTTCTATGTAAGCATTCGGTAAACCCCGTCCTATTTTAACCCACATTGCAGCTAACCGGAGCTAATTCCCTGTATCCCTGCGTATATATTTTTTTCAAGGTTCAATTGGGGGACTACAGATTTTTTCCTGATAAATGGTTTTTCATCGTATCCCAACACCTTATATATGATTCTTACTTTGGATTCAGGGAGTGAACATTTTCTAATCGACACACACTCTTCATCGGTATTTACCATGTGCGTTGTCACCATTTTCTGCGTGTTCATGATCCGGACAATCTCTCTCCACTCATGGGTAATCCCAAATTGTTTCAGTTTGAAACGGATCGTGCTTACCAGCTGGTAGGCCAACAGCCCGAGGTGAAGATGAGCCATTGTCGCCTCATCCGTTTTATGAAACACGGGACGCAGGTTCAGATCAGTCTTCAGGCAACGAAACGTCGACTCTACTTCTCTTATAGTGTTGTAAATCAGCCAGGTGATCTCCTCTCCATGTACCGACAGGGAAGTACGCAAGAAGTATTCCCCATGTCTTGATTCGCTCTTTGCCTCGATTCTCTCCCAGGATATGGATGTGGCATGAATCCCCCTTTCGTCGGGCTCCACATGGATCTGATACAGGCGGTGTACCGAAGGGTATTTTTCCTTTAGCCGGCCGATGCGTTCCCACACCTTTTCAAGCTTTTTGGTGCCTCCTTTCTTTTTCAGGGCTTCGGCTGCCTGGCTCAGTCCACATTCAAAGGCCCGCGTGAAACGGTTTTCCATGGACGCTTCCTTGAGACCCTTGCTATAGCTCTTCACCTTGTAGAAGCTGTCACTTTCGCCATCCACTTCTACCTGACTGATCTCGATGAGCTGGTTGGATTTATCCCGTATTTCCACAGGGGAAAGGCTTGTTGCACGGTATTCTTTGAGTTTACCCCGTGAGACACAGATGTAGTCGAAGGATTCCTCTTTCAATATCTTCAGGTTATCATTCGTGGCGATGCCGGCATCCATGACCACCACCTGCTTTTTATCGGATCTCCCCCGATGGGATTTCATCTTGTCAAGAACATGTCGCAGGCTTTCAGGATCAGTCATGTTGCCTTCAAAGATTTGTGACTCCTTCAGGAAACCTTCCGGGTTGACCACCACAGCCAACACCACCTGTCTGGCATCGTTACGCTTTTCCTTGCTGCGCCCGAACTTCGCTATCCGGCTCTCTCGCATAGCTCCCTCGAAGTAGGTATTTGTCAAATCATAGATAATGATCTTGTCATCCAAGGAAAAAAGATCGTTCGTACGGTTGGAAAAATGACGTTCCAGGCCATCCTTCTCATCATAAAGCCGGTGAGCCATCTGGTAAAGCTTATCCTTGGTGATGGCCGAAGGATCAACACCGGTTAGTTCACAAAGCGCCGAGTTCTCCTTCAACCAACGGCTGGTTTTAAACTCCGATGCGGGGTAAACAGCCCGGGCGATGATCTGTGTTAAAGCAAGGGCGATATCTTGTTTCTCCCAGCCGAAAGTCTCAAAATACTCTGGCAGGAGCAATTGGCGGCAAGCTTGAAGGCAGAGCCATTCGCCACCAACCTCCCGGATATCACTGTTCGTTGTCCTGTCAATGTACACCTGCTCGATACCGGCTGCCTTCTTTTTTGCCTTTTCTATTTTCTGCGCTTCATGGAGTAGTCCCACGTATTTCGTGCACAGGGCTTCCACCTTGTCATCGCGAAGTGAAGAGATGATGAATGTTTTGCCCTCGAGGTAAACCTGGTTGATGCGTTGACAGAGAAAGGGAATCTTTTCAGGTGGAAGAACTGATTCCAGGTCACCCAAAGAGAGCAGCGTGCGATTACGGATGAAGCGGCCTTCCCGGTAGCTCTCACACAACCGGTAATGGGTATACTCATGGCCCCCATCCTTTTGCTTTATGCTTGTCTTGAAAAACATACAACGCAAAAGTAATCAAGGGTAACGGTTTTTTCAACATCAAATGGGGGACTACATTCGTGTTTTAAAATAAACCGACATTGAATATCAGCCTGATACAAAAATTTATGGTCAGCAAACAGACGTAAAACAAGCGGATTTAACGTAAATAGAGGGTAAGTTTAACTTCTATTTATAATCGTGCTGCAATGTGGGTTAAAATATCTGCCAAAGCATGACGGTTTATGTTTTGAAAAACTTTTGAACTACCTCGGTCAGTTCCAAAACTCAAATCAATTTTTATGTTTGCTTTTCTCAAAGCTGTCAATTCTTTTTTGAAGATGTCTTCAAAATCCTGTCTGACTAATTCTTCTCTTGCAGATGAAGTTTTACGGCTAATTGAGTTTGTATTGAAACTGGATGAATTGGCATTTAGCGTCTTTACAATCTTGTGATTTGCAATTGCAGTTTTTACTTCTGCTACTTTTCCTGAAAGATATTTTCTGTCTTTCAATTCAGCAATTTCTTTATTCAGAGTTGTTTCCCGTGTCTCAAGGTTTGCAAGTACTTCTGACTTTTTAGTTAAAGATTCATTAAGTTCTTTTCGCTTAACAGTTAAATAAGTAATTATAGTTTGATAATCATAAGTAAAAGTTGAACCCTGTACAATTGCATCTGTTATGAATGCTGTTTTTAATGCGCCCAGATTGGTATTGTAGTCGGTAATTTCTTTCGGCTGAACTGGTGATTGGTTTTCATCTGTACCGAAAGTGTGTTGGTGGAAAGTAAGGTTGGTATCTACTTGTTTCACAAGTTCAATCAATTCTCTCTTTTTCTTTTTTAATTCTGTAAGGTTTTCTTGTGTCTTATCGTTTAGAAGTGTCCTGTAACTTTTTAATAATTCTTTAGCTGAATCATCAAGCGGTTGCAAACAATAAATACAAGTGTCGTCTTCTTTTGGATAATCGGGTTTGTCAATTATTTTGATGTAACTCTCTGCTGCCCTAATAAAGTAATTGAACTCGGGTGTTTGATAAAATTCAATTCCTCTTTCTTCGGCTAAGTCTTTTAATCCTTTTTGCGTTTTGCTTTCTAAATAGAAAATTTCATTGTTGATTGATAGAAGTGCTTGCCAATTAGCATAATTGAGTTTTGTTTTAGCAGACTCAATATTTACAAGGATAGAATCAATTTCTGAAATTTGATTTCTCAATGTTTGAATCTGAGATTGAAGAAACGCCTTATTTAAAGATGTAAGTTCGGCTTCCTTTACTGTAAGTGCATCTTCATGAGCAGGTGTGAAGTCAGAGAGTTCGGTTAGTTTTTGTTCTGATGATGTTGCTGAAAGTGTTTCAATAAAAGTGTGCTGTGGTGTTCCTAGTGTCAGGTTGTCAAGCCAAAGCAAAGTTGTTGGATGTGAAGCAATTTTTCTTTGCAACAATTGAGAGAGAGCATTCAATTCATCACTTACAAGATGGAATAAATGAAAACCAATTGGAGAAACAATTAAACTTCTGTCGCTTATAGAGAACTGGACACAATTACTATTGAAAACAGAAATGTTTTCAAGTTCGGAATCGTTGTTTGCACCATTCCATATAAAAGTTTTAGGAGTGCCATTTGATTTGAAATTAATCGTTGCTGACTGTGGCTCTGCTTCCGCATATACATTTGAAAGAATTGTTTTATTGTTGTCGTAACTGAAACCAAGA
Source organism: Petrimonas mucosa (assembly GCF_900095795.1). Taxonomy (NCBI): domain Bacteria; kingdom Pseudomonadati; phylum Bacteroidota; class Bacteroidia; order Bacteroidales; family Dysgonomonadaceae; genus Petrimonas; species Petrimonas mucosa. Next base: position 679,191 of record NZ_LT608328.1, read on the forward strand.
GCTTTCAGAATTCTACTGTAACCAGTTTTCCCTGTTCCGTTTTCTCCATATATTACTGTGATGTTCTTGGCAAAGTTCAAAGTTTGATTTTTTGCAAGTCGGTTTACTCCAGTAATTGCAGAAAGTGAATCAAGTTCAATCGTCTTTGTTGTTGGTGTGTAAGTTGGTTTAGAAACTGTCAAAGCAGGCAAACCTGAATGAAGATTTATTGATTGGAGAAAGTAATTGAAAACTGTTTCTCTGTCAGCAGTTGAAAGGGGGTTTTCTGTCGCTACAATTTTGCTGATAAGAAGTTTGCTCCAGTCATCATGATTCTCTGTCCATTCCCAAAGGAAATCTACAATCGCTCTTTTATTTGGAGTTGTTGATGCCATTTTTACTTAATCAATTTTGATGATAGCTGTGTCGTTATAGCATGACGCACAACGGGCGGAGGATTTGCGAGGTTGCGGGGGGGGGGGGGATATCCACTATCCCTTGTAATCTCGCAAATCCTGTGTTCTACGATGTCGCCGTTAGGCGAGGAGTAGAATGCAGGATGTAATCCTCCGTCCGTTCTCCCGACGAGCCGAAGGCGATGTCGGGAGAACGTTTTGGCGCTTGGCGCAGTGGCGGATTTCGGAGCACAAAACTGTCAATACACCACAAAAGTTGATGCGAGGTAGAATGTTCAATTAACCACGTCACCCGCCATTGAGCCAAACGCCTGTTACCTGCTGTGTTTCTTGTCATTATAGGTTCGTATTCAATAAGTTAATCCCAACATTCAACAACATTTTGGAAAATTCAAGTCCATTTATTAGTTGAATTTCATTTTCCTTGGCAAGATTTTCTGCCTTTTCATTGAAGGTGTTAGCTGTCGTTATAACCCAAGCGACTTTATTGTAGCCATCATCTATACTTTCTTTGTTTGTCTTATAATCTAAAATTTGAGTTGTTCCCCATTCACTGATTTGTCCTTTTTGAAATTTGGCTTGGGTGTAAATAATCAATTTTATATTTTCAAAAACAGCTACAATGTCTGCATCACCTTCTTTGTTACTCTCATTTTTTGCAGGGATAGAGACTTCATTTGCTCCAATTGTCTTAAAATAAGTTTTAACCAATTTCTCAAATTTGTCTGGGTTCAATTCATTTTTAATTGCATCTAAAACAAGATTTGCAGTTTTGTCGATAATTATTGAGTGTAAATGAATTGGCTTATTGACTTTGTAATTTTCTATACTTTTTTCAATACTGGTTTTCAAGTCATTTATTGAGGCATTGGTTTGTCTTATTTTCATTCTTGAAGTAAGCTTGGCATCTGCAAACTTGTCTCTTGAAATCTGTCTATAAAGGACTTTTACTTGTCTTGCAAAACCTAAATCGTATGCTTTTCCATTTTCAGAAATTAAGTGCGTTCCATTTGTAGAAACAGATTTGCCCCCCCAAGATTTAAGTCCTTCTGAAAAAGTCTCCCCTATTAACAAAGGTCTGTCGTCCGTAATTTCACACACAAAAAAAGTGCCCCAACTTGGGATTATTACAATGTCGCCTTTTGACATTTTCAGAAAATTCCAAAGGTTATGCCTTGTTCTTGGAACTGTTCCCCACATTTCTTGAAACTGTCCATTGAAATAATTCCAATCGTTTGCTAAAACCTTGTCAATTAATTCACTATTTGTAAAATCTGAAAATCCAATTGTTAGGTATCCCTTGTCTAACAATGGATAAGACAACTCTGCTACGTGGGAAATTCTATGAAGCCAATAATTCATTTTGTGCTTTTTAAAGTTATTTGTAAAGTCAGTGACGAATGTAAAAGCGGTGCTTGCACCGCTTTTACATAATGTCTTTTAGCTTCTCTTATTCCAAGTTCTTCCGTCATTTGTAGAGTAGTAAAGACCTTTTGTTGTTTGACCCAAAATTTCTTTACCATTGTCTGTCAAGTCTTGGAAGTCTCCATAAGAACTGCCTGAATAACGAGTGTTCCAAGTCCTACCGTCATTGGTGGAATACTCAAGTTTGTTTTGTTGTTTGGGGCTTATACGGATTATTTCTTTGCCCCTGTTAATCATTTGTCCCATATTTTATGGTTTTAATTGTTAGTGCTTACTCTAATCGGTTTTCAGCTTCCCCGTTTGTTTATTTCACCCCAAAAGTATACCAGTATTTCAATCCAAAAGTATACCATTTTAATTTAATCTCCAAGTCCGTTTCCCTGTTGGGGGCGGTACCGCCCCCAACAGGGAAACGGGCGTTCTTATTCTGACTGTTATTTTCATTTTCCATTCATCATTTTTTCTGTTTCTTTCAGCCGGTATGAGTCTCCGGACATATTTACAAGATATGCCTTATGGGTTACCCTGTCTACCAGTGCCGCTGTAAGGACGGGGTCACCAAAGATCTCTTCCCACCGGTCAAAGCCGAGGTTCGTGGTAATGATGGTCGATTTCCTGCCCGTTCTTAAGGAGAGATGGTTAAACAACAGTTCAGAGCCTTGCTTGTCAAAGGATACATATCCAAACTCATCGCATATGACCAGGTCATATTTTTCAAACTGGGCTTCTACCTGTTTCAGTGTGCGCCCGGAGTGGGATTCACGTAACTGTGTCAACAAGCGGTGTACTGTGGTGAACAACACTTTATACCCCTGCATGCAAGCCTTAAGCCCCAACCCTATGGCGATGTGTGTTTTGCCCGTACCCGGGTTGCCGGAGAGGATCACGTTCCGGGCCGCCGGGATGAAGTCCAGTCTTTCCAGTAAAGGGAGTTTCTCCCTGGCACCCGGAGGTAACTGGTCACGCTCAAGGTCGGAAAGATACATTTTAGACGGGAACCGGGCATTCCTTATTTGCGCTTTCTTCCGGTTCTCAAGCCTGAGTTCATATTCACGTTCCATGAGCATTACCAGGTACGCTTCATAATCAAGCCCCTGTCGGGCCGCTTCTGTTGCCAGTTCCTTGTAATCACGCCTGAAAACAGGCAGTCGGAGCTCTTTACTGTATGCTGTTATTTGCCTGTTGATAGTGTCCATCATAGTTTGTTTTTTGCATTAGCCCGGCGATGCCGGCAAGTTGTTCTTTGGCCTTGATACTTATCGTATCTTCCGGCTCCCAGGTTGGGTTTACACGGGGTTTATTTCCCAGCAGGGCCCGAAGCTTTTCCACGCTGATTCCCTGGCAGCCGGTGTCCAGTAATCGCTTAAGGGATTCCTCGAGTCTCTCACGGCTCACCATTTGCCCGCGGCAGTATGTGAGCAGGTCGATAAATTCACGGGGTTCGCTTTGGAAATAATCCATGTACAGCCCTTTAAGGTAATGGCTGCCGGCAAGTGCCAGGCTACCAGCCAGGGCGCCCGGTTTCTTCTTGAATGTTGACAGGTAATGCTCTATCTCCACATTCCAGGAGTGTTTTTCGTAACTACGTACATGAACGGCCACCCGTTTGTTTTGCACGTACACCTGCAACTCGCGGCTGCGGACACTCACATCGACAAACTCTCCCACCAGGTGATCGGGAACCGAGTAGCGGTTGGTGCGATAGCTGATGGTGGCATATTTATCCACCCGCAACTGCACCTGTTCACTGCAGACAAGCTCCATGGCCGGATGCTTGCCCAAAAGGTTCTTCTCCTGAGAGAACAGTTCGTCGGCGCTCTTGCCTGTTCCCTGCTGCTTCCCCGCATTGAGCCTTTTAAGCGTTGCATCAAGCCACTGTTGGGCCTCCAGGATGTCCGCAAAGGCATCCTTGGGGGCGAACGCTTTACGGCGGACATACTCCACGCTCCGTTCCACGTGACCTTTTTCGTTTCCACGGCATATGTTGCAAAAGCGATGCCTGAACTGATAGTGCCCCCGAAGCTGGAGCAGTGACCGGGTGGGCTCCTTTTCATGCGGCCCGACAAACCTGGCTACCGCAACACGCATATTATCGTAAACCATCTCACGGTAGACGCCACCAATGGTTTTAAAAAAACGCACGTGAGATTCCATGAAAGCCAGGGTATCCTGCCGCTCGTAAATAAAAGCATAGCGGTAATTGCTGAAGGCGGAGGTAAAAACAGCAAGTTGCAATGACCTGCGTTTCCCTGCAATGCAGAGTTTGATCTCACCCCAGTCAAACTCACAGGTTTCCCCGGCCTGATAAACCTGGCGAATAAATGCTTCTTTGGTTACTACCCGGTTCTCCCTGCGCGCAATATGATTACAAACCGTGGTATAGCCAATGTCAAACCCTCGCCGGTGAAGTTCCTCAAGGATGTCCTTTTTCTTTAGCATCTGCTTGCGCAGGCCTTGCCCACGCTTACGCTCGTTGTCTTCAAGTAATTCATCGATGACAGTTTCCACCTCGCGTGTTAATTTGAGCCTCAGACGAGGTGTAGCCATTTTATAGACCGGTTCACTGGATAGATTACACGATTGCGCTGTTTCTTTACAGACTGCCGATTGCAATGCCTTTTCGTGTTCCTGCAGGTACTTCCTGATTGTTTTGCGACTAATTTGCAAATCACGGGCTATTTGACGCTGACTTTTTCCATCGCGGAAGCTGCTAATTATAATCTCCTGTTTTGTATACATACTTATCATTCTTTATGAACGAAGTTGTTCCGTTCAAGTTTGTAAGTGGTATACTTTTCGATTGAAATGTGGGGTACTTTTACACTAATATATACACCCCGTTTCCCCGCAAAGTTAAATTGTCAGTCCGTCAAAACGTGTCGTTGTCTTTATGCACTGTCGTTTTTAACATAGCAGGTAACGGACGGAGGATTTGCGAGGTTGCGGGGGGGGGGATATCCACTATCCCTTGTAATCTCGCAAATCCTGTGTTCTACGATGTCGCCGTTAGGCGAGGAGTAGAATGCAGGATGTAATCCTCCGTCCGTTCTCCCGACGAGCCGAAGGCGATGTCGGGAGAACGTTTTGGCGCTTGGCGTAGTGGCGGATTTCGGAGCTCAAAACTGTCAATACACCACAAAAGTTGATGCGAGGTAGAATGTTCAATTAACCACGTCACCCGCCATTGAGCCAAACGCCTGTTATCGGTTCGGTGTTCTTCTTCGTCCGTTGGTTTGTCGGTCGTTTTGGTGGTGCGGTTGGACAGACACACACATTGCCAAGCTTGGGTTGTAGCGTGGGCTTGTGCGGCTTGGCAATGTGTGTGGCTGTTGAGCGTTGGCATTTGTCTATTCTGGTTCGTTTACAAAACTTTCTTCATAATCTTTTCTGCTCAAAACAGTGTCGTACAAACCTACGTCTTGTCCTTCGTGCTTATTGATTCCAATATATTCCAAACTTGCGTCTTCATACCGTTTGAATTTGTAAACAGCATCATTCATTAAAGCAGAGTTGAACACGCCAAGGCTTACCAATAATTCAAAGTCTTTCACTGACAAACCTGTTACTTTCTTGAAAAGCCCAGGCTCTAATTGTGTGATTACGTCTCTCAAACTTCGTTCTCGGTAGTCTGTCAGATACATAAACACAGGTACACGAGTAGCGAACTTGATTAGCTTTTCTTGGATTTGCTTTCTTAGGCTCTTGTACTCTTTTTCTTCGTCTGAAAGTTCTTTTTTCTCTTTCTTGGTCAGTTCTCGGTCGTTGGCTTCTTTCTTTGCTTTTTTAACTGCTTCTGATTTATTGATAATAGTTTCAATGTCCTGATTCAAATTCCTGAAACCTTCAATGTTCATTAAAGCTTTCATTGCCTCTTCGTTTGCCATCAATCGGGCAAGGGTGTTATTGTCCACATTTACGAGTAAGGCACTTTCCCATCGTCTTGCTAAAAGCGTTGCGGTTGTGCCACTCATTGCCATATCTAAAATTCCCACTGCATCCACTTGCTTCATTGAACTGCCGTCATAAGCCAATACTGGTAGGAAGTTGATAAACTCAGCAACTTTTGCTTCGGGGTTTGATTCGTTTACATTAAGTCGGCAACTGTAATCGGCAATTTGCCTTAATGCACGGTCGGGAGCAAAGTCAAAAACGTAACATTCTTCTTTCAGTATTTCTTCTTTGTTGGGCGATTTGCTGTCTGGGTTTTTAATAACCCACGGTGTTTGTACTCGGAATGCTGCTTGGAAATACGTTTCTGGACTGGAAGAATTTCGCAACATAAAGATACCTGTCCACGGCTTTACGGAAACACCTGTAGTCAATTTACCACAAGAGAGCGTAATAGTTTTAGAATCCAGTGGATTGTCTGTCATTGCATCTAATACTGGTTGCAATGCTTCTACGCCAATTCCTGCTTCCGTTCCTGCTGCAACTACTACTTTGTAATCATGGTAAAATTTATTCTGTCTCTGTTTCAATAGATTGGCCATTGCGTTACAGGCTGCAACGGTTGGTAAAAACCAAAAAGTGTGATTTAGTACTTTGAGCAATGGTGCGTGTGAAAAAGGAAGTGGCGGTTTTTTGGCTCCCATTTTCAAATGGTCAACGGTAGTTTCGCTAAATGCGCCTCGGATTAAATCTAACCATTTTTGTACTTCGTCTTCGTATTTGAATCGGGCATTTCTTCCTTCTCCTTCGGCCGAAAAGAAAACATTCAAGTCAAATCCGTCAAACTCGCCTTGCATTGCAATCTGGCGAATGGAGTCTGGAAGTTGATACGTGAGCATTACCATTCTCGGCAAGGACGCATACGGATTCGGTCCTTTGGATTCATCCCAGTTTTCCTTAGCTCGTTGCTCATCAGAATAGGTCCAATTGTAAATTTGTTCTTCGATAAATTCACCTGAATTTATCGCCCGAAAGGGTGTTCCGGATAAATACAAAAAGTGATTGGCTTTGATGGGCAGTATACCTTCTAATACATCGGCTTTTTTATCTTCAGCAAACCCTTCTTTTTCTATTTTTTTGAATTCTTCCATTTCTTTTTCAGCATCGCTGTCTCTATCAAAAAGGTCTTTCGCATTGTCCCGCCAAGCCCCGAAATGGTATTCATCAAATACAATGCAGTCCCATTCTGTTTTATGAACCCACTCGTTTTTAACTTTAATACTGCCATCTTTTTGTGTTCCCAAATAGTCTTGGAAGGAACCAAAACAAACCAAAGGTTTATTGTTATCTATATTTTCGCTCGTAAGTTCATCTGATTGTTTGGATATAAACTGCCAACCTTTAAAGTCCACATGAGACAATAGATCTTCTTTCCAAGCATTTTCTACTGCAGGCTTGAAGGTTAGCACTAACAATTTTTTCCACCCCATTTTTTTAGCCAACTGGTAAGTGGTAAAGGTTTTTCCAAAACGCATCTTAGCATTCCATAGAAAATGAGGTGGTTTGTTGGGATTTTCTTTCTTATAATTTTTGAAATAAATAAATGTTTTATTTACGGCTGCTTCCTGCTCCGGACGCATACTGTATGTATGCACACGGTTTTCTTCTGTTCTTTCTCCTGTTTTGATTTCCCACATCGCTCTGCGTAAATCATTTAAAGTACATTGAAACCACTCTCCCTCAGGGTTTGCAAATCCTAATTTACGCAAATGTCTATGTACATCCCGGTCAATGAAGGAACTGCCGTCGCGCTTCATTGCCGATTCTTCAAATACAATTTTGTATGGAATGGCTGCCGTGCCTAATTGCTCTTTGATACGTGTTTGTGCATCACGGTCGGTATAGCCGATTTTTAGCAAACCTTTGTGCGTGTCCACACCTACCAACTCATAAGCGTAAATAGTTGGATTAGTGTTGGGGCGTGCCGGGAAAAATGCTTTTTTACTCATTTCAATAATTTTCTGTTTTCTAATTCTTGCAAAATTTGCATCTGCTGTTTGGCTATTCATTTTTTAGGTGTCAAAACAAAACTGTTTAGTCCCGCTTCTCTTCTAAACCCGTCGAATTCGACGGGTTTAAAATCCGGGTTATGGATGGTTTCCCACAACCCAAGTAATTCAATGGTGTTGCGGTTACGCATCCAGTTTTTGATCACATCATCTGCGTTGTTTGGATTTTTATACTTAGCAATATCTGTAATCGATATAAAATCAGTCTCCGCAATGCTGATAATTGAAATTTCCTTGTCCTTTACGTTAATTTTTGCCATAATTTTGTAAATCCGTTAATCCTGAAAATCTTGCTTCAGACAATGGTCGGGGCGGAAAAAATTCTTTTTTACTCATTTTATTCCATTGGTCTTATTAAGGTATCAATGAACTTAATTTCACTCGCTGTGATGCCATATTTTGCAAATAATTTCTCATCAGTCCATTCTTCGTTGAAATCTTGGATTGGTACAAAAGCAAATACACCCCTAGAAATATTTTGTGTGTTTTTGATTAATGACATCATAAATCGGAAAAAACGTGTGTGCATATATTTTGCCACATTCTCTGCAATTTTTTTGTTTTTATAAATGCCAACAACTAGATACGTCTCAGTACAACAAGACATTTTATCAGCGACAATTGGTTTACTAATTATTTGATGAGGATATGAGTCTCCGCCCGGACTGGCTTTGGAAACCAAGACTTTTATTTCATTTACCCAATGCTTATTCTTTATCACTTGTTCTTCGCTCACAAATCCGTTATCTCCAAATCTGTATAGCAAGATATTATGCTTATCCGTTTTACTCTTTTTGAAACCTGAAAAATTGGAATCAAGTCCAAAGGGCTTTCTTGCACTCACTGTTTCATCAAATGTCTTTTCATTGAACTTCTTAACTTTTCTAAGTATGTCAATTGCTTCATTGTATCTTACAAAGACGTCAGACTTTGGCTCTAATAACGGTCTTTTTGAAGTGCTCAGAATTGTACCATTTTTGTAATTTGTAATTGTACAATCCCCTTTGTGCTCTCTGTCCCAAAGAAAATAGCACACACCACCACGAATATTTAGACCAGGAAAACAATCAGATGTTTCTGGAAAATCGTGAATTTGAGCTAATCTTTTATCTTTCAGCATTTCATCTCTAAATTCATCAAGTCCTTTGCCGCCTGAGTACCATCTTGCAGGAACAATCATTGAGAGATATCTTGGATTCAATTTCTTTGCTTGTTCAATAAATTTGTGATAAAGTGAAATTGCACCTGAATCACGACCACCGCCATCACTCATTTGATAAGGTGGATTTCCAACGATAACGTCAAATTTCATATTGAATATTTTTTCAGGTTTGTCTGTGTGAATAAAATTGTAAGCGTAGGTTTCCAAAGCATCTTCTCGGTCATACACTTCCTGGCTGGCTCCGCAATAGGTGCATTTACCGTTTTGCCAGGTGTGTTGCATACGTTCGTAATAGATATTGCCTTGCTCATTATCAAAAGTCTCGCATATAGAGTATTTACCATTGGCTGTTTTGGAGCAATACACGCTTCTGCGGCTTAATAAGCTGGTAAGTTCGGTAATGGCAATTCCATAGAGTTGTTTGCTAAAAATATGGTTAATGCGTTCCTGCTTGTCGGGAATTTGGGTTTCCAAACCGTGCATTAGTCGCTTAGCCATTTCACGCAAAAACACACCACTTTTAGAAACAGGGTCTAAAAATTTGGCGTTTGGGTTGCTCCACAACTCAGCAGGGAGCAAGTCCAAAATATCATTCACCAAACCGGGTGGCGTAAATACTTCGTCATTGCTCAAATTGGCAAGACAGGAGAGTACGTCAGGGTTATAGTTCGTTTGTATCATCTTCTCCTAATTTTAAGAAATGAATAAGCGGAAAATCCTTTACAGGTTCGTCAATGGCTGCTGCGTTGCCTTCATCATTAAACAAAGAAAATTGGTGCGATTTTTCCACTAAAAATTTAAACATATAATCTCTGCGTTTCAGCATAGAGCCATTTACCGCACTCCATTCCGAAAATATAATCGGCTCCTTGGTTATTGGATTTGTAAAGTCCAAAGCATCGCCCCACAGAATATTTCTGCTCAATAAAAACTTAACACTCCTTCTGCATTCGTCTTTACATTTGTCCTTGAATAAAGAAATATATCGTTCGTTAAAAATATTATACAGTCGCTCTCTACACTCCTGAGCATTATCTTCCAAAATATCCACACCGTATATACTTGAAACAGCGATTACAGCATAGCGTTCCCATTCCACTTGACTTTTGCTGTATCGGCTGTCCACCACTGCTAATTTTCGTCTCAAAACTTCTGCTAAAAAATTGCCATTACCGCAAGCAGGTTCTAAGAAACGTGAGTCAATGCGTTCCGTTTCGTGTTTTACCAAATCGAGCATAGCGTTTACTTCACGTTCGTTTGTAAACACTTCACCGTGGTCTGTAACTCGTTTTTTGGATTTTACTTGGCTCATTAATTTTCTACTTTTTCTGTGTCTTTAGCGTTTACAATCATTTCTGTTTCAAAATTTTTCAAGATTGAATCCGATTTGTATAGCACTTTTCCACAAGGTACCTTAGTTTGAGAATCCACCAAATGTCTGTCTTGGTCATCAAAAAATATGTGTGTGCCAATAGCTTCAAGAACTGGAGCCTTAGGCCACCCTCCTAAAAAGTACGCTTCGTCAACGTAAACGTTCCAACTTCTCAAAGTTTTTATTACTCGCATATGACTAGGTGAATTTCTTGCTGTAACAATCGCAATTCTTAAAGGACCTAAAAGTCTCAAATAAAAGTTGCATGTGTCAGATAAAGTATTTATCTTTAAGGTGTTAAATAAAAAATAACACTCACCCGACACATGCAATACAAAAATAGTAAAAAAATCTCATTTACTGCCAGTTCAGTAAAGAAAGAGTTCAGTTCAGAACAATTAACGTCATATTCAGGGTTAAGCGTAACCTCTGATTTTATCAACCATTGCGGCATTTATCGTCGGTTGGAACATCTTTTCCCAACCATCCGCCACAATGCAAGCCGTTTCAGCACAGCCCAAATACTCTCAAGTATCCTGTTGGCATCGTTGTGCGGTGTTCACCGTTTGAAGCGGATTGAAAACTTCACCTTTGACGCCTTGGTTGCCCGCTTGTTGAAGTTACCCAAGAACATTGACGAGGACACCATACGCCGCCATTTGACAGGTTTGGGTGAAAGGGGCGCCCGTTCGCTTCACGAGCTGTTGTTGGGTTTTACAGGCATGCAAGTTTCCCGTTGCGGTTTAAGCCGCTTGACACTTGATTGCGACTCAAGCACATTTACCGTTTACGGCAACCAACAAGGGGCTGAGGTGGGTTATAACTCGCATAAGAAGGGTTCGAAAAGCTATCACCCCATCTTATGTTTTGTCACGGAGATGAAACTGCTTGTCAATTCATGGCTCCGCCCGGGTTCAGCTTACACCTCAAACGGAGTTTGTGAGTTTGTCAAAGAAACCTTGGCCGCTCTTCCCCAAAAGGTGGAGAAGGTGTTTTTCAGGGCCGACAGCGGTTTTTTCAATGGTGGATTATTTAATTTGTTAGAAGACGGTAAACATGAATATTTGGTGAAAGTAAAGCTGAAAAACCTGAAAGATTTACTTGCCGGGCAGACTTGGCAGCCGATTGGCCCACGGACGGCGACCTGTCAGTTTACACATCAATGTAGCGGTTGGAGGAATCCCCGCATGTTTTATGCCGTGCGCATCATAAAGCAAATGGTTGAAGTCGATTATTTTGGCGAAAAACAATTTGTACCCGAGTATGAGTACTTTTGCTATTGCTCGAACCTGAAAGGATTGGATGCCTTGCAGCTCCATACCCTTTATGGATCCCGATCAGAGAGTGAGAATTGGATCGAGCAAACCAAAAACTCGCTTTGTGCGGGAAAAACCATCACGCATGATTTTGTTTGCTATGCATGTTCATTATCTATAGGGTTAAAGTCCCGAGCGGGCTTATTTTGGCGAGAACCGTTAGTTGATGGCAAGGGTGTTACCGCGAGGTATAACCTGAAAGAAGCCTAAAACAAAAGTTGGTACTAACGAACAGAAACTGCATACTAAGGCTTACCCGGGGGGTAATGTGGCAATAAACACAGACGCCCTAAAGCCGTCCGTAACCCGGGGTAGTAAATGCAGTAGTATTAACAGGAAGATAATGCACTTAACGTAGGAGGTCTCTAACCCGAAAGGGGCAGAGAAGTCAGCAGAGGCCATAGTACCGCTATAAATATTGAGTAACGTCAATACAGGGAAGGGCTGAATTTTCAATTAAGGAGCAGTTATTTTGTAAATTGTAACGACCATTATGAACCCAGGTAAACACGGGAACTTACAGATGAGTCTTTTTGACGAATGGGAGCGTGGCCAAAAGGTGAAGGGGACTGACGTATTCAGTTCAGGAAGCGGTTTGGTACGGGACGAGTGGTTGTCAGGTTGCAAAGAGGAACGAGCCTTAACCCAAGATTTAATGAGTGATATAACGGACTTAAAGAATCTTGATGCCGCATTGCGGCAAGTAATCAGTAACAGGGGAAGTGCGGGCATTGACGGGATGACCGTTGACGAACTTAGAGATTGGCTTAACAGCCACCACCGAGAACTTCAACGCCAGTTAATGACAGGCACATACCAAGTTACGGCAGTTAAAGAGGTATTAATCCCGAAGCCTGATGGCGGGAAACGCCAACTGGGTATTCCCACGGTCAAAGATCGCTTGGTACAACAAGCGATAAGCCAAGTACTGTCGAAACGTTATGACCCTATATTCTCCGAATACAGCTACGGTTTTCGTCCACGGCGTAACGCTCATCAAGCATTACGTAAAGCGGGCGAATACGTGGCCGAAGGAAAGGATTGGGTTATCGACATAGACTTGGCAAAATTCTTTGACGAGGTGAATCACGACCGATTGCTTTGGCAGTTAAGTACTCGCGTTGGTGACAAGCGCGTACTTAAGTTGATAGGTAAATTTCTTCGAGCAGGAATGCTAATCGGGGGGATGGCCAATCAACGGGTGAAAGGGACACCGCAAGGCAGCCCACTATCACCCCTGTTGTCGAATATCGTCTTAGACGAACTGGACAAGGAGTTAGAGCGGAGAGGACACTGCTTTGTACGCTACGCCGATGATATTATCATAATGGTCGGAAGCGAACCAGCCGCGGAGCGATCGATGCAAAGCCTCTCCAAGTTTATCGAAAATCGGATGCGATTAAGAATAAACAAGGAAAAGAGCCATATCGTCCGTCCTCATCAACTCAATTATCTCGGCCATACTATCTTAAAAGGCGGGAGTTTAGGATTAAGCCGAAAGAGCGAACAACGCTTCAAGGCGAAACTAAAATCGCTTACCAAACGCAACAGGGGCATTAGCTTCGATCAGTTAATAAGCGAGCTAAATCCCGTTCTACGAGGCTGGCTAAACTACTTCAAGCACGCAAAGATGAAAAGTCGTCTTCGCAACCTTGAAGCTTGGCTTCGTCGTAGATTAAGATGCTATCGTTTAAAACAATGCAAACGGGCGTTGGGCATAGCCAGGTTCTTGACCAAGTTGGGCGTTCCTTGGAACCGGAGCTGGACAACGGCGGGAAGTTCTAAGGGATGGTTTAGACTGTCAATGACCCACGCTGCACACGAGGGAATGAACCTTGAATGGTTCAAGAAAACGGGACTTTACAGTTTAACGGCCAATTACGGTTAAACATTGAAGAAACCGCCTAATACGAGAGACGTACGTTGGGTGGTGTGAGAGGATAGCAGAGTTAGGAGTAATTACCTATCTTTGCATCCTACTCGATTGGGTAAACGATATTCTTTGGCAACTTTCGTCATTTGCCTACAGTTTATCGGTGCTCATGCGATACCGGGGCGACTTTTGGGTTTGGCGCCAAGAGCACTCTACCTTCCGAGAATGGTTTATCCGAGTGCCGGGTAAAGTGGTGAAATCCGGCAGGCAGGTCACGGTAAAAATGCCTAAGGAGTATTACCGAAAAGCGGGGTGGCGTGATTTTGAGCAGCGAATAACGACAACGATGACCGGATGACGGATTTTCACTTAATCGTCCATCGCCATCTTTCGTGTCGTAAAAGGGTTTATGACAAGGAATTGCCATGCCTTGGAAGAGTGGTAATGTTAATATATATAAAAACGCCACCATAAAAAGTAAATCAACACGTTAAACGTGCAAGAAACAGTGAAGATGAAAAGAAAATAAAGAGAAATTCCGCTTTGAAAACTATTAACTTGAGTTGGGAATTTTAAATGAGATTTTTAAGAAGGAGATAATTCTTTTTCAACTGGCAATTGATCTTGAATATCTGATAACTTTCTTAATAAAGCAGCGAATGGTCCATCATTTAATGGTACATTTTCTTTTTCTTTTTCGTGTTGATGAAAGGCTTCAATATTTTGTGTTTTATAAATGATTTCTGATTCTTCCGAAAACACTACTGCATCTGCATCAAAGGTAAACTTAACTCTGTCTGTTTCAGGTGTAAAATGCTCAGGAGGGTCATAAACTAGAGCTGTTGCACAACTTGACGAATCAATTATTTTCTGAACGTCTTTCTCGTCTTTAGATAAAAAGAGGTCAATATTGAATGCTTTTATAAATGGTGCAAGTGGTTCACCTGCTGAAAATGCCCATCGAGTAAAAGGTAATCCATAATGCTCAATGGATTTTAGAATCCTTAAACCAGTTTCAGGGCTATTTTTAGACATAATAACCACTTCAACAATTGGTGATTTGGCGTCAACGTGCTTATTCAGTTTTAGCAGTGCTTCTATTAATGGAAAGGCTGTTCCTTTTTCAAGTAATTTATCCTCATTGGCAAATTGATATTCACGGAAACCCCGTACATTTTTTTCTTTGAATATTCTTTCTTCTTCTTCAAGATTGAATAATGCTCTAGAAGAAACACCAACTACTAATATTTTTGAAAAGTCTAATCCCATTTATTTTTTTTCTCGTCAAATTTACTTTTTTATGTCTGTTCGTCTGTCCGTGCGTTGGCAAAAAATGGCTCTTTTGGTTTTTTGAGCGTTGGCTCGTGTGTCGGCAAAAACCAAATGTGCCATTTGCGGTTCGGCTTTTTTACACTGACCGATAACGGACGGAGGATTTGCGAGGTTGCGGGGGGGGGATATCCACTATCCCTTGTAATCTCGCAAATCCTGTGTTCTACGATGTCGCCGTTAGGCGAGGAGTAGAATGCAGGATGTAATCCTCCGTCCGTTCTCCCGACGAGCCGAAGGCGATGTCGGGAGAACGGTAAATTGTATGGTGCGTAGGGCATCAGAAAGCACTTTCCTGTCAAACCGCTAAGTAGCCGAAGCGCAGGTTTGACAGCTACAATTTGACTAACCGTCGAAGCTGCGCTTCGGCGGAGTTGAAGAAAGCGCAAAAGATTCAAATATAGCATATCCGCCCTATGCACTATACAAAATGTTAGCGTTTCGTACTTTTATTTTTCAGTCATAGTTTACCATTTCTTTGCATTGAATCCAAGGTTCAATTGTAACATAATTGGGAAAAATCCACTGTTACCTTTTGTGTCGAAATAATAAACAGGTCCCATATCAAAAAGTAGGTGCATCTTTCCATAAGCTCTTTGTATTCCCCAAGTTGGTCCAAAGTCGAAACTTATATCGTCAATTCGGTAAATATTTTTTGATTCAATTTCTTTGAAGTTGGTTAAGAGTCTTAATCCCCAATAATTTCCTGAATTATAATTTAAATTTTTCCCTTTTGATTGTCTTTTAGTCCGATTGTAAATCTTTTTGTATGACAAGTCCAAAAACGGCGAAATATAATATGTTACTCCACTTACCAAATAATCATACTCAAGGTGCATATAACTACCATGAATTCCAATTCCTGGATTTATTGCAATAGTCGATTTATTTGAAATCGGCATCTCAAATTCTAGTCCAGGGTTTAAGGCATTTATTCTAAATACTTTACTCAAATCGTTGGTTACTTCCTGTCCAAAGCTTGTCAAACTAATCGTTAAAGTGATTAGTAAAAATAGTTTTCTCATTTCTTGCTTTTGTTTAAATATAAATGTTAAAAATTAAAGTTTTATTTGTCTAATTGCTCGGTCTTTTGGTATGAACGCTAACGTGTTGTTTACGCAATAAATATACAACTTTCGTAAATACCCGATTTATAACATTCGCTTATATATATTAACATTAAAATATTTTGCATTTATATCATATTGTATTTATGTTTGTTATGTTTTAATTAATTTTTTTTATATTTTTGCATATACGAATGTTTCACAAAATCGAATACAATGAAAACAATGGATTTATTGGAGGAGTTTGAACGAAAAATGATTGTTCAACGATACAGTCCCAGCTCCATAAAAAATTACAAGAGTGCGGTGAGGAGTTTTCTACAGCTGGCTGAAAAGAAATATAGCCATCCGCTGGAGATAACGGAAACGGAAATTGAGAAATATATATACTGGAAAATTGAGAAACATCGCATCGGAGCATCTTATCAACGTTTGATCGTGGCTTCAATAGACAAGTTTTATCTTTCCATGTTCAACAGACAACTCAACCTCAAACACCTGTATCCGCGCTCAAAGAACAAAAGTCTGCCGGTTTACCTGACTGCCCGGGAGGTGAGCCGGTTAATGGAGAGTGTGACCAACCTGAAGCATAAATGTATCGTACAGCTGTTATATGGATGCGGACTGCGGTTAAACGAACTGCTTCACCTGAAACTAACCGATGTCGATTCGAAAAATAAAATTATCCTGGTTAGAAAAGCCAAAGGAGGAAAAGACCGTGTGGTGATGCTTTCCCCTCTGTTACTGGAATCTTTAAGGCATTACTACAAGATATATCAACCGGAGGAATACCTGATAGAGGGGCAGGGAGGGGGTGTCTATTCCGAAAAGAGCGTGCAGGTCATTGTCAAGAATGCAGCTTTAAAAGCGGGCATCACCAAAAAAGTGACTCCTCATACCTTGCGCCACAGCTTTGCTACCCACCTGCTGGAAAACGGTACGGATATCCGGTATATCCAGGAATTGCTCGGACACAAATCGGTGAATACGACCGAAATTTATACCCATGTTACCGACATCGCGAAATCCAAAATAAAAAGCCCGCTCGATCTGCTTTGATGCTGAATGCAGGTCATTGAGCCTGAATCCCCTATTTTTTTCAAACTCAACTTTCATTATCAGTCGAATATAGCTATGGATAACAAACTACTCATCAAACAAAATAAAAGGATATGGGAAAAGTAATAATTGGAGAGTGCGGAGATGTAATCATTAGAGAATTAATGGACTCTGATTTGGAGAAAATGGCACTTTATGCAAACAACGAGAGGGTTAGTATTAATTTACGTGATGGATTTCCAAAACCATTTACAATTGAGAATGCCAGGAACTTTAAGAAAATGGTGGATACTCAAAATCCAAAGACCTATTTTGCCATTGAATATATGAATGAGTACGTGGGAAATATAAGTTTGACGCCTGGAACTGACGTTTATCGTATATTAGCCCTCAAAAAAACCAGACCGATTAAAAATGGCGGTTTAATGACCAGGGCGCAATAGGGCGCGATACACAATACCCTAAAGTTGATCCGTAGGGAAGAAGGGTGGAGCAGGAGATTGCACAAGTGAAAGGAGTACCGTTCTCTCATCGGGGGGCCGTTCCCTTTTCTGGCAATAGTTCTTGTGGGTTGAGAAGTTTTTTTGTTTTGCTTTTCATTGATTTCGTCGATAGAATAGCTGCGTTTGTCTATTTGATTTGTTAACCAGATAACATCTGGTTATTTTTGTTGCTATTTCGATAGCAAAGTTATTTAAATTGTGTTATTGAGCCTTGATCGGTTTTCATAGAACGATACCCTTGAAGAAGTAACGATGAGCATTTCAATCAGGTCACTGAATAAGATCTACCCGAACGGGAACCATGCATTGAACAACATCAATATGGAGATCCCAACCGGCATGTTTGGGCTATTGGGCCCAAATGGTGCAGGTAAATCGACGCTGATGCGTATTCTTGTTGCCCTGATGGAACCCACCTCGGGAGAGGTGGATGTGTTCGGTTACAACCTGCTGAAAGAGCGCAAGCAGGTTCGTGGAATTCTAGGCTATCTACCCCAGGACTTTCGTTTTTTTGCCAAATATAAGACTTACGAATTTCTTGATTATGCAGCACGCTTATCGGGCATGCATAACGGAAGGAAACGGCGGCAGGCCGTAGATGAGATGTTGGAGATGGTCGGACTCTTCGATGTCCGTGAAAGATATGCTTCACGGCTCTCGGGTGGAATGAAACGTCGCCTGGGCATTGCACAGGCGTTGATCCATAATCCCCGGCTGATCATTGTGGATGAGCCCACCACGGGGCTCGACCCGGAAGAGCGGATCCGCTTCCGCAATCTCCTGGCCAAGATCAGTGAACAGAACGTGACCATCATTCTATCTACCCATATCGTGGGTGACATATCCAGTACATGTAACTGCATGGCTCTGATGAATAAGGGGGAGATCGCCTTTTTCGGTTCGCCAGAGGAGATGCGTCGGGAGGCTGAAGGAAAGGTGTGGCGAATGAAAATCAGCGGCGACGAGTTACCCCTTATCGACAAGAAATATCCGGTAATCACCACCATACCGTCGGGTACCGGGTGGGAGATCCAGGTTGTTGCAGACGAGATTGAGGGGTACGATGCGGAGCCTTATCCTCCCAATCTCGAACATGCCTATGTCTACTTCATGGAGAAGAAACTGAACCGTTGGATGGAGGATTAAAAACTGAAACAATAGAGGATGCTGGCGTTGTACAATATACATTCTGTTGCGAGATATGAGAGCAAGTTGCTGATGCGGAGCTGGTTCTATCGTATCTTCCTGATTCTGGCCCTTCTGTTGCTCTGTCTCTTCAATTTTATTGCCCTGATCTCGGAGGATAGCGGTGGCTTTTGGCTGATGAAGGCATTACCGGCCAATATTCCCTATATCAACCTGATGTTTCTCAATACGGGACAGGCTATTGTTGCCGTCTTCCTCTCCTCTGAATTTCTGAAAGCCGATAAAAAACTGGATACCTCCGAGGTATTCTATGTCCATCCATTGAGCAATGCGGAATATGTGGCAGGCAAGATTCTGGGCAACCTGTCGGTCTTCATCCGGTTGGATCTGCTGGTTATCCTGCTGGTGGTCATCTTCAATATCGTTTCTGGGGTGACGATAGACTGGAAGGCCTATCTCACCTATTTTCTGCTGATCTGCATCCCCACACTGATCTATATCTTCGGGCTCTCCGTGGCGCTGATGCTTGTCTTGAAAAGCCAGGCCATCACCTTTGTCTTTCTGTTGGGTTACATTGCACTGACCCTCTTTTATATCGGTGACAAGTTTTATTATCTCTTCGACTATATGGTATATAACCTGCCTTTGGTAAAATCAACCATTGTAGGTTTTTCCAACTGGTCGACGCTGATCAATCACCGGATGATCTATCTCCTGTTCGGCCTGGGATTCCTCTCGATCTCCATTTTCCTCTTCAGGCGGCTCCCAAACTCAACGAAGGGAAAATATCGCTGGCTCTGGATTTCGTTTCTCTTTTTCGCCGGAGGAATATGGGCCTCTTTCAATCATGTGGAGGGTATCCTGAATGCGGCAAACCGGCGGCAGCTCTATACTGAGGTGAACAACCGGTATGTAGGAAATCCCCGAATGGTGGTAGACCGATACGATATCAACCTGATACAGCATCCAGGGAAGATCTCGTCTGAAGTGGAGATACGGGGAGTTGCACTGAACCGGGCTGCTGAATTTACCTTCTGTCTGAATCCGGCACTGGTGGTGAGTGAGGTGGCCGAAGGTGACCAACCACTGAATTTCAAACGTGACCATCAGATCCTGCAGATCGATTTCGGACGTGAACTGGCAGCTGGTGATTCGGTCAGCTTTAAACTGAAATATTCTGGAACGATCGATGAGAACTTTTGCTACCTCGATATTCCCGACGAGATTTTGCTGGAGGAGCGGGCAAACGGGATGTTCAAGATAGATAAGCGGTACAGTTTCCAAGGGAAAAATTATCTGCTTTTCACGCCTGAAACCTACTGGTATCCTCGCCCGGGAACTTCCTACAGCAGTGAGAATCCCGACTGGCAACAGGCCTATTTCAGCCATTTCAGGTTGAAGGTGAAAACCATCAACGGGTTGAAGGCCCTCTCGCAGGGAACGATGAAGTGGCCGGTCGCAAGGCGGATTCCTGTCGAGCCCCGCCGCGATTCACTGCGAATGGAGAGAAGATCTGTAAGGCGACCTGGTATGGGTGCAGATACGACCGCAAATCGGCCTATGCGGCCGAGAGGAGAGATGAGAGCGGGAGGAGAGATGAGACCACAACGAGAACGTCCGGCCGGCGAGGCTAGAATGGGCGGCGAGCGTCGTCCACCCGCTTTTGAGGGAACACCGGGAGCCAGGGAGAGAGGCATGCCGCGACGACGGAGCGACAGCGATTCGCTTAGCATGCCCAGGGACCGTTTCCCGTCACCTGGCAGGGGCAATCCGACCGGGAGGGGAAATATGGCCTTCCGCACCGAGGTGACCTACGACTCTCTTTTCGTCTATGAAACAGATTTCCCGACCCCATCCATCACGCTGATTATTGGAGATTATGAACAGAAGAGCGTGGAGGTGGACGAGACGCTCTACAGCGTGTGGTACCTGAAGGGACACGACTATTTCTCCGATGTGCTGGCCCCCATCACCGACACCATTCCCGCAATGATCCGGGAAAGAAGGCGCTCTATCGAGGTTAACTATGCCCTCGACTACTCCTTCAACCGCTTCTCGCTGGTGGAGGTTCCCGTCCAGTTTCACAGCTACATGCGCACCTGGACGCAAGCCCAGGAGGTGATGCAGCCCGAAATGGTGCTCTTCCCCGAAAAGGGTAGCCTGCTCAATGAAGCCGATGTGGTAAAGGGTGTTCGTGACGAAAAACGGCGGGCACAACGAAGCGGGCAGGAGATCAGCGATGAAGATGCAGGCATGCGGGTGTTCAACAGGTTCTTGAGACTGTTTGAACGGCAGGAGAGTGCCCCCGACTGGTCACAGCAACGGGGTGCGGTGAATGTCTCCACAAAGCCCAATCCCTATTTTATTTTCCCGCAGCTCTACAACTTCAGGTATAACATATTCTCTTCCGAATGGCCGGTTTCAAACAGGCTGATCGAGCTCTACCTGCAGGACCGGTCGGATGTAAACAACTGGATACGGCAGACCAACGGTATCAGCAACAACGAAAAGGCTAACCTCCTGATGGCACAATACCCCTTCCGGGAGTTGCTAACGGATGTAGAGCACCGGGATCTGCTGGATAATGTCATCTCCCTGAAGGCCAACTATCTCTTTGCCCATGCCGAACGGAACGTGGGATACAAGGAGTTCAGGGATTCGCTACGTGCCCTACTGAAGCGAAACCTGTTCACCAACCTGCGGTTCGAGAACCTGCTCGATACCTTGGGAGCGATTGGCGATGCAGATCTGCATACTCCCCTTAAAGCATGGCATCACCCTACGGCGCTTCCCGTTTACCTGATCTGGACACCGGAAGTGATCCAGATCACCAACCGCGACGCTGAAGTCTTTGTGGTTAAACTGCAGATCACCAATGATTCTGATCAGGATGGCGTGGTCAACGTAGAGATCAACTTCGGGGGAGGGCAGGGGGCAATCTATGACCCGAGGGCAAAAAGGAAAGTGCCCATCAAGGCGCATGAAACGAAGAGCCTGGTCTCCGTATGGGAGGAGGCGCCCCGCAGTATTCAGGTCAATACCCTGATATCTGCAAACCTGCCTGCCACCATCATGCTCCCGGTAACCAACATCATCCGCGAACGGAACAAAACGGTTGACGAGGAGGGGGATTTCATTGTGGAAAACGCCTCGTTCATTTTCCCCGGTGAGGTGATCGTCGACAATGAAGACAGCACTCTCTTCAGCTTATCGGCACCCGAGGTGGTGGGGTTGCTGCCACAATGGCTCGACCGGATGGAAGATGACTCGTTCCCCTATTCGGGAGTCTCCAACTGGCGACCTCCGCTTAGATGGACATTGACCACCAACGATAAATATTACGGTACCCATATCCGTTCAGCCTATGTGGTGAGGAGCGGAAGCGGAACCCAGACTGCCACCTGGAGAATTCCGGTACCCGAGTCGGGGCAGTACGACCTCTATTACTGGGTTTACAAGCCGGATGAGTTGCGCCGGGGAAGGGGAAGGGGCGGTCGCGGAGCTGCCGGAAGGGATGCCGAATACCATTTCAAGATCCGTTACGACGGCAGCGAGGAGGATGGCTACATCAACCTGCAACGTTCTGAGGAGGGGTGGAGCCTGTTGGGGAGCTATTTCTTCAGCAAGGATACGGTAGATGTTGTCTTGAGTTGTGACACTAAGCTGCGGACAGTAACGGCCGATGCGGTCAAGATTGTCAGGCGGCATTGACCATGCCAGGTATTGATTCCAATCAGATAGATGTGAACAGAAAAAGAGATGATTATGGAGATAAAACGGTTTAAAAAAATAGGACTTGTTTGCCTGTTGGCGCTCTGGTCGGCAAGTCTGCTCTTCTCGCCTGCCTCCGCGCAGTCGCCAATGACCATCGAACAGGCATTGGATATAGCGGAAGAGAACAACCCCGACCTGAAAGCAGCGAAACTCAACCTCGAAAGGTACCAGTACAACCTTCTTGCCCAGCAGGCTTCGTTGAAATCACGCTTTTCACTCGACCTCAATCCGGTCAACTACAGCAAGTCGAGGAGATTCGACAACCGTCTCTCCCAGTGGTATACCAACGAAACATTCAACACCAGCGGGACATTCATGGTCTCTCAACCCATTCTGATGACCGACGGGGAGATCTCGCTCATCAATACGTTTGGATGGCAGGATAACAAGTCGATCGTGGAGGGTATGCGCAACCAGAACAAGGCATTCAGCAACGACCTCTATCTGCGGCTGAACCAGCCCATATTCACCTACAACCGACGGAAGATGGAGCTGCAGGAGATCGAGTTCGACTACGAAAACGCCGGCATCCGCTACGCCCTGCAGCGGTTGAATACCGAACGGAGCATCACCAACCAGTTCTATTCGGTCTATATGGCCCAGAACAACCTGGCCATTAGCAAGGAGGAGCTGGAAAATACAAAACAAAGTTATGAAATCATCCGCAACAAGGTGGAGGCCGACCTGGCCGCAAGAGAGGAGCTATACCAGGCGGAACTTAATCTTGCCAATGCGCAATCTGCCGTACAGGAGCGTATTGTTGCACTTGAAAATGCGAAAGACCAGTTGAAGCAGACATTGGGAATGGATCTGGATGAAGATTTCGATGTGACGGTGGAGATCGATGTGAGCCCGTTGGCGATCGACCTGCTCCAGGCGGTGCAGAGCGGCCTGAACTCCAGAATGGAGATCAGACAGCGAGAGATCGACATTGAACTGGCGGAACTGCAGATGATCCGGACAAAGAGTCTCAATGAGTTCCGGGGCGATATCTCATTGTCGGTGGGTATCATTGGCGACCACGAAAGGTTTGGCAGCATGTATGACAACCCCACCCAGAATCCCCGTGTGGCCATCAGTTTTGCCATACCGATTTTCGACTGGGGCGAGAAAAAGGCCCGGGTCAATGCACAAAAAGTGGCCCAGACAATTGCAAAACTTGAACAGGAGAACCAGCAGATCGATATTGAACTGGATGTGAGACAGACCTGGAGAAGGCTGGAGAATCTCCGTTCGCAGATAGATATTGCGGAGAAGAGCGTTCGGAATGCCCAGCTGACCTACGATCTGAACCTGACGAGGTACAGGGAGGGCGATCTCACCGGGATGGAGATCAACCAGTACCAGACCCAGTTGTCGAACAGGAAAATTGCATATGCACAGGCACTCATCAACTACAAGATCGAACTCCTCAACCTGAAAATATTGACCCTATATGACTTTGAGAAAGAAGAACCTATTGTGCCCATCAGGGGATGGAAAGGCACGTCCAATTGAGTTTAAGGATACACCTGAAAAATATAGCCGAATGAATTACAGAAACATATTGCCCTTGATAGCGGTAGCCTTGCTGGCAGCGTGCGGGAACCAACCCCAGGGTGGACAGACCGAGATTGAGACGCCTGTCTCCGTAAAGGAGCTGAAGCGAAGTTCGATCAGCAAGCTGATCAACACGACCGGAACTGCGCTGGCGACCTACAGTGTGGAACTGAATGCCGAGATGAGCGGTTATTATAACCTGCAGACCAACCCCTCCACCGGTAAACCTTTCAAGCTGGGCGACGTTGTCAGGAAAGGACAGCTGATCATCCGCCTGGAGGACAAGGAGTATGAGAACGGGATAGCCCTGGAATCGAGAAAGCTGAGTCTCGAGATTGCGGAACAGGAGCAGAGCAAACAGAAGGCCCTATATGAAAAGGGAGGGGTTACCCTCAGCGAGATGCGCAATACGGAAGTGCGGGTCACCAATGCCCGGTACGACCTTGAAAATGCGATGCTCAACCTTGAGAAGATGAGTGTGAAGGCACCTTTCGACGGTGTCATCGTCTCGTTGCCCCATTATACTCCGCAGAGCAGGGTGTCGCAGGGAAGCCCCATGGTTGGCCTGATGTCTTATTCCAACATGTACATGGAGATCAATCTGCCGGAGAGTGCCATCGGGTATGTGCAGGCCAACCAGCCGGTACACATTACCCATTACACCCTGCTCCAGGATACGCTCAAAGGTGTCATCAGTGAACTGTCGCCCGCCATCAGTACCGAAACACGTACATTCAAGGGAAAGATACTGATCGATAACAGCCAGTTGAAACTGCGTCCCGGCATGTTTGTGAAGGCCGACATCGTGGTAGACAGGGCCGACAGTGCCATTGTAATCCCGAAAGAGGTGATCATCTCCCGGAGAAACCGGAAGTTTGTATATGTGGTGGAGAGAAATACGGCGATCCTGCGTGATATCCAGACCGGACTCGAGGATGAGGAGAATGTGGAGGTGACACAGGGTCTGAATGAAAATGACAACCTGATTATCCGGGGATATGAGACCTTGCGTGAAAATAGTCGCGTGAAAGTATTGAAATAGTCTCCCCTTTAACACGATAGCGCAAATGAGGAATTTACTCCGATTCGCACTGAAAAATCCAGTTACCATCAGCATGATCGTCTTTGCGATCCTGCTGCTTGGGAAGATCTCATACGACAGGCTCAGCGTGGATCTCTTGCCCGATATGAATACACCGCGTCTCTTTGTCGAACTGGAGGCCGGTGAGCGTCCACCCGAGGAGATCGAGAAGATGTTTATCGAGAATATCGAGTCGATGGCAATCCGGCAGAGCGATGTGGTCCAGGTCTCTTCGGTGATCCGGGCAGGATCTGCGCGGGTTACGGTAGAGTACCTGCAGAACAAGGATATGGATGAAGCTTTTCTGGATCTTCAGAAAGCGATGGCCCCTTTATCGCAAAATCCAGATATTGAATCGATCAACATCACCCAGCATGATCCCAATACGGCACCGGTCATGCTGATCGCGATGTCGCACCAGTCGATAACCGACATGGCGGAGCTGCGGAAGATGGCCGACAGCTATATACGGAACGAACTGATACGCCTGGAGGGCATTGCCGAGGTTTCTCTGTCGGGTGAGGAGCGACAGGTGTTGACCATCGAAACCGATCCCTATACCCTCCGTGCCTTCGGCATCACCATGGAGGAGATTGCTTCCAGGATCGAATCCAATAACCAGAGCATATCGGGGGGCCGGGTGAGTGAGATGGGCTTGCAATACCTGGTGAAAAGCTCCTCGCTGTTTCACTCGGAAGCAGATTTCGAGAACCTGATCATCAGCTATAAACCGGTTGAAGCTGCCTCTGGCGGATCGGGCAACGGGGGGCAGGCTCCGCTCTTCCTGCGGGAAGTGGCTACCGTCAAGTTTGAAAATGCACGTCCCGACAACATCGTGCGGATCAACGGCGAGCGGTGCATCGGCCTGTCGGTCTACAAGGAGACACAGTTTAACACGGTGAAGGCGGTTGAACTGATTACCGCCCAGCTGGAAACGATCAGACAGGCGTTGCCGGGCTATCGGTTCCAGGTGATCAGCAACCAGGGTATCTTTATCAGACAGGCCATCGGGGAGGTGATCAACAGTGCTCTTTTGGGCATGCTGCTTGCCGTGCTGGTCCTCTTCTTCTTTTTACGACGAGTGGGCACGACCCTGATTGTGAGCCTCTCGATCCCGATCTCGATCATTGCCACCTTTACCATGATGTATTTCAACGGACTCACGCTTAATGTGATGACCCTGAGTGGCCTGGCATTGGGAGCGGGGATGCTGATCGACAATGTGATCGTGGTGATCGAGAGCATATTCCGGAACCGGGAACAGGGACTGGAGCGGAGAGAGGCGATCATCAACGGCACCACCGAGGTGGCCGGAGCGGTTATCGCCTCCACGGTAACCACCATCGTTGTCTTTATACCCATCGTTTACCTGCACGGTGCATCGGGTGAACTTTTCAAGGATCTGGCCTGGACTGTAACCTTCGCACTGCTTTCGTCACTCTTCGTGGCCTTGATGGTCATTCCCGTACTCTACGACCGCTTGACGGGCCGGGAAAATGACCGGGGCGAAACGGAATCGGTGCAGTTCAGGAAGTACAGTGACTACCTGCGGAAGTTTCTGGGCTACCGCTGGTGGGTCATCGGAGGTTCGGCGGCTCTGCTGATCATCTCGATACTCCTCATTCCATTTGTGGGCACCGAGTTTCTGCCCCGTACCGAGGGCAGGGATTTCACCATATCGGTCAAGCTTCCCGAGGGGACCCGGCTCGAGCGCACCGATGCCGTAGTCTCCAACCTGGAGTACCTGCTGCATCAGATTAGCGGCGACAGCCTGGCGGTCATCTACAGCCACATCGGGAAGGGATCCTCAGACAATGCGGTATTTGAAGGGGAGCATACGGCCATGGTGAAGGTGATCCTCTCTGATGAGAGCCAGCTCTTGCCGGCAGAACTGATAGCCCGATTCGCTGAAGCGACGGCAAGTATCGAGGGTCTTGAACTTACCTTCAAACAGGATAATCATTCTCTTGGAACGTTCCTGGGAGAGGCAGAGGCTCCCATTGTGGTGGAGGTGAAAGGTGAAGATCTGGAAGAGATCGCCTTCCTGACGGAGGATGTACTGTTGCGGATGGCATCGGTGGAGGGGATCTACAATGTCAGGTCGTCGATGGCAGACGGTGCGCCAGAACTCAATATCAACATCAACCGCACCATGGCCGGAATCCATAACATATCGGCAAATACCCTTGTTCAGCAGCTGGAGCAACAGCTGCAGGGGCATGACGTGGGAAAAATGGACTATAAGGGCGAGATGCGGGATATTGTCATCAAAGTGCCGGACATCACCCGCAGGGAGTTGGGGGAACTGGTTATCCGGAACGGGAACCAGGAGTTCAGGCTGAACGAGATTGCAACCATCACCCACTCCCAGGCCCCCAAAGAGATCTATCGCAGGAACCAGAACCGGATCAACAAGATTGTGGCCGATATGGATGCCGGCCGGTCGCTCGACAAGATGGCCAGGGAGATCCGTACCGCAGTGGCCGATATCGGGCTCTCACCCGGCTATTCCATCACCGTGACGGGTGAGGAGGAGAAGCGGGCCGAATCGATGCAGAGTCTCCTTTTTGCCCTGATGCTTTCGGTGGTGCTGGTCTACATGGTATTGGCCTCACAGTATGAATCGCTCCTGCACCCCTTTACCATCTTGCTGACCACGCCGTTCGGACTGGTAGGGGCGCTCCTCTTCTTCCTGATCACCCGTACCCCCTTGAATGTTATGGGTGCGATGGGGATTATCATGCTGGCAGGTATTGCCATCAACAACTCGATCCTGCTGGTTGGACGGATCAACCAGCTGAAGCGGACGGTGGGGTTGACCGAGGCGATTGTTCAGGCGGGACAACAGCGTATCCGCCCCATCATCATGACCACCCTCACCACAATTTTGGTATTGCTGCCGATGACCTTCGATTTCGGGGAGGGAGCTGCGATGCGCTCCTCCATGGCGGTGGCCGTTATCGGTGGACTGGTTACATCCACCCTGATGAGCCTGGTGGTGATCCCCTGCGTCTACTACCTGTTCGAGCAGATGAAAGAGAGAGTAAAAAAATTAAGAAGTAATTGAGATATAGCGCATGGATTTCCTTTTGAACAGAAGAGTAACAATCTGCATGTTGTTTATCGCATCTACCCTGTTGGGGTATGTTTCGTACAAACAGCTGCCGGTTGAACTGCTTCCCAATGCGGAACTGCCCGTGTTGTATGTCTCGGTGAGCGCACAGCAGGATGTGGATCCGGCCTATATGGAGTCGGAGGTGGTTATTCCGCTCGAAGGAGCCATCAGTTCCGTTGGAGGTGTCGACAGGATAGAGTCCGAGGTCAGTAGCCGGCAGTCCTCCATCCGGATCGACTTCAAAAACAATGTGAACTTCAAAACCACTTCGCTCAGGCTGGAGGAGAAGATGAAGGAGATTGCCCCATCCCTCCCGGAGGGCTTTACCGTGCGCGTGCAGAAGATGGACCTCTCGCGGGCGAACAGCACCTTCATGTCGCTTCAGGTGCGCGGTTCGGGGGGCATCGACCGGGTGCGCAACATAGTGGATGAGGAGATCGTATCGGAGCTGGAAAATATCGATGGGATTGCAGCCGTCCAGGTTTTTGGAGGCCGCGAACGGGCCATCGAGATACAGCTGGACAAGGATGCCGCCAAGGCGTTGAACATCACTCCCTCCAGACTCAGCAGCTTGCTCAGCAGCAATGCCAGGGAGAAGGTCTTTGTGGGTACCGTGAAGGAGAAGGAGAGCCAATATTTCGTTCATGTGCACTCTACCTATACAAAGGTGTCGGAGCTGGAGAACATTGTGGTTGCCCCGGGTCCTGTATTGCTAAAGGATATTGCCACCATCTTTTTCGACCTGAAGGAGGAGACCTCCTATAGCCGTGTCAATGGAAAGGAGGCCGTATCTGTATCGCTGGTCAACGATGCGCAGGCAAACCTGATCGATCTCTCGCACCGTACCCTCCGTGCTGTTGAACAACTGAATGAAGAGCTGAAGCTCCACGATGTGGAGATCGTGGTAGATTCCAATATGGCCGAAACGATGGAGAAGAACATCAACCAAATCATCAACCTGGCCTTGACGGGCGGGCTGCTGGCCATCCTGGTACTCTGGTTCTTCCTGAAGAATGTACGGCTGGTCTTTTTCATTGCCCTCTCCATTCCCATCTCGGTCTATACGGCATTCAGCTTCTTCTATTGGGCGGGAATCTCGATCAACAGCCTGACCCTGGTAGGGATGGCACTGGCTGTCGGCATGCTGCTCGACAACAGCGTAGTGGTACTGGAGAATATCTATCGGCTGTCGGGATCGGGACTTGCACCCGATCAATCGGTCACCCGGGGAACCAGGGAGGTGTGGCGTTCCATCGTGGCGGCAACATTGACCACCGTAATCATCTTCCTCCCCTTCATATTCTCCGAGAACTTCCTGTTGAAACTGATGGGTAACCATATTGGCATATCCATCATCTCCACCCTGCTGGTCTCGCTGCTGGTGGCACTGCTGTTTGTCCCGATGGCGGCCTATCTGATCCTGCGCAGCAAGAGAAGTAGCACCGTCTTCTATGAGAAGGTGACGCTGCTGCAACGGCCGATACAGATCTACCTTGTGCTGTTGAAGAGCTGCCTGAGGAACCCGGGCAAGACCATTTTCGGAGCGCTTGTTCTCCTTTTCGCTGTCCTGATGATGTCGCTCTCCACCGCTGTCAAGCAGAACCGGGAGGTGAGCTCGGACCGGTTCAATATCCGTGTCACCATGCCTGCCGGTAGTACGCTGGAGAGTACCGATAATGTGGTGAGGGTGATTGAGGAGCGGTTGGAGGATATCCCGGAGAAGAAAGATCTGGTGAGTCGGGTGAACGAGGAGGGGGCCAACTTGACACTGATATTGCAGGAGGAGTTCCAGAAGATCGGAAAGCGGAAGATTACGGAGATCAAGGCCGATGTGCAGTCGAGAATCCCCAACGTGGGAGGTGCCGAGATTGTCGTCTCCGATCCCACTGGCGGCGGACAGGGAAATGGCGGCGGTCTGGGCGGCATGGTAGGCTTCATGAATCTGCTGGGTATCGGCGAGAATCAGGAGCGGATTGTAATCAAAGGTTCTGATTACGAGATGATGCAACTGGTGGCTGAAGATATCCGCTACCAGCTGGAGCAGCAGGAGTTCATCCAGAACACCCGGGTCTCCTTTACCGGCCGTCAGCCCGAGATTACGCTCAATTTTGACCAGATACTGCTCACCTCTTACGGCATTACCCGTGCCAATATCCTTACCGGTCTCTCTGAACTGAATCGGGAGTTTTCATCGGGAACCACATTCAAGGTGGGTGAGGAGTCATTCGATATCATCATTCGCGACCGCACGGTTGAAGAGGAGGAGTTGGAGCGGCTGCGGCAAAAGACAATCGATGACCTGCAGGCTGTACAGATCATGAACAGCAGCGGAGGATTGCACAGCCTGAAGGATGTTGCAACGGTAAACAAGGGTTTTGGCCGTTCCCGCATCATCCGTGTCAACCAAGACAAGCAACTGGATGTGCGTTACAGCTTCCAGCGCAACATCGAGCAGTCCAAATCACTGCTAGAAGGATACCGTAGCGATATTGACGAACTGATTGCCAACTACAACCTGCCGGCAGGTGTGGCCATCGAAGTGATTCACGAGGAGGACCAGTTTGCCGATTTCAAGTTTCTTATCTTTGCCGCCTTCCTGCTGATCTTCATGATCCTGGCCATGGTGTTCGAGTCGGTTACCACCCCTCTGGTCATCCTCTTTTCCATTCCCCTGGCTGCCATCGGCTCGCTGCTCGCACTCTACTTGACCGGCAACAGCCTGCTGAACGCCAACACATTGATGGGGTTCCTCATCCTGTTGGGGGTAGTGGTCAACAACGGCATTATCCTGATCGACTATACCAACCTGTTGCGCAAACGGGGATTCCGGCGTGAACGGGCGTTGATGACCGCAGGGATATCGCGCATGCGTCCTATCCTGATCACCGCCATTACTACCATCATTGCCATGATGCCGATGGCCATGGGCGATACCGAATATGCCGGGGCGATCGGAGCGCCGTTTGGCATCACCGTTATTGGTGGACTTGCCTTCTCCACCCTGCTGACATTGGTGATCATTCCCACACTCTACACGGGCCTGGAGAATGCGTTGCGCTGGTACCGGACCCTGGCGCAAAAGATGAAGATTCTCCATCTCCTGCTCTTTGTGGCCGGAGTGGCTGTCGTCTTCCTCTACGCGGGCGGATTGCTCTACCAGATTCTTTATGTTACGCTGCTGGTCATATTGATACCCGGTGTCACCTATTTCATCCAGTCCAGTCTGCGTAGCGCCAAGGCTGATGTGGTGGATCGGGATCAGGAGATCCGGATCGAGGTACGCAGCCTGGTGAAGATCTATGAGCGCCCGGGCCGGTTTATCCGTGAATGGAACAGCGGACGCAATATCCGCCGCAGGCTCGGATTGAGCGGTGAGTGGCATTCGTTGAGGGATATCCTCCCTGCAGCGTGGCTCTTTCTCCTCTGGGGATTTGGCCTCTACTTCACCTACTTCTATCTCGAAAGCAAGACATGGGGTTTCCTCTTCTCTTTCGTGGTCTATGCCGCAACACTCACTCTCTGGCGGAAGGTGCGCAGTTTCCTCTTCTACCGGTTCGAGGAGGGCCGATGGGTCAGGTATCTGAACCGCTTCATTTTCTGGATACTACCCCCGCTGATCCTCTGGGGACTCTACCGGAAACTGGACAACCTGCCGATGGTACTGGTGATCGGCGCCCTGTGGGGATTGGGGATTGCCATCTATGTCTCGTCGCAATACATCTACGCCAGGAACATCAATATCGAGCGAATTACCGGACAGTTCGCGGGTCTGAGACGCTCCTATTTCCGTATGGTGATCTCTGTTCCACTGATCGGCAAACGGCGCAGGCCATTCAAGGCGTTACGTAGCGTCTCGTTCGAGATCAGAACCGGCATGTTCGGGCTGCTCGGACCCAACGGTGCCGGCAAGTCTACCCTGATGCGCATCATTACGGGGATTCTGGACCAGAGCTATGGCACCATCTGGATCAACGGGCTGGATACTCGCCAATATAGGGAGGAGCTGCAGGGATTGATCGGTTTCCTGCCTCAGGAGTTTGGGATGTATGAAAACATGACCGCCTGGGAGTTCCTCGATTACCAGGCCATATTGAAAGGGTTGACCAGCCGCGGTTTGCGGGAGGAGCGGATTGAGTATGTGCTGAAATCGGTCCACATGTACGAGCGGCGGAACGACAAGATCGGATCTTTCTCGGGAGGGATGAAACAGCGCATCGGAATTGCCCTGATACTGCTGAACCTGCCACGTATCCTGGTGGTGGATGAACCTACCGCCGGACTCGATCCGCGTGAACGGATCCGCTTCAGGAACCTGCTGGTAGAGTTGAGCAAGGAGCGGATCGTCATCTTCTCCACCCACATCATCGAAGATATCTCCAGTTCATGCAACCAGGTTGTGGTGGTGGACAAGGGGGAATTGAAATATTTCGGTGTACCCGAAAAGATGGTGGGTATGGCTGAGGGCAAGGTGTGGCAGTTCCTGATCGACAAGGAGGCGTTCGAGGAGGTGCTGGACAAGTCGTTGGTGGTTCATAATATCCAGCATGACGACCGGATACAGGTACGTTACATCTCGGTGGAACAGCCCTATCCGGGTGCGGTCAGGGTGGAGGCCAACCTGGAGGATGCCTACCTCTGTCTGCTTAAAAATATCTGACGTTATGAGTGTAAAAGAGTATAGTGACATGATCATCCGGGTTATCCGGTATAACCTGAAAGTTGTTTTTGCCGGAAAGTTCTTCTGGTTCCTGCTGGCGGCCTTTCTCTTCTTCGCCTTTTTCATGTTTCAGCAGGCGTGGAACAGGGTGGAGATCAACGAAGGTTCCGTCTATAACCTGTTGTTGTTTCCTTGTCTGCTGCTGATCTTCTATCCGGTGGTCTTCGGCATCCAGAATGATGAGGATAACCGGATACTGGAGATCATTTTCGGCATACCCAATTATCGCTACAAGGTGTGGGGGGTACGGATGTTGATGATGTATGTGGCCAACTTCTTCATCCTGCTCCTTTTTGGATATGTTGCCCGCCTGCTGCTCTATCCGGTCAACATCTCAGAGATGGCATTCCAGCTCCTTTTCCCGATGCTCTTTTTCGGAAACCTGGCCTTTATGTTCTCCACCATTACCCGGAGCGGGAACGGGACCGCCGTCATCATGATCGTTCTCGGCCTTGCCCTCTTCATCTTCATGAGAGGCAACAGGCAGCTCTCCCTCTCCTACTGGAATATCTTCTTGAATCCGTTTGCCACTCCATCTGAAATCCATCCCCTGATCTGGCAGAACACCATCCTGAAGAGCAGGATTTTTCTGGTGATAGGGGCGGTTGTCTGGTTGATGATCGGCTTCCTCAACCTGCAGCGGCGGGAGAAATTTGTATAAGTGTCCTAAAGGGCGGGTCTCTATGAGAGGGAGGTCAGTTCCTCTTCGTAGCGGGTAATCTTCTCCAGTCCGTTTTGTTGGACGATATAGCTGTTCTCTATCCCTACTGCTCCAATGGCTGGAAGGACAAATTTGGGTTCCACGGCAATCGTCATGCCGCACTCCAGGAGCTCCTTCGACCGGGGTGCCAGCACAGGAGGTTCGTTGATCTCCAACCCTATACCGTGCCCCACGAACTTGGCCTGCTGTTTTGTTCCCATGAAGAAGTCGGCAAGACCATTTTTCTTTACCATCTCTTCGGCAAGGGCGTAGAGATCGGCGCAGGGTGTACCTGGCCTGGCTGTTCCGGCGATGGCGTTGCAAATGTCGATGGAGAGACGGTGTGCCCTGTGGGCTATCTCCGGCACCTCGCCTATTGCAAATGTCCGGGTCATGTCGCTCATCCAGGGAGTGTAGTTGCCCGCCATATCCACCATCAAGGTGGTTCCCGGGATAAGTTTAGTGCCATTGGCGCCAATCGGAAGCAGTGGCGACAACCCCTCTCCACCCAGTGCAAAATCGAATGGTGAGGCCGATTGGGCATTCTCTCCGGCAAGGATGCTTCCCATAAAGATCTCCATGTTCTCGCCAAATGTGCGGAAAATTCCTGCCGAGCCGGCCAGGCGCATCTCCCGTTCCAGTTCGATCTGGAATTGTATGTCGGTCATCCCTTCACGGTAGATATGCGGGATCTGCCGGTAGACCGCGGCGTGGATATCGGCAGAACGGCGCAGCTGCTCCAGTTCATACTCCGATTTTATGCTGCGGATACGGCGGATCTCTCCCGAAACGTTTATCAGCTCAGGCATCCCAAGGGCACTCTGGAGCCTGGAGATGGCGCTATAAGAGATACTGTCGCACTCCACCAGTACCCTTTGAGGCAATTCTATCCTGCTTTGGCTAAGGAGCTCGGGGAGCTGTTCCGGTTTTCGGATATAATTGACCCTGCCACCTGTAATACCGGCGGGCCGCTTTACAAAGAGGAGCGGTTCCCCGTCGGGCAGGAGATAGATGTAGCCGTCGAAAATATGACCAAGCAGATAAAACTGGTTTACCGAAGTGGAGATGATACAGGCATCTGCCTGCAGGTTGCGGATGGTCTGTTGCAGCCGGGAGAGTCGCCGCCCATATTCATTATCGTGTATAGCATTCATGAAGCATCTCTTTTCAGACCTCAAATATACTCAATTCTTGCGTGACCGGAACCCTCCACTTGGAAAAAGCTTAATCCCTGCCTTTGTATCTGCGGTTTTTTAAAAGTAGCCGGCGGTAAAGAGCAGATAAAAAATAAAAAACTATCTTTACGAGGTCAATTCTTGCTTACGTGAATGGAAAGATTTTAATAGTTGAAGACGACATCCCTTTTGGAACCATGCTTCAGAAGTGGTTTGAGAAGAACGGCTTTTCGGCGAAGTGGTGCACGGGAATGGTATCGGCACAGGAATCCCTATCCCGTTCGGCATACGACATTGTCTTGTCGGATCTGCGCCTGCCGGACGGTGACGGCATCATGCTGCTCTCCTGGATGAACGAGAGAGATCTCTCGCTCCCGGTCATTATCATGACCGGATATGGAGAGATCCAGACAGCGGTTTCAGCGATAAAGCTGGGCGCTTTTGATTTTCTGGAAAAGCCTATCAATCCATCGATACTGGCGGAGAAGATCGAGGCTGCCCTCAGGGGCAGGAAGAGCGAAAAAAATAGTGAAAGAGGAGGCCGCCAGACGAAGAGAGGAGAGAACGGCGTCAGAAGGACCGTTGAGGGACGGAGTCCCCTCTCCACACGGATGTACTCGTTTATCAACACGGTTGCACCCACCTCGATGGCCGTAATGCTCATCGGAGAAAGCGGTACTGGAAAGGAGCATGCGGCAAGGATGATACATGACCGGAGCCTGCGTGCCAAGGCTCCTTTTGTTGCTGTCGACTGCGGAAGTCTCTCCATGGAACTGGCGCCGAGTGAACTCTTCGGGCACAAGAGAGGCGCTTTTACATCGGCCATTGAGGATCGGACCGGTTTCTTTGCGGAAGCAAACGGCGGCACGCTCTTTCTGGATGAGGTGGGAAACCTGCCGCATGGCGTTCAGGTGCAATTGCTCAGAGCACTGCAGGAGAAGAAGATCAGACCGGTAGGAACCACCTCCGATCTGGAGGTCGACGTGCGGATTATTACCGCAACCAATGAAAACCTGGAGAAAGCGATTGCATTGGGACGTTTTAGGGAAGATCTCTTTCACCGGCTCAATGAATTTATCATCGAGGTACCCCCATTAAGGGCATGTAGAGAAGATATTCCACTATATGTAGAACATTTTGTGGCTGAGGCAAATGTTGAACTCGACAAGCAGGTCAAACAGATCTCGGGCGAACTCCTTTCCCGTCTGGAGGCATACTCCTGGCCAGGTAACCTGCGGGAGTTGAGGAATGTCATTCGCCGTGCCGTCCTCTTCTCCAACGGGGATAGTCTCACGATGGAAAATTTGCCGCTTTTGCGGGAAAAGCCTGTTGAGCCAGATATGAGGGAGGATGTTGCATTGACCGTTTCTCCAGAAGAGGAGAAAGAAAAGATCGTGCAGGCGCTGGAGAAGGCCGGAGGGAACAAATCGAGGGCAGCCCTTCTCTTGCGTATAGACCGGAAGACACTTTACAACAAGCTCCGCAAGTATGGGCTGTAGTATCAGGAAAGGTACTCTTCCCGTATATTGTCGGCAAAGGTCCTGAGTTGCCGGATGGTTGACGAAAGCTCCTCTCTCCATGCAGGATAGGCCGTCTCTTCCTCTCCCCGGAGCGAATCCATCCTGATCAGTGCATCGCACAGATGGCGGGCGCCGAGCTGACAGACAAAAGGATGGATCTTGTGGCAAATCTCCTGGGCTTCGCGGAAGGCTGATTCCCGGATGGATACTTCGAGTCGCCCGGTGTCTCTATAGAGGGTGTTCACAAAAGAGGAGAGGATCTCCCTTATCGTCATGGCATCATCACCGAACAGTGCTTCAAGTTGAGGAAATTTCCCGTTCAAGGGGGGTGGCTCTTCCTTCATGGCTTCTCCTTCTCCCGAGAGAATGTCGACAAGCCTTTCCAGCCTGACAGGCTTTGTAATGAAACCGCTGAATCCTTCCGAACGGGCTCTTTTGCCGTTGTAATCGCCGTGGGCGCTTATCAGCCAGACCGGGATGCTGGCGTTCACTTTCCGGATTTTCTCCAGAATCTCATTTCCAGTGACGGTTGGCATCTGCATGTCGGTGAAGACAATGTTAAACAGCGACAGATGGTTGACAAATCCCTCAATGTCGCGACTGTCACTGCAGACCTTCACCTTGAATCCTCGTCGCTGCAAGAACTCCCTGATCAGATTCCCCAACGGGAGATCATCTTCGAAGAGAAGGACTTTCCGGTAGTTTTTCAGCGGCGGATGAAACCCTTTGCCGTTTTCGTCTGCCGGTGCTTCCACGGGATGAAGCGGCAGTCTTATAGTGACACAGGTCCCTTCCCCTTTTCCCGATCGAACGGTAATCTCGCCGTTCAGCAAATGGACAAGCCCCTGGGTAACATACATTCCGAAGCCGTTTCCTTCGGCCTTCAGCGGGTTTTCTATCCGGGAGAATGGCTTGAATATCTCCCGGAGATCGCTTTCATTCATCCCAATGCCGGTATCCCTAATGCTGAATACCAGTCCGTTTTCGTAGTATGAACGGATGGTTACTCCTCCTTCCACACTATATTTGACTGCATTGGAGACGACGTTGATCAATATCTGTCTGAGCACCGTATGGTCCGTTTCGATGTAGCAAGGCGGCTCAATCAGCTCTTCGAGTTCAATATCCAGTTTTTTGTTTTCCGTAAGCGGCCTGAACAGCCGGATAATCTCTTCCAGCAGTTCCGACAGGTTGAAGCGGCTGAGGTGCAACTCGCCTGCATTTCTTTCAAGCCTGGAGAATTCAAGAAGATTCATGAGCATGCTCAGGATATGTTTCCCGGAGTTAAGTGCCGACCGTAACTGTTTTTTGATACTTTCCGGGATATGCTCATCCTGCCACATCTCCATGTATCCCATCATGGAGCTGAGTGGAGTCTTGATGTCGTGCGACACGGAAAGGAGCAGCTGATGGCGGCTCTCCATCAATGATTCGGTATTTTGTTTCTCCCTGGCCAGATCGAGACGGGCCCGCTGACCCTGCTTCAGGTCGTCGGCAATAAGGAGGATAATGACCAGGATCAGCATCAGTGACAGGGAGCCAATGACAACAGCAAAGGTGAAGATTCTGAGAGTGAGCCGTTCGCTACTCTCTATGCCTTGTTGCGAAACAGCAGTAGCCTCGTTGTAGAATTGGCTCAAAAGCTGGGAGATTTGCAGGGAGATGTTCTGTTCGGCAAGGATCAGTTCACGTACCCGTTTTTCTATACCTGACAACTGGGTTGAATAGTGTTCCGAAGCAACCTGGGTGACGCTTTTCAGGTCACTGTATACGGCGGTATCTATCCTGGAGGTGAGCCGGGTTTCCTGTTCCACCCGGGTTACGCTGATGATGGTGTCGGGAACCCGGTTTGGATTGACCAGCTTTTTCAGGCGGGTCCACAACCCTTTCTTATCCTTTACCACAAGGGTGGTGTCTTCGTTGGTCGTGACCACTACCGAATCGAGAACCAGGTCATTGTATCTCTCCAGTTTCCTGTTGATCTCCCTGATCGGACTTTGTGAGCGGAACTGGAGAGTCAACTGGTTGACAATCCTCCTCTTTTCGTTCAGCAACGAATCCATGCTCTCCAGGTAGAGCTCCCGGTCACGCTGCGATGCCAGCTGTTTCAGCCGGGCTATCTGAACCGGAATGGTTGCCGAAATGGAGTCGTACTGTTGTAGAACCGTCGATTTAGGATGCATCAGGTATTGGTTTAGCACCTCCTGCGCCTGTTGAACGGAAAGCACCAGGCGGTTGCTTTGTGCCAACAGTTCGTTGGCTGAGGCAATCTCCACCTTTTGAACATCCAGATCTCTTTTCATTCTCAGGGAGTAGATGAATATCCCTGCAACGTAAAGGATGACGATCAGGAGCAGTAACCCGATCTTCACCCCGATCCGACGCTCCAGCGAGTAGTCCGCTCCTTTCTTCATGGGCTGCCAGTTTTTCTCCAAAAGTAGGGATTTTTTTTTGACAACCTGGTAATCGGGTGTGGAGATTTTCCACACTTTCCACACCTGTTCCACACATCCGGTGTAGGGTGGCGGTGCGGGTCATGTTTGTGTAATATGTTGTGTCATTGTAAAATGAGTAGGTGATGAGCAGGCGCGGGGTTTTCCTGCACGGTATTTGTCTTATAGTTGATGCTGTTTAATTAAACAGGTAAGAAGAAAAAAGGATTATCGAGAATTATTAAAAAAGGAAGATTATGAAAAAAGTTATTGTGTCGATGGCGATGGCCATATCAGGTTTATTTGCAATATCCGTAGCACAGGGTGTAGCCACGGTAACGGAGGATTCCGTCCGGGAACTCCTCCTCGAAGATGATCGGTTTACCGATATCAAATTTGAGGAGTTGAACGAAAAAGTGCAGGCTGCCGTCAATGCTTTGGGTGAGACCTATACCGTCGATTCACTCAAGTACAACGCAGAGAAGCAGGTGACGAAAGTAAAAGCGACAAGCAAGGTGGACCAGTCATCCAAGGTGTTCTATTTCAACAACGAAGGGGTGGAAATTGTCTGGGAGAAACCGGTCCTGAACATTGAAGTTGAAGAAGAGAAAGAGTTGCAGGAACTTCCCTGAGCCAATCTGGCAAACACTACACTGTCCACACGTTCCTGATTCGTTGCAAACGGCAATGGGTCAGCACAACGGCTCACCGCTTCGATACCGATCGATGCGGTGAGTTTTTACTTGCTACCCCAGATCTCCCAGGCTGCAAGTGCCTGCAACTCCAGCATCTCGGCGCCGTTCTTGACGGTGGCGCCCTGTTCCCTCCCCTTTTTTAGAAAGAGGGTCTCGGCCGGGTTGTAGACCAGGTCGTAGAGCAGGTGAGCGGGGGTAAGGAGATGGTAGGGTACTTGGGGGCACACCTCCACATCTGGAAAGGTGCCTACCGGGGAACAGTTTACAATGATCGTGTATTCGCGCAAGATCGCCTCGTCCAGTTCACCGTAGGTAAACCTGCCGGCTGCTGCCGTTCGCGATACCTCTTTCCAGCCGATATGCATCTCGTCGAAGACCGCTCTCACTGCTTTCGATGCGCCTCCCGTTCCCAGTATGAGCGCTTTCCTGTGAAGTTCCGGGCGGATCAGCGGCTCTATCGAATTCTTGAATCCGATATAGTCGGTATTATATCCGGTGAGGCGGTAGAAGTACATGTTTCTGGGCTCACGCTCAATCTTGATGGTATTTACAGCACCAATCCGTTCCGCTTCGGGTGTTATCCTGTCGAGAAAAGGGATCACCTTCTCCTTGTAGGGGATGGTGACGTTGAGTCCGTACAGGTGCTGGTTGAAGAGAATCACTTCACGTAACTGCAGGATATCTTCGATCTCGAAGTTGAGATATTCCGCATCGATGCCTTCGCGTGCGAATTTTTCAGTAAAGAACTTCGCCGAGAAGGAGTGTTTTAAGGGAAAGCCGATCAGTCCGTAGGTGCGTACCATTATTTTTCCGCGATGTAGAGTGTTGCAATTCCCAGCGTAAACCGTCTTAACCGGATGTTCCGGAAGCCGTTCTTCTTCAGGATCAGCATCATCTCCCTGCCTTGCGGAAAGGCGGCAATCGACTCGGGCAGGTAGCGATAGGCCCGCTGCTCGGTTGCCACGCTGTTGGAAAGAAGCGGCATCACATATTTCGAATAGAGGGAGAAGAGCTCCTTCATCGGGGTTTTTTCGGGCGTGGTCAGTTCGAGAAACAGGAACACCCCCCCCGGTTTGAGTACCCGCAGGATCTCGCCGAAACTTTTATCGATATTCTCGAAGTTGCGGACGCCGAAGGCGGCGGTTACTGCATCGAACGATGCTTCGGGAAAGGAGAGGGCGGCAGAATCCTGCTGTTCGAAGGTGATGGTCTGCTCCATCCCCTTCCGTTTCACCTTCTCCCTGCCAACGGCCATCATCCCGTCGGAGATGTCGATGCCTACGATCCGCTCCGGATCCAGTATCTCGTTTGCCAGGATGGCGAAGTCGCCCGTTCCGGTGGCCACGTCGAGGATCAGCCTGGGGTGGTAGGGTTTCAATGCACCGATCGACTCCCTGCGCCAGTAGTTGTCGATACCCAGCGAGAGCAACCGGTTCAGTTTGTCGTAATTGGGTGCAATCCGGTTGAACATGGCTTCCACCTGCTCCCTCTTGGATGCTTCGGTTTGGTAGGGCTGAACTTTTTCTACGTTATAGGCCATCTTGTGTCGTTTTAAAGATATGGTGTTCTATTTCGTCAGGAAATCGAGGATGTTCCGTTCAATCCGGGCCTCCAGACCGGTTGTGTCTGCCTTGACGAACTTCTCGCCGGTGATCTTTTCAAAGAGCTCGATATACCTTTCAGAAACAGTGTTGCAGTACGCTTCACTCATTTCGGGAACCTTCTCTCCTTCACGACCTTGAAATCCATTCTCCATCAGCCATTTTCTGACAAACTCCTTCGATAGCTGCTTCTGTTCCTCGCCTCTCTCGAACCGCTCTTCGTAGCCCTCGCTGTAGAAATAGCGGGAGGAGTCTGGGGTATGGATCTCGTCGATCAGGTAGATCTTGCCATCTTTTTTCCCGAATTCATATTTGGTATCGACCAGGATCAACCCTTTCTTTGCAGCCATCTCGGTACCGCGCTGAAATAGGGCGTATGTGTACTGTTCCAGCTGTTCGTAATCTTCCCGGCTGACCACTCCACGGGCAATGATCTCCTCTTTCGAGATGTTTTCGTCGTGCCCCTCATCGGCTTTGGTTGTCGGTGTAATCAGCGGCTTTTCGAATTTCTGGTTTTCACGCAACCCCTCGGGTAGCGTTACCCCGCACAGCGTTCGAGCTCCTTTCTGGTATTCACGCCATGCGCTTCCGGTGATATAGCCCCTGATGACCATCTCCACCTTGAACGGCTCGCACCGAATGCCAACGGTAACCATCGGGTCGGGCGATGCAATTTTCCAGTTGGGGACGATGTCGGCGGTTGCATCGAGAAACTTTGAGGCAATCTGATTGAGAACCTGTCCCTTATAGGGAATTCCCTTGGGCAGTACGACGTCGAATGCCGAGATCCTGTCGGTGGCAATCATCACCAGCCTGTCCTGGCCGATGCTGTATACATCACGGACCTTTCCGTGGTAAACACTGGTTTGTTCGGGGAAGTTGTAATTGGTTGTTGTAAGGGCGTTTGGCATATGCACAATATTTTTCGATGTCCGATATATTATCTCTTTTTCTCATTGCCGTATTGATGCTCCGGCACCTCCTTCTCGTATGCCTCCACAATCCGTTGAACCAGCTTGTGGCGTACGATATCTTTTTTGTTAAACTCTACCGTGGAGATCCCCTTGATCCCCTTCAGCAGGTTCATCGAGTGGGTCAGGCCCGACTGCTGGGAGGTGGGCAGGTCGATCTGCGTCACGTCGCCGGTGACGATCATCTTCCCGTTCAGTCCCAGCCGGGTAAGAAACATCTTGATCTGCTGTTTGGTGGTGTTTTGCGCCTCGTCGAGGATGATTATCGCATCGTTCAGTGTGCGTCCGCGCATAAAGGCGAGCGGTGCGATCTGGATAATCTTGTTTTCGATATACTCCTTGAGTTTCAAGGGGGGAATCATATCCTCCAGTGCATCGTAAAGGGGTTGAAGATAGGGATCGATCTTCTCCTTCATGTCGCCAGGGAGAAATCCGAGCTTTTCACCTGCTTCAACGGCAGGGCGACTGAGGATGATCTTTCTTACCTGTTTGGTTTTTAAAGCTCTTACTGCCAGCGCTATGGCTGTGTATGTCTTTCCCGAGCCGGCGGGGCCGATGGCGAAGACCAGATCATTCGTGCCGAATGCGTCCACCAGTTTCTTCTGGTTGGCTGTCCGGGCCAGGATCGGCTTGCCGTTCAACCCGTGGATGATCAGGTTGTCCTGGTTTACAACCGTTGGAGCCTTTCCCTTCACGATATCCAGGATATCCTCCTCCTTCAGCAGGTTCATTTCGATGCTGAACTTCTCCAACTCGTGCACCTTCTCTTCGAATGTGTTCAGTTCATTTTCGTCGCCGATCACTTTGATTACATTGCCGCGGGCTACGATACGAAGTTTCGGGAATAGCGTTTTCAGCAGTTGTACGTTGCTGTTGTTAATCCCGAAAAATACAACCGGATCCACATTTTCGAGGATGACGATGCGTTCTATCATTTAGTGCCGTTTGAAAAGTTCAACGAATATTGATACACCCTGTTCTCCTGCCCTTCTACATAGTTGATAAATGCATTGTTCACCAGTCTGTTGCCGCCCGGAGTGGGGTAGTTGCCCGAGAAGTACCAGTCGCCCGTATTATTGGGACACGCCTTATGCAGATCTTCGATCGACTGGAACACGATCTTCACCTCCGCCTTGATATCCTTGTCGGTCAGCATCTCGGCAATCTTGTCCGAGATCTCCTCTTCAGTAAAGGGTGCATAGATCTCTTTCACGTAATTGACCATCTCCTCCTTCTTCTTCCGGCTCTGGGCAACGCACTTCTCATATACATCCTGGATGATGTGCTGCATGCCCCGCTCTTCCAGCAGATTGATCGCCGCTTTGAATGCGATGAATTCACTCATGCGCGACATGTCGATACCGTAGCAGTCGGGATAGCGAATCTGCGGCGAAGAGGAGACAATGACTATCTTTTTTGGATCCAGCCTGTCGAGAATCTTGATAATGCTCTGTTTCAAGGTTGTTCCCCGCACGATGCTGTCGTCGATAATCACCAGCGTGTCCTTTCCCCGCTTCAACGATCCGTAAGTAATGTCGTAAACGTGGGCTGCCAGGTCGTTCCTCGATTTGCCCTGCGCGATGAATGTGCGCAGCTTGATATCCTTGATCGCCACCTTTTCCGATCGTACCCTTTTGGAGAGTATCTTCTCCACCTCCTCGGCAGTCAACTCATCCCGTTTCTCGAGCAGCTCGATCGCCTTGTTCTGATTGAAGCGCTTTTCCAACCCTTCCAGCATGCCGAAGTAGGCCACCTCGGCCGTGTTGGGGATAAACGAGAAGACGGTGTTGTCGAAATCATTCCCTATTGTCTCAACAATTTTGGGCACAAGAAGTTCGCCCAGTCTCTTCCTCTCGCGGTAGATATCGTAATCAGACCCCCGCGAGAAATAGATCCGCTCAAAGGAGCAGGGGGTTATTTTTTCTTTTGGTTCCAAGATCTGCCGGTTCATTATGGTGCCGTTCCGCTTCACGATAAAGGCTTCACCGGGCTGTAGTTCACGGATATCATCTTTTTTCAGGTTGAATGCCGTCTGGATGACGGGCCGTTCAGATGCCACCACTGCAACCTCATCGTCGTGATAGTAGAATGCCGAACGGATTCCCCACGGATCTCGCAAGGTAAAGGTGTCGCCACAGCCAATCAGTCCACAAAGGGCATACCCGCCATCCCATAACTTACTGGCCCGCTTCAGCAGAAATGGTATGTCCAGCTTCTCCTCGATAAGGCGACTAATCTCCGGGCCGCTCAATCCTGTTTT
Source organism: Petrimonas mucosa (assembly GCF_900095795.1). Lineage (NCBI taxonomy): Bacteria > Pseudomonadati > Bacteroidota > Bacteroidia > Bacteroidales > Dysgonomonadaceae > Petrimonas > Petrimonas mucosa. Next base: position 723,375 of record NZ_LT608328.1, read on the forward strand.
GTCGATCTTGTCATACTGGTACTGCACTTCCCGGTCGAGATAGTGGCCAAGGGTCTCCAGCATCACGAAGGTGTCGGCGTAATCGCGTGGATGCTGCCCCTCGGAGAGCAGCTGCTCGAACATCTCGTCCACGTTGGTCATGTTGAAATTTCCAGCCAGCGCCAGGTTGCGAGAAGCCCAGTTGTTGCGCCGAAGCAGCGGATGGACATAGGTGATGCCGCTTTTCCCGGTGGTGCTGTATCGCAGGTGGCCGATAAACAACTCAGCTGCAAACGGCACCGAATGTTTTACAAAGTCGATATCCTGAAGTTGTTGGGGAGTGAAATCTCTGAACGAATCGTGCACCTTCCCGAAGATCTCCGAGATGGCTCCTGACCCCTGTGCCCTCTCCCTGAAAATGAATTCGTTGCCGGGAGACGCTTCCAGCTTTACCGCACCCAGGCCTGCACCTTCCTGTCCCCGGTTGTGCTGTTTCTCCATCAGCAGATAGAGCTTGTCGAGGCCATACTGCCACGTTCCATATTTTTTTTGATAATAGTCGAGGGGTTTCAAGAGGCGGATCATGGCGATACCGCACTCGTGCTTGATGATGTCAGTCATTGATGAACCTTTCAGAAATTGAGGTACAAATTTAAGGCTATTTGAGAAAATAATGGTGCTCTTTGAAGTTAATTTTTGCTTTGGGAGTGGAGAAGCCAATGGGCTGCTAAGAAACTTTGTCTTATCTTTGCGAGAAAAGTAGGAGTTGTAAGATGAATTGGGAACGATTGTTGTCTTCGGTACGTTTCGGAATGGAGGCCTACCGATCCGAAAAAAGACACGACAGGACGGAATATCAGCGTGACTATGACCGGTTGATCTTTTCGTCGCCCTTCCGGCGATTGCAGAACAAAACACAGGTCTTTCCGCTGCCCGGGAGTGTTTTTGTGCATAACAGGCTGACACACAGTCTTGAGGTCTCTAGTGTCGGGCGCTCGCTGGGGGAGAATACCGCTCGGGCGCTCCGTAAAAGATATCCCGATTCACCGGCCCATTTCGAAGAGATGGGAGCCATTGTCTCTGCTGCCTGCCTGGCTCACGATCTGGGCAATCCCCCATTCGGACACTCGGGAGAGAAGGCGATCTCCACCTTTTTCTCAGAGGGGAGAGGATCGGTGCTGCGGGAGCAGGTGGAGCGGGAAGGGGGCAGATGGAGCGATTTTACCTGTTTCGAGGGGAATGCCAATGCTGTCCGGCTGTTGATGCATCAGTTCAAGGGGCGTCGCAAGGGCGGCTTTGCATTGACCTATTCTACCCTAGCATCCATAGTGAAGTATCCCTATTCGTCGCAGTTGAGCGGAGGTAAAAACAAGTTCGGTTTTTTTGCTTCGGAAGAGGCCGATTACCGGTCGATAGCAGATGAGCTGGGAATACCCTGCCTCAATGATGCACCGGTCAGGTATGCGCGCCACCCGCTGGTCTATCTGGTTGAGGCGGCCGATGATATCTGTTACCAGATCATGGATATTGAAGATGCCCACAAGTTGCGACTGATCTCTACCGATAAGGCGAAAGATCTTTTTCTCGATTTCTTTGAAGGGGAGAAGCGGCAACGGAGATTCGACAACCTCAATTTCGTGAGCGATCTCAACGAGCAGATCGCCTATCTGCGTTCTAGTGTTATCGGATTGCTGGTAAACGAATGTTCAGAAGCCTTTATGAAGCATGAAGAGGCGATCCTGTCGGGCGAATTCAATGGAACCTTGATAAAAAGTATCTCCGAAAACGCGCAACAGGCATACCGGCAATGTTCCGACTTTGCAGTCGCCAATATCTACTCTTCGAAAGATGTCTTGGATATTGAACTGGCCGGATACCGGATCATCGGTTTTCTGCTTGAAAAGCTCTCCGATGCCATACAGAATCCCACGCACACCTATTCCCAATTGCTACTGGGGAGGATCCCCGAGCAATATGAGCCAGAAGCGGACGATCTCTACTCCCGGATACAGGCGATCGTTGATTATGTATCGGGAATGACAGATATCTATGCGCTCGATCTCTACCGGAAGATAACCGGAATGGGATTGCCAGCAATCTGATCCGAATTGTTGACAAATTGTAAGCAAATATTCTTTATTGATTTTTTATTGAAAATATTTGGGTGTTTTTGTTTTATTTTTATAAATTTGCAACGTGGTTTTTTCATAATAGTATTAGATTTAAGGTTAACATGTTTGGCAGGGTGTCGCGAGATATCCTGCCAAAATTATTTCAGGATTCATCCACTCCCGATGTAAAATAGTAGCAAAATATTTTCTACCCTCCACAAACTTTTTTAATTTTGTTTCAAGATTTTACATTATGAAGAGCAAGCTCATCCTCTTTCCGTTGCTGATATTCCCCCTGTTGTTTATTCAATGTTCCGGTGGTGACAAGTTGCACCGGCAACTGGTGAAAATGGCTGAAAATATGAACAGTACCGCCCCGGTTCAGCTCGACAACCATACGTTGTTCCTGGGAGCTGACGTGACGGAGGAGAATCTATTTCAGTACCGGTACCGGCTGTTGAATACCGATGATCCACAATCGCTGATGGAGGCGGTTGAAGAACAGACCCGGACCAATATCAGGGAGGCATTCAGGTTGAACCCCGACCTGAGGATTTTCACGGTAAATGATGTCCGGATTGATTACATTTATACCGATTCTGTAGGAAACGTAGTGAAAACAATACATATCACGCCTGAAGATTACAAATAAAAGATTATTACCATTATGAACCGTTACTTTTACATTGACAGCGAAGGAAAACAGAAAGGCACGTTCACTCCGGAGGAGTTGAAGAGTGAAAATATCAAAAAGGAGACGCTGGTGTGGACGCAGGGAATGAGCGAATGGACACGTGCTGCGGATATACCCGAACTGAGTCTGCTGTTTGAAGAGAGTAGGGATTTCTATTCGCCGCAACCGGTGACACCGCCAGCGGTGAGGCCCGGTTACGGATCCGCCCCGTCGCCGCAACAGCCGATGCCCAAGTCCTGGCTGATCGAGTCGATCTTGGCAACCATCCTTCCGTTTCTGCTCTGCAGCTGTATCTTCAGTCTATTGGGGATTATCGGGATTGTGAATGCTTCGAAAGTGGAATCCCTTTATCTCCGCGGTGACTATGCCGGTTCGCTGGAGGCCTCCAATCAGGCGGAAAAATGGACAAAGATTGCCATGTGGATCGGGATTGCCTGGGTGATTCTCTGGATTGTTGCCGTCATCCTCATTATCGCTTTTGGTGTGTCGATGTCCGGCATAACCGATGTGTTCAGTGGATCGGGATACGAAATTTAATCCGGTTATTGGAGCTGTCGTTAGCCTGCTGCTGGCGGCAGCCGCTTTTCTGCTCTACCGTTTCGACCCGGAGGAGGCGGCGGTTTTTCCCCGCTGCCTTTTCCTGGTGGTCACCGGATATGAGTGTCCCGGGTGTGGCACGCAACGTGCGCTACATCATCTCTTTCACCTGGAACTGAGCAGTGCATTTTCGGAAAATGGGCTGATTCTCTTCCTCCTACCCTATCTGTTGCTCGGTGGTTACCTGGCCTTTTTCAACGGCAATAGACGGTTTCCCGGGTTGGCGAGACTCCTTTTCGGTAAACGGGCCGCGATCATTGTGGTTTCTCTCATCCTGCTCTATTGGGTGGCCAGGAACCTGTAGAGGATCAGCTCAGCTTCTCCTTCAGGAACCTGCCGGTGTGCGACTCCTTGCACATCGCCACCTGCTCAGGTGTTCCTTCACATACGATGTAACCGCCCGCTTTCCCCCCTTCAGGGCCAATGTCGATGATATGGTCGGCACACTTGATCACATCCATGTTGTGTTCGATGATGATGACCGTATGTCCCCGTTCGATAAGTGCATTGAACGCCTTCAGCAGCGTTTTGATGTCGTGAAAATGGAGTCCGGTGGTCGGCTCGTCAAAAATGAAGAGAGTGGGAGACGACTTCTCCTCACCCAGGTAGTAGGCCAGCTTCACCCGCTGGTTTTCTCCGCCCGACAGTGTCGATGAAGATTGCCCCAGCTTGATGTATCCGAGCCCGACGTCCTGCAGCGGTTGTAATCTTTTGGTGATCTTCTTTTCGGTGGTTCCCTTCTGTGCTCCAAAAAACTCGATGGCCTGATTGACGGTCATCTCCAGCACATCGTGGATATTGAGCCCCTTGTACTCCACATCCAGGACCTCGGCTGAAAAACGTTTGCCGTGACACGACTCGCATTCCAGACGAATATCGGCCATAAACTGCATCTCCACGGTAATGGTGCCTTCGCCTTTGCACTCGTCGCATCTGCCGCCTTCCACATTGAAGGAAAAATGTGCCGGGGTGTATCCCATCTGCTTGGCAAGCGGCTGGGAGGCGAAGAGCTTGCGGATCTCGTCGTACGCCTTGATGTAGGTAACCGGGTTGGAGCGGGTGGATCTTCCGATCGGGTTCTGGTCGACAAACTCCACCGAGCTGACCAGCTTCAGATCGCCGGAAAGGGAGTTGAATTCGGCCTGTTCCAATGCAGTCCCCTTGTAGTGGTTGTGCAAGGCGTTGCTCAGCACATCATTCACCAGCGACGATTTTCCCGAACCGCTGACACCCGTGACCACGGTCATGACATGCAGCGGGAACTTCACGTCGATATTCTTCAGGTTATTCTGCCGGGCACCCTTCACCTCGATGTAGCTGTTCCACCTCCGGCGCTGCTTCGGCACCTCGATCTTCTCTTCGCCAGTCAGGTACTTCACGGTGTAACTGTTGCTTTTTTTCTCGAGCTCGGAGAGGTTGCCCTGATACATGATCCTTCCGCCGTTTCGTCCTGCTTCGGGACCGATGTCGATGATGTAGTCGGCCGCCCGGATAATTTCCTCATCGTGTTCAACCACGACAACAGTATTGCCCAGTTGCTGCAACTGCCGCAAGACCTTGATCAGCAGGTGGGTGTCGCGCGAATGGAGTCCGATGCTCGGTTCATCCAGGATGTAGAGCGAGCCCACCAGGCTGCTGCCCAGCGATGACGCGAGGTTGATCCGCTGACTCTCACCGCCCGAAAGGGTGTTGGATAAACGGTTCAACGTCAGATATCCCAGCCCGACATCGATCAGGAAGCGGATCCGGTTGTTGATCTCGGTGAGCAGCCGTTGGGCGATGGCTGCGTCGGTCTCGTCGAGCACAAGGTCGTCGAAGAAGAGCTTCAACTCCGTGATGGGCATAAGAACCAGTTCGTTGATGCTCTTGCCTCCCATCTTCACGTATACAGCCTCCTTTTTCAACCGGGCACCCTTGCAGACGGGGCAGCTGGTCTTTCCCCGATATCGTGCCAGCATCACCCGGTACTGGATCTTGTAGAGGTTCTCCTCCAGCATCTGGAAAAAATCGTTGATCCCGTAGATACCGAGGTCGTGCCGCCCGTTCCACAAAATATCTTTCTCTTCATCGCTCAGTTCGAAGTATGGACGATGGATGGGAAAATCGGCTTTATAGGCGTTGAATACAAACTCTCTCTTCCACTCGCCCATCTTTTCTCCCTTCCAGCATTGAACGCACTCTTCCTGAACCGAAAGGCTTTTGTCGGGAATAACCAGGTTCTCGTCGATACCGATCACTTTCCCGAACCCCTCGCATTTGGGGCAGGCTCCCACGGGACTGTTGAAGTTGAACATCAGCTCCGACGGCTCTTCGAAGGTGATGCCGTCTGCCTCGAAACGGTTTGAGAAGGTGAAGCTTTCAATCCCCTCCTGAGTCCAGAACCGGATGATGCATTCGCCTCTTCCCTCGATAAAGGCCGTCTCCACCGAGTCGGAGAGCCGGTTGATGACCGACTTGTCGCCCGAACAGGATAACCGGTCGATAACCAGCAGGATATCCCGTACATCCGGCATTTTCTCCTGAGCCAGTACTTCGTCGATCCGGTAAAAGGTGTCGCCCACATCGACCCTCGAAAAACCCTCCTTCATCAGGATATCCAGTTGCTCGGGCAATGTTCTTCCGTTTCGCAACTGGATGGGTGACAGTACGGCCATCCGTGTACCTTCCCGGTACTCCAGCATCTTGGCGATCACATCGCTGACGGTATGTTTTTTCACCTCATTGCCGGAAACGGGCGAGATGGTTTTCCCTATCCGGGCATAAAGCAACCGGAGGTATTCATAAATCTCGGTGGATGTGCCAACCGTCGAACGGGGATTTCGGGTATTCACCTTCTGCTCGATGGCAATGGCAGGTGGAATTCCTTTGATAAAGTCGCACTCTGGTTTGTTCATCCGGCCGAGAAACTGGCGGGCATAGGCCGAAAGGCTCTCCACATACCTGCGTTGACCTTCGGCATATAACGTATCGAATGCCAGGGATGATTTTCCGGATCCGGAGAGACCCGTGATGACGGTGAACCTGTTCCGGGGGATAACCACATCGATGTTTTTGAGGTTGTTGACTCGCACCCCCTTGAGTTCTATCTGTTTTTCGTTGCTCATAAATTGGAATTCAACCTGCAAATATAAAGACTTTATTAGCGACAAAAAAGGGGAGTTAATCAATATTCAGAAATATTTTCCCTATTTTTGCAGATCACGAACGTTGGAAAAATCAGCATGACACCACGATGAACGATTTTTTTTCGGATATGACGCATGAGTTTGCATTGCCGTTCACCAATCCCGTTCTAATTTTTGCGGTGTTATTGGCAATAGTCTTGCTTGCCCCGCTTCTATTGAAACGTTTCAATGTGCCGAGCATCATCGGACTGATTGTGGCCGGGGTGATCATTGGTCCGTTCGGGCTGAATCTTGTCGACAACAACCATCAGGGCGTGTCGATGTTTTCTACCATCGGCCTGCTCTACATCATGTTTATTGCCGGACTGGAACTCGACCTGAATGAATTTATCTCCAACAAGAACAAAAGTCTCGTTTTTGGTCTCTTTACCTTTATCCTCCCCCTCTCGGTAGGATTCCCGGTTTGTTACTACCTGCTGGGATATGACCTGAGTGCCAGTTTTCTTACCGCCAGCATGTTCGCCACACACACGCTGGTTACATACCCCATCGTCAGCAGGATGGGGGTTGCCAAGAACCAGGCCGTAGCCATTACGGTTGGAGGTACCATCCTGACCGATACGGCCGTACTGATCATTCTTGCGCTGGTCCTCTCCGGAAATGACGGGGGGCTGGATCTCGCGTTTTTAGTGAGGTTGCTGATATCGCTGGTCGCCTTCTCATCTATTGTTTTTCTGCTTATTCCGCGGATCACCAGGTGGTTTTTCCAGCAAGCCGAAGGGGAGAAGTACCTGCACTATATCTTTGTGCTGTTTGTGGTCTTTTTCTGCGGTTTTCTGGCGGAGCTCGGCGGGATTGAGCCGATTATTGGTGCATTTGCGGCAGGTTTGGCCCTCAACAGGTTGATTCCGCACTCTTCGGCATTGATGAACCGGATCGAATTTTTCGGTAACTCCCTCTTCATTCCCATCTTTCTGATTTCAGTCGGCATGTTGGTGGATGTGTCGGTAGTTTTTGACGGACCTGCCACCCTGTTGATCGCTTTGACACTTACTGTTACGGCCATTGCCGGGAAATGGGTTGCAGCCTTCTTCACCCAGGTGATTTTCAAGTACTCGGCAATACAGCGGAATATCATCTTCGGATTGAGCAGCTCCCATGCCGCGGCTACCATTGCGGTCATTATCGTCGGGTACAATGCCGGTATCCTGGATGAATATATCCTGAACGGGACGATTATTCTGATTCTGCTTACCTGCATCGTTGCCTCGCTTGTCACCCAGAAGTCGGCAAAAGAGCTTGCCATCAGTCAGGAGAATGCTCCGTTGTCAGATTCCGATCTGGGAGCCTTTGCACAGGAGAAGATCCTGGTTCCCATTGCCAATCCCTCAAACATCGGACACCACGTTGAACTGGCCTTATTGATGAAAGACCGGCAGTCGGTGAATTCGGTCTCGTTGCTGGGTGTGGTTCCCAATAACGAGGAGGCAGAGAAGAACATTGTCAGCTTCCGGAAACAGCTCGAGGAGTTTGTGCAGAATGCCGTGGCCGCCGATATCGACGTTGATATTGTCACCACCATCGACCACAACGCTGCCAGCGGGATTGTACGTACTGCACGTGAGTTGATGTGCGATATCGTGATCCTGGGCTGGCCGGGAAAGACCGGAATGTTGGAAAAGCTGCTGGGCGACAAGGTAGATCTTATTATCAAGAATATCGACAGGAACATGTTTATCTGTCATATCGAGCACGAACTCTTCACCCATAAGCGCATTGTGGTGGTTTCACCTCCGCTTGTAGAACGGGAGATCGGATTCGATCTCTGGCTTCAAAAAGTGGTGGAGTTGTCGAAGGAGCTTTCGGTGCCCATCCTCCACCTCGGACATCCCGATACACAGGCTGTGATCGCAGCCAAAAAGAATAGCGGTAGCCTCTTCTCTTTCAAGACGTTTGTCGATTGGCACGATCCACTCTCGTGCGGCGACCATATCAGGGAGGGAGATATGATTATTTTTGTCTCGGCTCACCAGGGATATCTTTCGCACATGTCCATTCTGGATAATCTGCCTACCCGACTCGAGGAGCGTTTTCCTCACCACAGCCGCATAGTTATCTATCCCAAACAGAGAACGATGAGGGGACTGCTCGAGAGCGACGACTCCCTGTTTGTCCCTTCCAATTTTTAAGTGAGACGATGAAGCGACCATTTGATTCAGTTATATCCTTATCGATGATTACAGGCAAGTTTCTCAGGATTGCCGCGACCCTTTTCACGACAATCCTGATGTTTGGCTGCGGTGTGTCAAGGCAGCCTGTCACCCGTGGCGTGGATCCGTTTCCCAAGCGTGAATTCAGGGGGGTCTGGGTACAGACCGTCGGTCAGTCACGCTATCAGCAGATGAACAGTGCGGCCATGAAGCACTATCTCTCCGAGATGGTACGTAAGTTCGACGAAGCCGGTATCAATGCGTTGATATTCCAGGTCCGTCCCGAAGCGGACGCTTTCTACAAATCGAATCTTGAACCCTGGAGCCGTTTCATGACCGGAATACAGGGCAAAGCGCCCGATGATCCCGATTTCGATCCGCTGGCTTTCCTTATCGCGGAGTGCCACAAGCGAGGAATGGAGCTGCATGCCTGGCTTAACCCCTACCGGGTGAAATCAAACATCAGCAGCCAGCTTGCCCCCGGTCATATCTACTGGAAATATCCCGAAAGGTTCGTTCAATACGGAAACCAGCTTTTTTTTGATCCGGGTTTACCCGAAAACCGCAGTTTTATCTGCGAGGTGGTACGCGATATCGTCTCCCGCTATGATGTGGATGCGATTCACATGGACGACTATTTTTATCCCTATCCCATTGCCGGAACTCCGTTTCCGGATGATGGAAGTTTCAATGCATACGCTGCATCTCAAGGTTTCTCACCCGGACAACGGGACGACTGGAGACGCAACAATGTCAACCTGCTGATACGGCAGCTCAAGTATACCATTGCCGGAACAAAGCCGTGGGTCCGTTTCGGCATAAGTCCTTTCGGCATCTACCGTAACAAGCGCAACACCCCCGACGGTTCCGGAAGCGACACCAACGGATTGGAGAATTATAGCGACCTCTATGCCGACATCAAGCTATGGGTGGAAAAGGGATGGATCGATTACAACCTTCCCCAGCTCTATTGGGAGATCGGACATGATCGGGCAGATTACACCACACTGCTGAGATGGTGGAACGATAATAACTTCGGGCAGCCGCTTTACATCGGACAGGATCTGGAGCGCAGCATGAAGAGGAATGAACTGGATGTCAAGATCCGCCAATCGCGGGAGATGCCGTTTGTGCAGGGTAACTGCTACTGGTACGGCTACCAGATCCTGGAGAATACCGGAGGGGTTGCCGATCAGCTTAAGAGGGGTGCCCACCGTGCCAAGGCGCTTATCCCGCCCTATACCCATCTGCACCAGGGAGCTCCCGGCAAGGTGAAGCGGCTGGCTCAGGTGTTTACCGAGGATATGCACTTCCTAACCTGGGAAGAGCGGAAAGATCCAAACAATCCTGAAGCGGCAAGAGAGTTCGTGATCTATCGGTTCGATGCCGGCGAGAAGATCGATATCAGTCGGGCAGAGAAGATTGTGGCGGTGACATCGGACAACTTCTACCTCTTGCCCTACGAAGGGGGACGCAACCGGTATACCTATGTAGTGACCGCATTAGATGCATTTAAGAACGAAGGAAAAGGGGCAAAGATCAAGGTCGTGCTTTGATGTTTAAAACCGTTTCTGCTAATTTATTTGGAAACAGAAGAATGATTCAATCGGAAAATTATCCCATGATCGCCAAAACCCTGGCGTCACTCGAGGATGTCCTGGCCGAGGAGCTGATCGCCCTGGGAGCCAACGATGTGGAAATAGGAACAAGGATGGTCTCCTTTACTGGCGACAAGGCCCTGATGTACAAGGCAAACGTCCATTGCCGTACGGCATTGCGGATATTGAAGCCGATCTACAGCTTCAAGGCTGAAAATGCGACCGAGGTGTACGATGCCCTGAAACAGCTCGATTGGGAAGATTACCTGTCGCTCGACAAGACCTTTTCGGTAGATGCGGTTGTCTTTTCCCATATTTTCACCCACTCCAAGTTTGTGGCCTACAAGGTGAAGGATGCCATTGTCGACTGGTTTAATGAAAAGTATGAAAAACGGCCTTCGGTGAGTGTGACCAATCCCGATCTGGTCTTCAATATCCATATCGCTCATAACAAGTGTACGTTGTCGCTCGACAGTTCGGGCGAGTCGCTCCACAAGCGGGGTTACAGGGTGGCACAGACCGAAGCGCCGCTTAACGAGGTGTTGGCTGCGGGCATGATCCTGAAATCGGGCTGGCGTGGAGAATCCACCTTTGTCGACCCCATGTGCGGGTCGGGCACACTGCTGATCGAGGCGGCGATGATCGCTCTCGGGATCCCGCCGGGAATTCACCGGCAACGCTTCGGGTTCGAGAAGTGGGGCGATTTCGACAAGGAGCTTTTCAGTGATATCTATAACGACGACAGTGGTTCCCGCGAGTTCCGCTACCGGATCGTAGGTTCCGACATTTCGCCAAAAGCGATCGCAATTGCCGAGAAAAATATCCGGAATGCCGGGCTGAAGAAGTATATCGACCTGAGCGTACAGTCTCTTCAGCAATATTCCGAGGCGCCGGACCAGAAGGGTGTACTGATTACAAATCCTCCCTACGGCGAACGGATAAAGGTGGATGAGCTTACGGAGCTGTACGGCATGATCGGTGAGCGGTTGAAGCATCTCTTTACCGGATATAGGGCCTATATACTGAGCTATCGGAAAGAGTGCTTCGACAGTATCGGACTGAAACATTCCAGGCGGTTTTTCCTGTTTAACGGAGCGTTGGAATGTGAGATGCGCGAATATGAGATCTTCTCGGGAAAACGGAGCGAGCATATTGTAAAGGCTGAACCTCGCGAGAGGGAGGAGCGTGTAGCTCCCGATCACTACGAACGGAATTCAAGGGAGGGATACCGGCGTTCGAAGAGTGCAGGTGACGGGAAATCTCTTCCGCAAAAACGCTCTTTCGGCGATAAGACAAAGGGCGTGAAACGTTCATACGGGAAGGATGATAAGTTTCCCCGGCAAAAGGATGAGGGGCTTGGAAGGAAAAAGTTCTCATTGCGCCGATCTCCCGGCAAGGGAAGAGAGCGACAATAGGGTTGCCATCTTCTTTGCCGCAGCCCGGTCGGTTTTACCGTTGCCTGTCTGGGGAATCTTCTCCACCGTGAAAATGTGCCGTGGTTGTTGCCGGCGCTGAAGATGGCGGGCACAGATATCCTTCACCGTCGAGGTCTCCGACGGGGAGGTGACAAGCAATACCATCGCCTCGCCCAGTCTCGGATCGGGCACTGAAGTGACTGCATAAGCAGTGCCGATGTGTGGCCTTAACAGCTCCTCCACCGCTTCGATCTGTATCTTGATGCCTCCGCTGTTGATCACATTGTCGCTTCGCCCCAGGATACGGAAGGTGCCGTCAGGACCCATCTCGGCAATATCGTTGGTGATGACCGGTCTGTCTGATATGCGTGGAGCATTGATAACCAGGGTGCCCGTTTCAGACAGCGTTACACCGACACCCGGCAGGGGGGTATACCGGTCGCTGGCCTCCTTGCCGTTGATCCTGCGCAGCGCAATATGCGATACCGTTTCGGTCATTCCATAGGTGGAGTAGATGGGATTGGGAAATGCTCTCAGTGCCTCTTCCAGCTGTGAATCGACAGCCCCGCCTCCAATGATCAGCCTGCCGATCCTGCTTAACCGAACCCGCTCCTCCTCCCTGCCTAGGGAGTTGTGGACCTGTAATGGAACCATGGCGGCAAACTCCGTCTGCCGGCAGATATCCGATAATGGATATCCCGACGGTTCCGTCACCAGCAGGTTGAGTCCCCCATAAATGGCCCGTACCGCCATCATCTTCCCTGCAATATACTCCAGGGGCAGGCACAACAGGGCGGTCATGCCTGCTGTCAGCTCCAGAAACTCACAGGTGATCGCAGCACTCTGCAACATCTGCTCCTTGCGTACGGTGATCGTTTTCGGTCTGCCGGTGGAGCCTGATGTATTGAGGGTAAGCAGTGGGGAGGGGGAGTACCACTCCTTCAGGAAGAGGGCCAGCCGGCGATGGAAGAGCGACACTCCGGCAAACGGGGGCAAGGTTTCGGCCAGAAAGGCTTCCCGTTGATAACAGATATCCTCAATCGTGATCTGTTCCATGCAGCATCAGGCTACTATCGGGAAAAGATCCCGAGGGGTTAAACCACAGATTCTCCTCCCTCACTTCCAGAGGAAGGGGAATATTGTTCAGGTAGAGAGAGCCGGTACCGAGTCCCTGGTGCAGCCGATTGTCGAGGGTGGCACACCACTGTGCGATGCTGTTGAGTCCGATATTTGACTCCAGGGCGGAGGTGATCCACCAGCCGATACCCAGCTCGCCGGCCAGTGCTATCCATTCGCTGCATCCGGTGATGCCACCGTGCAGCGTGGGCTTCAATACGATATAGTGAGGACGGATCGTCTCCAGCAGTTGCCTTTTTTCGTCCGGCCGACAGATGCCGATAAGCTCCTCGTCGAGTGCCACGGGCAGCGGTGATGCTTTGCAGATCCTGGCCATCACTCCATGCTGGCCGGCTTTGACGGGCTGTTCAATGGAGTGGATATCCAGTTTGGCCAGCCGGTGAAGTATCGCTTCACTATTTTCGGGTGAAAAGGCTCCGTTGGCATCTACCCGGAGGGTTATCTCCGGATGGCTTCTACGGATAAAGTGCAGCAGTTCCAGCTCCTCTTCGAAACTGATTGCCCCGATCTTCAGCTTGATACAGCGGAATCCCCTTTGCAGCAGATTCTCGGCCTGCTGTCTCATGTTGTCGAAACTGCCCATCCAGACCAGTCCATTGATGGGAAGTCCCTCTTCGCCCCGGCTGAAAGGGGTCTCCCAAAGTTGCCATGAACGTTGCCGGTAGTGTCGCATCGCACTCTCCAGCCCGAAGAGGATAGAGGGATAGGGCCGCAGCAGTTCGGTATCCAGTTGTTGCTGCTCTTCGACAAGGCGACAGAAGTGGCGGAGCCGCTCCTCATAGCGGTCGCCATGGTCGCTGCTCAGACCGGGCAATGGAGCAGACTCGCCGATGCCGATATGCGCCGGATCCTCCGCGTCTTGCAACACGACATACCAAACCCGGTGCTCGTGATAGATGCCGCGGGAGGTCCCGGCCGGCTTCTTGAAGCGGAGCTTGTGAGGAGTGATCCCGATCGTGAACATAGGGTTGTTGGCTTAGGGCAGTTTGGGAAATTTCTTGAAGTCGGGCTTCCGTTTTTCCAGGAAGGCCGCTTTTCCCTCCTGTGCCTCCTCGGTGAGGTAGTAGAGCATGGTGGCATCGCCTGCCAGCTCCTGAATGCCAGCCTGACCGTCGAGCTCTGCGTTGAGGCCTGCCTTGATCATTCTCAATGCCAGCGGGCTATGTTGCATCATGGTCTCGGCCCACTCCACCACCTCATCCTCGAGTCGGTCGAAAGGCACCACCCTGTTTACCAGTCCCATCTCGAGCGCCTCCTGTGCGTTGTACTGACGGCAGAGGAACCAGATCTCGCGGGCCTTTTTCTGACCCACGATGCGGGCGAGGTAGGAGGAGCCGAAGCCGGCGTCGAAGCTGCCCACGCGGGGGCCTGTCTGGCCGAAAATGGCGTTATCGGAGGCGATGGTAAGGTCACAAACCACGTGGAGCACATGGCCGCCGCCGATAGCGTAACCGTTTACCATGGCGATTACCGGTTTGGGGATGGAGCGGATCTGCTTCTGGACATCCAGCACGTTAAGGCGCGGGACGCCATCCTTGCCGATATATCCACCCTTGCCCTTCACGTTCTGGTCGCCACCCGAGCAGAATGCCTTGTCGCCGGCACCGGTGAGCACCACCACGCTCACCTCTTCCATTTCGCGGCAGAGACGCAGGGCGTCACTCATCTCGGAGGTGGTTGTCGGGGTGAAAGCGTTGCGGTAACGTGGGCGGTTGATGGTTATGCGGGCGATACCGTTATAAAAATCAAACAGGATATCTTCATACTCCTTGATTGGTCTCCATTCTCTTTTTGTCATATTCTATTCAATTTGAGTTGTTGGTAATAAGTGGCGATCTGCCGGCTGTTCTCTTCCATCGAAGTGAACACTTCCAGTAAAACAGGTCTATCCCCTTCACTGTTCATCAGGAGAGGCAAATGTTGCTCCAGCTCTTCTTCGTTGTGTGCGGTCAACACCCGGAATCCCATCTGCTCTGCCCATATGCGGGCTTCGGTAGTATGTGCCGCCGCCACGTACCGGTCACCTGTTGCCGACCGGTCGAGTCCCGGCAAGGTGTGGAAGATGCCGCCTCCCCCGTTGTTGTTCAACAGGATGCGGAGTCGGGGGGAGAGGTGTTGGTTCCAGAGGCTGTTCATGTCGTAGAAGAAGCTGAGGTCGCCCGTCAGCAGGAAGGTGGGCTCTTCCGATACGGCTGCGTAGCCTACTGCCGTTGAGAGTGACCCCTCAATTCCGTTGGTGCCCCGGTTGCAGAAGAGCTGCACGCCGGCAGGGAGGTCGAACAGTTGAGCCAGATAGACCGAACTGCTGTTGGCCAGGTGGAGGGCTGCCCCCACGGGAAGCTGCTCAAGAAACCTTTTTGCCGCAAAGAGATCGGAATAGGCCGGCTCTGGCGCGCTGATCCTTGCAACATGACTCTTCCACGACTCCAGGAATTGGGTACACGCTCCTTGAGGGGCCATTGATGCCAACCGTTGCAGAAAATGTGCCGGATCGCAACGGACAATATCGGTCAGCCGCCGGAAGGTGTCGGTCACCTCTCCAGATGGGGAGAGGTGCCAGAGTTCCCGAAGAGGAGCTTTGCGGATAAACTGCTTCAGGCTTTTGGAGGTAATGTGGCCCCCCAGCGTGATCACCAGTTCGGGTACCAGTTCCTGCTCTTCCTCCCGGTTACCGGTTCGCAGCAGTGCATCGTAGCGGGCGGTCGGCCCCGCGGGAAGGTTGGCGAGCCGGTCGGCCAGTACCACAACGTGCTGCTGTTCGGCCAGATGTTGCAGCACATGCGTAAGCCCGTGGCCGGGTGGCAACTGCCCTACAATCACCATTTTCCGGGAGTAGCCGGCAAAACGGTCCAGATACTCTTCCTGCTGATCTGCCGAAAGCCGTAACTCCGGTTGTGGCTGCCGGATCACCCTTGCCTTCGGGAGTTCTTCAGCCGTAAAGGTGAAGAGCGGTTCGGAAAGGGGTATATTGATGTGTGCAGGAGCGGAAGAACCATTGCAGCCCAGGCTCAGGATCGCTTCGTTGATCAGCCGGTTGCAGTGCCACTCCTCTTCCTCGTCCTTCACCTCCGGAAGCTGTACCGAGCGGCGAACCAGTGGACCATACATTCCCGCCTGTGGAATGGTTTGCCCATCCATCTGCCCGATCCAGGCCTGTGGGCGGTCGGCTGTGATCACCAGCAGTGGCAGCTGCTGATAATAGGCCTCTGCTACGGCCGGACCCAGGTTGAGTGCTGCGGTACCAGAGGTGCAACAGACCGCCACCGGCTTTCGTTGTGCCATGATCACCCCCAGGGCAAAGAAGCCGGCACTTCGTTCATCTACCACGCTATAGCAGGTAAAGTCGCCGTCCGCGACAAAGGAGTGGATCAACGGGCTGTTGCGTGAACCGGGGGAGAGCACGACCGAGGTGACACCATGCGCCTTGAGCAGCGCCAGCAATAATAATACGCTCTTCTTGTCAGAATACATTTCCTTTCTATTTTACGATGCTTGCCATTGTCTTGAGCTTCTGTTCGGTCTCCTTCCACTCCTCCCTGCAGGTGGAGGAGGCGAGCAATCCGCTGCCTGCATAGAGTGTAAGGTGGTTCTTTCCTATCTGCATACACCTGAGGTTGACGTAGAGGGTTGTTTCAGCCGACGGATCCAGCATGCCCAGGAACCCGGTGTAGTAGCGCCGGTCGTACCCCTCGTGTTCCGTGATGAACTGGAAAGCCTGCTCCTTGGGAAGGCCTGAGACGGCCGGAGTAGGGTGGAGCGCCTTGAGCAGGGAGCCGATCACCGCCTTGTCTGGCAGGGAAAAACTGAAGTCGGTTCTCAGATGAGCCAGGGCACCCGCCTTGATGGTATAGGGTCCGTTAATCTCCGGGGAGATATGGAAGGATGTCAACTGTTTCAGGATATAGGAGGTAACAAGATGCTGTTCACGGAGGTTCTTGTCGTCCCACGACACGTTTCCCGAGTTGGGATACCGTGTCCCTGCCAGCGATATGGTTTGCCAGTTGTTGTGTGAACCTGCCAGCAGAATCTCGGGGGTACTTCCCAGCCAGGTCCCGCTCTGCGGTGTGTGAAGCAGGTAGACGAAAGAGCGGGGATATTTTTCGGCAGCCTTGAAAAAACTCTTGCCGGGAGAGAAGGTCTCCTCCCGTTCTATTCTCTTGTTTCTTGAGAGCACCAGCTTTTCAATCTCACCGGAGAGTAGCGGTTTGTGAAAACGATGAAAAAGCAGGTTGTAGTCGGCTCTCCTGTATCTCTTTGCATCTTTTTCCACCGGTTTGACCCCATTTTCTCCCGCCGATGGAATCGTTACATTGTCAAGATCTGTAAAGTCGGGCCGGATCAGGATAAGGGGAGATGAGTCGGTTACCCTGAAAGGCGCCATCACGAACCCCTGCTGTCGGTTCAACGCTCCGATGTCGTTCAGCAACAACGGATGCCGGTCGCCCTGCATTACAAACCGGGGTGTCGGTTCACCGGGCAGCCGGTAGATTGCAAAGCAGGCATCCCGTTCAATCAATCTGTCCAGCGTCAGGGATTTCTCCTCTCCAATCATCGTCTTTTGATTATGGTGTTCACCACACGGACGGTTGAGACCAGTCCCCCTGCCGATGTAAAGATATCCACGTTCCAGATGTGTGTGGAGCGCCCCTGATGGATGAGGGTCCCTACTGCCTTCACCCGATCTCCTTCACGCGCCGGCGAGACATGGTTACCGCTAACCTGAACGCCCGCAGCTGCTTCGTCGGGACTGCAAAGGATTAGTGAACCCTGTCCCGCCACCGATTCCGCAAGGGCCAGCGAAGCCCCTCCATGGAGCAGGCCGAACGGCTGGCAAACGTTTCTGGTAACCGTCATTATGGCTTCTGACCGGCCGGGGGAGAGGTGGGTAAAACGGATACCCAGTGTATCCATCAATGTTCCCCGGTTGGCACCATTGATCTCTTCAGGTTGGATCTCCTGATATTTATCGTCCATGATCTTTACTTTGTAACCTACAAAAATAGTGAAATCATTTACATGGACAATTAAAGATATATTAAAAGCTATATTACTCCACCGAAAATTGGGCCTCCAGGCCGTTGTCGTCTGAACTTTGGGCTACCCAGAGCTTGAACTCTCCAGGCTCGCACTTCTTTCGCATGTCGCTGCCGTAGAAGGCCAGGTCGTCGGAGTTGATTTCAAAGGTGACCTCCCTGCTCTCTCCCGCCTTCAACGGCACCTTCCGGAACCCTTTCAGCTCCTTCACCGGCCGGGTGGTGCTTCCTATCAGGTCGCGTACGTAGAGTTGCACCACCATCTCTCCCTCCCGGTCGCCGCTGTTGGCGACGGTTGCCGTCACGGTGATCCGGTCGCCCTCCGCCTTCATGGAGGGTTTGTCGAGTTTCACGTCGCTGATGGTAAAGGTGGTGTAGCTGAGTCCGTAACCGAAAGGATAGAGAGGGGTGATGGAGCAGTCGAGGTAGCTCGACCTGTAGTCGACCCGCTCATCGTTCAGGTCCACCGGCCGGCCGGTACTCTTCCGGTTGTAGTAGATGGGCAGTTGTCCTATATTGCGGGGAAAGGAGATGGCCAGCCGGGCCGAGGGGTTGTAGTCGCCGGCAATCACGTCGGCGATGCCATGTCCGCCCTGGGTGCCGGGGAACCAGGCCTGCAGGATCGCATCCATCGTCTCATCCTCCCGGGAGAGGTCGAGTGGGCGGCCGCTCAGGTTGACCAGGACAATCGGCTTGCCTGTCGCCTTGAGGGCCTCCAGCAGCTGCCGCTGGGCCTCCGGCAACCGGATATCGGTTCGCACGGCTGCCTCACCCGACCAGTGATAACTCTCGCCCACTGCGGCGATCACAATATCTGCCCGCCGTGCGGCTGCTACTGCTTCGGCAATCTTTGCAGGTGAGGTCTCGGTGAGACTTGCCCCCTCCGCGTAGAGCAGCCTGACACTGCTCCCCCGATATTTCTCGGTCAATCCCTGGAGGATGGGGATACTCTTGTTGCGGTCGGCCAGCCCGGCCCACTCGCCGTTCAGATTGACCGAATCGTTCATCAGCGGACCCACCAGGGCGAGGGTGACCGCCCGCTCCCGGCCGATCGGGAGTACCCCGTTGTCGTTCTTGAGCAGGACAACCGAAGCAGCCACCGCCTTGCGGGCCGTCTCCAGAAACTCCGGCGTCAGCGTGTTCCGCTTTGCCCGCTCCTCGTCGAGGTAACGGTAGGGATCGTAGAAGAGTCCCAGCAGGAACTTCATCTCCAGGATCCGGCGGGCCGCGTTGTCTATGTTTTTTTCAGAGACTTTTCCCTCTTCGACCGATTGCTTCAGGTATTTGATATAGGTGGCACCGGTCATGTCCATATCCACGCCGGCGTTTAGCGCCAGCTCGGCAGCATGTTTCTCCTCTTCAGCCACGCCGTGTGGCACCAGTTCATTGATGCCGGTGTAGTCGCTCACCACAAAACCGTTGAAGCCCCACTCCCCGCGCAGGATCTCTGTAAGGAGCCAGCGGTTGGCCGTGGCCGGCACGCCGTTGATATCGTTGAAGGAGGCCATGAAGGTGGCAACGCCGGCTTTTGCCGCTGCTTCGTAGGGCGGGAGATAGACGTTCCGCAGGGTATGTTCGGAGAGTTCGGCGGTATTGTAGTCCCGCCCCGATTCAGCAGCACCGTAGGCTGCCAGATGCTTGCCGGTGGCCAGCACTGTCTGCAGTTCGCCCAGCGCCTTCCCGTCTCCTCCTCCCTGGAAGCCGATAACACGTGCCTCGGCCACCTTGCTGCCGAGGTAGGGATCCTCACCGGCTCCCTCCATCACCCGTCCCCAACGGGCGTCGCGGGCGATATCCACCATCGGGGCGAAAGTCCAGTTGATGCCGTCGGAAGCTGCCTCGATGGCGGCGATCTCCGCTGTTCGGCGCATCATCTCCAGGTCCCACGAGCAGGCTTCAGCCAGCGGGATGGGGAAGATGGTCCTGTAGCCATGGATCACATCCTGACCGAAGAGGATGGGGATGCCCAGCCGGGAAGATTCTACCGCCACCTGCTGCATGCGGCGGATTCCCTCTACCGATGTGGCGTTGAAGATACTGCCCACCAGCCCCTGTTCCAGGTATGGCTGGAAGTCGTCCGACATGACCGGTCCGGTGATGGACCAGTTGGCCGAGAACTGGGTAAGCTGTCCGATTTTCTCCTCCAGGGTCATCAGTTTCAACACCGAATCTACCCGCCGTTCCACCTCTCTGTCGCCGCTGTAACTTTTCCAGCCGCCGTTGCCGGCAGCTCCCGTCGGATGTGACCCGCAGGCGGCGAATAGGATCGCCGCGAGTCCACCCGCCATTGAGAAGATTATCCTTTTCATGGATCGTCCGATTAATGGTGATTTACTCCTGAGTTTGATATCCGTTAAAACCGAGTCTGCCCAGCCCTTCCCTGATCTCGGGGGCACCCATGAAGAGTTGCCAGGGCAACCCGCTGCGCCGGTTCTCGATCATCGGGGCGATGGTGAGCTGGTCGATGGCCAGGTACCGTTTGGGGTACCAATCCCTTTCAATGCTGAAGGCATCGTAAAACCCATATTTCCCCCAGATGGTCTCCCCCAGTTCGAAATAGAAATGTTTCAGTGCCTTCATCGATTCGTCGGGCGTGTAGGGAAAACTGGAGAGGGCTGCCGTGGGGGTGATCACCCCCAGGTCGTTCATCATCGGCATGTGAGCGGAGTAGCCCTCCACCGAATAACTGGCGGTGAGTCCCCAACAGTTGTCGCCATACCCCTTGAATCCCTTGGGATTTTGTACGCAATAGGCGTAGTTGACAAGTGTCTGGTTCCGGTTCAGCTCCCAGTAGTCGGCATACTGGTCGCTCAACCCCTTCGGATTGAGTCCGATGTAGGAGTAGTGTGCCCAGAAGAGGGGACCACCATACTCCTCCGCACCGTTGTGCTTGAGAATCAGTGGATATCCATAGGCGATGCTGCTGCTCCGGATGTTGCCGCCACGTGCCCAGCCGTTATGGTAGGCCGTTGCCGGAATGGGGTGGGTGGGGGATGAGGCGGCCAGGATATAGGTAATCAGACACTCGTTGTATCCCTCCAGCGGAAAGTTCATCTCCCAGCCGTAGTCGGGACTCCAGTGCCAGTAGAGCACATCCTTCCCGTTGAGGTACCAGTCCCACTCCACCTCACGCCAGAGGGTGTCGATCTTGTCGGCCAGTGCCTGCTCCTGTTCGTTGCCGTCCTTGAAATACTCCCGTACGATAAGCAGCCCCTGTACCAGGAAAGCGGTCTCCACCAGATCTCCACCATTGTCTTTCGGACTGAAGGGCTTCACCTTCCCGGTAGGGCCGACTAGCCAGTGCGGCCAGACACCGTGGAACCGGTCTGCCGCCGCCAGGTAATCGGCAATCCGGTGCAACCGGGCTACCCCCTCTTCTCTCGGGATGAATCCCCGGTCGATACCTACAACCAATCCGGCCAAACCGAATCCGCTGCCGCCGGTGGTCACCACATCCGCATCATTCTCAGGGTAGATTCCGTCCATATGGATCCGTTCGGGCGCAAGTCCCGAGGTGGGTTCGGCTCCCTCCCACATGTAGTTGAGGTGGGTTTGCTGGATGAAGTCGAGCAGCTCCCCGTCTGAAGCAAAGGCGGCAGGTCGTTTTTCCTTTTGCGGAGCATCCTCTGTACCTTTCCTGTCGGAACATCCCGACAGAAGGGCGACCAGAATGATTCCCGCCATCAATATCCTGTTCATGGCTATTCTGAATCGTGATTAATAATCTCCTTGATCTGTGCAGCAGTCAGTGCCCTGTTGTAGATCCGCAGTTCGTCTATCAGGCTGTTGTCCGACAGATGTCCCCATTCGTTAAAGCGAGGTTCCCCCGATCCGATCGATAAGATGTCGCATCCCGCCCAGCTGATTGCGGACAGGTCGGTCGAGGCCACCTCCTCTCCATCGATATAGAAAAGAGCCTTGCCTGTGGTTATTACCAGTGTTATATATTTCCAGGGGGCGATGGCGGGATCGATGTCTGCCTTTTCTGCTCCGTCGAGCCAGCTGTCAGCCGTACCGTTACCTACGTTGGCCTTGATGCGCTGTTTTCCTCCGGCATCTTCCCGGAATATCCGAAAACCGGAGGTTCTGTTGTTCTGTGCATTTGCAGGCGCACCTTCCGATGGCGGGCTGACCACAACGATCCCTGCTCTGTCGGGATTGGCGTTCACCTTGTACCAGAAGCCGACGGTGATAGCAGAACCCAGCTGGGCCGGCATATCGGATAACCTGAAGGTGAGGTAGCTGTTTGTTGCTCCGGAATAGGCTCTGTTTACCTTTCCCTCCGAAAAGCCCGGGGTGCCGATTACCGTGAGTTCCTTGTTACTGCTTGCATCCCGGAAATTGTCTTCAAACGCCATGTGGAACAGTTGTCCATCCTCGCTGATGGGCGGCTTGGGAGGTTCCTCCGGATAGTCGAAAGGAGGATTCTGATCCAGATCCTGGAAACAGGAGTGGGCTCCCAACCCCAAAACGGTTAACAGCAGAATTAGGTATAGGGCTCTTTTTGTTTTCATACTCTTGAACATCTTTTTTTGTTAATAATCGGGGTTTTGTACCAATACACCGTTAGATTTGTCCACCTCAGCCTGTGGCAGAGGTAACAGCGCATGTTTATCCTGATAGTTCGTTTTTCCGGCGGCATGGAGTACCTCCCTGGCAATGCCCCAACGGACAAGGTCATAGAAGCGGTCCCACTCCATGGCCAGTTCAACTCTTCTTTCGTGGCGGATCGCATCTCGCATTTCGGCCTGATTCATGGTGGTTACCTTGGGTAAAACCGAAGCGTCTCCTCCCCGGGCGCGGGCCCTGACCATCTCCAGATACTCCATGGCATCACCGGTCTGTCCCAGTTCATTGGCGGCCTCGGCAGCAATCAGGTAGATCTCTGCCATGCGGATAATGCGGATATTCATCCAGTAGCCGAACCGATTGAACTGGGCACGCTTGGCCGGATCAGTATATACTTTCTTGTTGTAATATCGGTTCATTACCTCCTGGGCCACCGGTTTCTCTCCATAAGGGGAGTTGGGCTGGATGGAATTGGGATCTTCTCCCGGCTTCAGGAAATAGAGCAACGTCTCATCCTTTCGCGGGTCGCCCTCTTCAAAAGCGTCGGCCAATATGGGTGTTGGACAGTTCCATCCCCAACCCAGGTCCCACACTCCGGCACCTCTTACTCCCTGTATCTGTGCATACTGGCTTCCAATGTCGGTGCTGCCGGGTAGCGCCGTGGTAGCGGTGCACTGCAGTTCGAAAATGGATTCGCTGGTATTTTCTCCACTCTCCCGGAAGATTCTGTTGAATGGAGTGTTGAGGTCGTAGAGGCCCGACTGGATGATGTCGGTTGCAGCCTTTAACATGTTGCTCCAATCGTTTCGTTGCATATAGGTTTTGGCATGCAAGGCACGGGCAGCACCCCAGGTTACGCGTCCCAGGTATCTCGATTCCCACTGTTCAGGCAACAGGGCCTCCGCTTCATCCAGATCGGCATCGATCTGGGCGTAGATCTCTGCAACTGTCGATTTGGGAATGTTGGTCTCTGCTGCATCATTGATTTTGAAATTGATCAGCGGAACCTCACCGAACGCCCTCACAAGGTTGAAATAGAGAAATGCCCGGAAGAAGTAAGCTTCGCCCCTGCAGGCCAGGTCAATCTCGCTCAACTCAACACCACTCTCTTCCGCTTCACGGATATCGGCCAGGATGGTGTTCGCCGTGTGGATGAGGGCATAATTCCCCGAATAGTAACTAGACAGGTTGCCGTCAGAGGCATTGTAATTGAAATCATCATACATGGAGGCCACATCTGCGCCGTCGGAAAGGGTGCTTCCCTTCTCCACATCCTCGCTACGGATGCTGTGTACCGCAAGTGCAGGAATGCCTCCGGTTATTGCCCACCCTTTCATGCGGGCATAGAGCGAAAAGACATCTGTCTGGAACGATCCGCCAGGATTATCCCCGTCGACCCATTTTCCCTGCGGCTCCTGATCCAGCAGGTCGCTGCACCCGATCAGCCCAATGGCCAATAATCCCATAATGCAGCCGGTTAATCTTTTTTTTACGCTATTTTTCATACGAGTTGTTTTTTATCTTGGTTGATCCGGTAAGGCCTATGCAGATTCCTTGAGTTGGAGAAGCCTCTCTGCCTCCCGGTGATTTGTTGTTCAGAATGTCAGGTTCAGGCCGAATGTATAGATTGCCGGCATCGGATAGGTGCCTTCATCAACCCCCGATCTGACAGCGCTACCTCCGATTTCCGGGGTATACCCGCTGTTCTTGTGCCAGCTCTTCAGGTTCTGTACATTGGTATATATCCGCAACGATTTCATGTGAATCCTTTCCAGTAAAGATTTTGGGAGGGTGTACCCCAGCTGGATATTTCGCAGGCGGAAGAAGCTCCCGTCCTCGATGTAGTAACTCGAATAGGCACGGTTGATAGCCCTGCCGGGATCCAGGATCGGTTCCCAGTTCGATGTTCCCTCGCCGTTCCACCTCTTCATCCGTTTGGTCAGGTAATTGAACTGTGCAAACGACGAGGTGTCCCAGTCGCGGTATATCTCATTCCCGTATACGCCCATCATGTCCACACCAAGATCAAAGCCTTTGTAGGCCAGGTTGATGTTCAGACCATAGGTGTAGTCGGGAGTGGGCTTGCCGATCATGGTACGGTCGTCCTGATCGATCACCCCGTCACCGTTTACATCCTCAAACTTCAGGTCGCCCGGTTTAACGGCAAAGAGGGTGTTTGGCTCCGATTGGTTGATATCTTCGTTGTTCTGATAGACCCCTTTTACCCGGTAGCCGTAGAAGTAGGCAATGGGGTATCCGGCAACCGTTCTTGCCATGCCTTCATAAATGGCATCGCCTTCGTCTCTACCGAGGGAGATAACCTTGTTGTTGATGGTGGTGAGGTTGACCCCTACCGAGTAGGAAAAATCAGACTCCCCGATCTTGTCACTCCACGAGGCGGTCAGCTCTAACCCCTTGTTTTCAATATCGCCAAGGTTCTCCAGCGAGTTGAAGGCACCTCCTCGCGAATCGAGCAGTACAATAATATCTTTAGTCCGCTTGTTGTAGTATACCGGTTCGACCCTCAGCCGCTGGTTGAACAGGGCTATTTCTGCCCCCGCCTCCCACGAGTAGGTCTTCTCCCACTTCAGATCTTGGACATTGTAGATCTTCGTGTAACCCGGAATGATGTTTTCGTTCGGACCAAATATGGCACTTCCCACTGAAGTCAGTTCAGGATAGGTGGGGTAGAGGCTTGTTCCGGTATTTTCAGTTCCCAGTACTCCCCAGGATCCCTTGAGCTTCAGGTAGTCAATAAGGTGCTGCCCTTTCATGAACTCCTCTTCAGAGACCACCCATGCGGTACCGAAAGAGTAGAAGTTCTCCCACGTATTTCCCACGCCGCGAAATACCGATGAACCGTCGCGGCGGAATGAACCGTTCAGCAAATAGCGGTTGTCGTAGCTGTACAACGCGCGCAGAAGGTAAGACATGGTAAATCGTCTCCACTGGTGATTCTTGTTGCTGTCATACTGATTCCTCGCTCCGTCGGCATTGAGTGAGGTCAACCACCATTTGTCCTGATTGTCATTGGGTACCGAGAAGTAGATCTTGTCCAGCAGCTCGCTACGGTCGCCCTCCAGCAACGAGAACTCGCGATAGTTGGTCGTTATCCCGCCCATTACTGTCAACGAATGGAGATCGTCGAATGTATCCTGGTAGGTCAGGATATGATCGCCCTGTGCGGCGTACTCTGTCGATTTCAACTGCGATACGGATTGCCGGTCCTGGGCGTTTTCCTTGCCCGGAATATCGGGATTGTAGAAATAGACAACCGGCGAGAAAGCCCGTGCTTCGTTGATTGCGAAATCGAGCGACAACGTTGTCCTGTAGGTGAAGTGCTCCAGAAATTTCACCTCGCCGTAGATGTTCCCCGCAACACGGTGGTTCACCCCCAGGTTGTGGTTGCCACGGATAAAGGTCTCAACCAGCGGATTCCAGAGTTGGGCACGTTGAAAATCGGGCATGGTGTGCAGCAGACGTTCTGTCTTGCCTGTTGCCGGGTCGGTATAGTCGTAGAAGACCGGGGTGATGGGAGCTGCCCTGACGATCGATCCCACCCCTTTTGCGTCGGGAGTCTTGCTCTTTGCCCCGTTTACCTGGAACCCGAATTTCAAGTAGTCGTTAACATTATACTCGCTGTTGAGGTTGACTGTGATTTTTGAGAATTTCTCGGTCTGGATGGAACCCTCTTCACCCGTATAGCCCAATCCCATATAGAACCGGCTCCGTTCGGTGGACCCGGTAATGCTGATATTGTTGTTTGTAATGAAAGCAGATCGGAACATCTCATCCTGCCAGTCGGTATCGGCATTCCAACGGGTGTAGTCGTAGGGCTGGGCTCCCTGATTCCTCCTCTGCTCATCATACAGTTCCCTGAATTGGGCTGCCGTTGTCAGGTCAACCCTGTCGTAGATCTCTTTCACGCCGAAAGAGCTGTTCAGATTGACGATGGTTTGCCCCATTTTTGCCTTTTTTGTGGTGATGATGATCACCCCGTTTGCACCCCGTACCCCAAATATGGCGAGCGATGAGGGGTCCTTGAGTATCTCCATCGATTCCACATCAGACGGGTTGATATGGCCGATATTGTCGGAAAAGAGTCCATCCACGATGTAGAGCGGCTTGTATCCGTTGATCGAGTTTGTCCCCCTGATACGGATCTCGGGATCCTGTCCCGCTCGTCCGGTATTCACGATCTGAACCCCTGCAACCTTCCCCTGGAGCGACGCCAGCGGGTTGGCCGATGGGCGGTCTGCGATCTGATCGGCACTGACGCTCACAATCGACCCGGTCAGGTCTCTTTTCTTTGCAGTTCCGTAACCGATCACCACCACCTCATCCAGCGCCTGCACATCTTCGTGCATCACCATATCTACCGTGGTGCGGCCATTGAGCGGCTCTTCCACGGTAAGCATGCCGATATAGCTGAAGACAAGGGTGGCCTCGGCAGGCACGTTATTCAGTAGATATTTTCCATCGATATCCGTTACGGTACCCAGATTGGTCCCTTTGACCAGCACGGTGACCCCGATGGCCGGATCGCCGCTGGTTCCTTCCGTCACCGTACCGGAAACCGTAACCGGCTGCTGCGCGAAGATCGTTGCGCAGAACAACAGAAGGAAAAGAGTGAAGTTTCCTTTTAAATTCATGGATTAAACGCTTTAAATTGTTTACATGTCGGAATTTGATGACAAATTAATGTCATCCGGGTGCGAATCCATCTACAAAACACCTCTCTAAAATTACGTCATGTTGTATAACATGTTTTTAAAGGGTACTTTTCTACTACTTTAATGATGGATAAAATTCAGAAAATAAAATTGATAAATAAGTGTACTTGATACTATAAAACGAACTGCTCAAGTGAAATTGATCATGAATGAGACCAGATTCTCCTCCTCCTCGAGGTTCAGTTTCTTGCGTAGACGGTAGCGGGCCGCCTCCACGCCGCGCAGGGTCAGGTTAAGCATCTTGGCAATCTCCTTGGATGTATAGTTGAGACGGAGCAGCGCGCAGAGCCGGAGGTCGCCCGGTGTCAGTTCGGGATACCGTTCGGTCAGTTTACGGAAGAAACTTTCGTGGATCAGGTCGAAATTCTCCTGGAATATAGCCCATTCATCCTCGTCCGGGAGATTGCTGTCGATCATTTTGATGAGGCTGATACCGCCGGCCCGGGAAAATTTTCCAGACCTGACATGCTCAAGTATCTCTTTTTTCAGCTGGTTGAGCAGCTCCTGGTGGTTGATAACCATCAGCGTAGCACTGGCCAGCTCCTTGCTTTTGTAGATCAGTTCGTTCCGTAGCTTCTCGCTCTTCATTTCGGCGATCAGCTTCTCCTGGCGATCCAGCTGCGCCAGTCGCTCCTTCTCCTGTTGGGCAAACAGTTTGTTCTTGCGCCGGATAACCATCCGGATATACTCGCGGATCAGGAAGGCAATCAATAGTCCTACCATTACGAAGTAGACCAGCAGGGCAAATGTGCTCTTGTACCAGGGATTCCTGATCTCGAAATCGACGTTGAGGGTGGAGAGCACCTCACCCATATCGTTCAGCACCCTGGCGTGCAGCTGGTAGGTGTTGGCCGGCAGGTTGGGATAAGTGATGGTCAGATCGGTGGAGGTTGTTCTCCAGCGGTTGTCGTAACTCTCCAGAAAACACTCCACGGTGAACCGTTTGTAGCTGAAATCGGGGTAACGGAAGGTGAAGGCGAGGTTGTTTTCGGAGAAGCCGATCACGTTCCGGCCATTCACCGGCAACAGCCTTATTGTATCGCTGTTGCGGTTGTAACTCTCGATCCGGTACAGCTCCAGTCTGGGCGGGTTGCTCCGGGGCCGGTAGGAGTGGTCATAGCGACCGATACCTCCGTTGAGGCAGAAGTAGGAGAGGCGGTGCTCCTTCACGAATATGTTGCCCCGTCCGGCGTTGGGGGGATTGTTCAGGATGGCAAACGGGATCCTGTCGGCGATACGGTACTCCCCACCACTGAACTTTACCAGGGTATACTCCTCCGGCCGCAAGAACCAGAATGCGGTATCGTTGATCGACACGATGCTCCTGGTATCGGTCAGTTGAGGCAGTTCCCGGTTCAGGATCCCAAACGGGACAATCTGCTGGGCGATATCGTCGTAGGTATAAAAGGCGGCGCCATCGGTAAATACCATCCGCCCCATCAGTTTCATGGTGCGGATAGGGCGTGTTGCCTCAGCAGTACTGTCGAGTCTCGTAAAAAACTCCTGCTGGACCACTTTGCGTAGCGCCTCGTCGAGCCTCAGCCGGTAGACCCCCTTGTACATGTGACCCGCCCAGATGTTGCCGGCATGATCCAGCTCCACCTGGTTGATCAGGTCGAAGAAGTCCTCCACTTTATGGCTGTAGCTCCATTGGCCGGAGCTGTTGCGCAGATAAACCTGAAGTGAGGTATAGGTAGACTCCAGCAGGATCTCCCGGTTGTGGACCCGCATCGCCCGGATGTCGGTACCACCGGTTCCCGTCTCGGGGAGCTCCTTTTTCCGGTTGTTCACCACAAAGGCGGTTCCGCTATTGTTGCCGGTAATGATCTGGTTGTCGAATTCCCGGATGAACCACGACTGGATATTGAAATCGGGCAGCTGCGACATCCCCTGCCGCTGGTTGTCATATGTGTAGATCCCCTGGTTGGTAGCCAGGTAGAGCTCCTCCTGCCGTATGAGGATATCCTCCACCATCCCGATATGGATATTTTTCGGTTCGAAGAAGGAGAGAGGCGAATGGGTGCGGATGTGCGATATCCCGTTGTCGAGTGCAGCCCAAAGATTGCTGTCGTCGTCGGTAAATAGGCCCAGTATGGTGTTGTTGTAGAGGCCATTGTTCCGATTGAGCTGCCAGAGCAGGGTGCCGTCGGTTCTCAAGGCATAGAGGCCATGTTTCAGGGTTCCTATTACCATGACCGAATCGGACAGGCGGGTGACCCGGTTTACAGTCTCGCTCTGCAGTTCACGATCCACCTCAGTCGCCAGGCGGATCAGCTCGCCGGTGGCGGGATCAAGGCTAAAGATTCCGCTCCGTTCAGTGGTCAGCAGCAGGATGTTGTTGAACAGCAGCACCGACACCACATGGTCGTTATTGAGCCGCTCCCTGGTCAGCAGCAGTTGGAACTGCTTACCGTCGTAGCGATAAAAGTGGTCGTCGATAAACTGGGCGTAGAGCTCTTCGCCAGCCTTGAAAAAGTAGAGAGGTGCGGGAAAAGGTTTTTCTGTCTTTAGCGTATTGTCCGATTCGTCGTAGACGAAATAGGAGGAGAAGGTCTGGAAGAAGAGCTTACTTCCCAACTTGTGAATTGTCCAGACCTCGTCGTTGTAGAGTGTGAACTCCCTGATCAGCGGTTTGAGCGAGTGGTAGCAAAGTTCATTCTTCCCGTTCTTCTGAAAGTAGCCGAACTCTTCGAATGAGCCCACATATATCCTCTCCTCGGGTGAGGTGTGATCGATAAAGAGTGACTTGACCGACAGATGGTTGGGTAGCGGATTCAGTTGCCAGTTCACCCCGTCGAAACTGAGCAGTCCATGTTCATTGCCAACATAGATCACCCGGTCGCGCCCCTGTGCGACTGCCCAGTTCTGGTTGCCTGCCCTGTAGTTATGGGTTGTATAGTTGAATACCGGAGGGACGAATGACACCTCCTGTGCCAAGCAAAGCTTGCAGATGGCTGTCGCAACGAGCAACAGCATGGATCTTTTGGTAAACAACAATTTCATATCTCGGTGCGACAATAATCCCCACCGCTACCGGTTGGTTATTTTTTCTCCAGCAACTGCCTTATCTCGCTTTCCGAGAGTATCTTCACGTTGGTAAACAGAAATTTCGGGTCGAGGAAATTGCCGTATTGGTTTATTTCGCTTACAGCGGCGTTGATGCATGAGCGTACGTCAGAGTCCAGCGGGAAGAGCATCAGTAGTGTGAAATAGTTCTCTTTCATCTCGAACTTTTCGATTTCCACGTCTGCCAGTTGAAGCTGGAAGCGGAACTCCCGATCCACAATCTCCTTTTGCAGATCGGTAAAGGGGGTGCGGTCCATGGTGGTGAAAAGAGCGAAAAACCGAAGCTTCTTCTCGTGACCGCCCAGACCGGAGGAGACATAGATCTGCTGCTGACCGGACAGGTCGGAACTTAAGATTATCCGGCTGCCGATCAGTGACATTGACGACCAGTTGGCCAGTTCCGGCTCAAGCGGGCTGCTGTGATAGGTTTCGATTGCCCGGTAGGCGCCTACGTCCGGAATGGAAGCCAGACGCAACAAACTTTTTTTCTTTCTCTCGATGGTTGCGTCGGCAGAAAAGAGGATAGCTATCTCTTCATCACGTACAAAAGGGGCATTTTCCCGTCTCAACCTGTCGAAGTAGCGGAAATACTCCATCTGTTCTTCAATGGGGACCAGGTCTTCCAGTACGTGAAACGATTCAATCCCTTGTTCGCTGAGCGTCTGGCGTAAATTCTTCAATAAATCGTCATGCTGGCTCATAGCGTTACAAAGATATCTATTTTTTCACTCCATGAAAACAATTATCTTGAAAATTAACTTGCTCCAGCTGCTCCGTTTCCCTTAAATTTTATCAAATCGATCAATATTTTCGTATAAATGACTAAATTCGCAGATTTAAACAAAACCCTTTATTGTGGTCTACTCTTTAGGATACTATGCAGGTAAAAATTGTCAATAAATCGAAACATCCACTGCCAGAATATGCTACGGCCCTTTCTGCCGGCATGGATTTACGGGCCGATATCGACGGTCCGGTCACCTTGAAGCCGTTGCAAAGGGCACTGATTCCTACCGGGATCCATATACAGCTTCCGGAAGGGTATGAAGCCCAGATCCGACCCAGGAGTGGTCTGGCAGTTAAACATGGTATCTCCATCGTCAATTCCCCAGGGACGATCGATGCCGATTACCGTGGAGAGATACGTGTGGTTTTGGTCAACCTGTCGGATGAAGACTTCGTTATCAGCGACGGTGAACGTATCTGTCAGATGGTGATTGCACAGCATGCCCGGGTGGAATGGCAACAGGTGGACGACCTGGATGAGACGGAGAGGGGTGCCGGTGGTTTTGGACACACAGGGAGGAAATAAATCACATCGAGAATAATGAAATACAACAGATATACAAGCAGCATCATCGTACTGCTCCTGCTTTTTCCGTGCAAACTCTTTTCGCAGGAAGTGGGCCTGATCCTGGACGAGGCTACCCGGAGAAAGTTCGACTACTACTTTTACGAAGCGGTCAATGCCAAAACTCAGGGAAAGTATGCCGAGTCGTTCGATCTGCTCCAGCACTGTTATTCGATCGACTCCACCAACGCCTCGGTTCTGGTGGAACTGGGGGCTTACTACAGCAGCCTGGAGGAGAAAAAAAGGGCGTTGGATTTTTTCCGGAAAGCTGTAAAGTATGATCCGGCAAACTATTACTACAACATGATTCTTGGAGGGGTCTGCAAAGAGCTTGACTTGAAGGAGGAGGTTATCGAAATATATACCCATCTGCTGAAGAGTTATCCCGAGAAGGTGGAACTCTACTTTGACCTCGCCAACGCATACGGCGATAACGGTGATCTGGAGAAAGCGATCCAGTCGCTCGACTCGCTGCAGAAATATACCGGGGTTTCGGATGGCATAACCTTCAATAAGTTCCGTCTGTATAACATGATGGACCAGAAGGAGAAGGCATTCGACGAGATCCGGTCGGTGATTGAGAAGAATCCGGATAACATCCGCTACAAGCTTATCATGGGGGATCTCTACCTGCAGGATAATCAGCCGGAGAGGGCACTGGAATACTATATCCAGGCATCACATATCGATCCCGATGAGCCTTCACTGATTCTCTCCATGGTGAATTACTACGAAAAGATCAACAACAAGTCGGCAGCCGTGGAGGAGTTGCAGAAAGCGATCACCAGCAGCAAGATGGAGGTGGATACGAAACTTCAGCTGTTGGCACGCTACATCAACATACTGCGTCAGAATCAACAGGATATCGTGGCAGCCAATCCGCTCTTCCAGAAATTGTTCGAGCAGCATCCCAACAATACCCGCATCAACATGATGTATGGCGACCTGTTGCTGTTGCAGGGAAACAAGGAGGAGGCGATGAAGCAGTTCGAGATCTACACCCGGGAGAATCCTGCCGATCCTGCGGGATACGAGCAGATGCTACGGATTGTCCTGCCCGACACGCTTGCCCTCGATAAGGTGGTTGAGATTACCCTGGCGGGGATAGAAAACATACCCACCGCCCCGCAGTTCTACTTCTACTTGGGATTGGCCAAGTTCCAGCAGAAGAGATACAAGGAGGCATTGGCCGCATATGAGCAGGGTCTGGAGAGTGCCGAATTTCAAAGCCCAATGCTTGAATCGGACTTTTACGGACAGATTGGCGATATCCATCATTTCCTGAAGAACAACGAGGCCGCTTACGAAAATTATGAAAAGGCGCTGAAGCTGAACCCGCAAAACCTGCCGGTGTTGAATAATTACAGTTATTACCTGTCGCTGGAAAGGAAGAACCTGGACAAGGCTGAACAGATGAGCGGGATCACCATCAAGGCTGAGCCCACAAATCCCACCTATCTCGATACCTACGGTTGGATTCTCTTTGAGCAGGGTGCCTATACCATGGCGAAAATCTATATCGAAAAAGCGATTGAATACGGGAAAGATGAGCTTTCGGCAGAAGTTTTCGAACATTATGGCGATGTCCTTGCCGTGACAGGAGATATCGACAAGGCGGTGGAACAATGGAAGAGAGCCCGTGAGATGGGGAGCGATTCCAGAACATTGAACGAAAAAATCAGAAAGAAGGAGTATATACGGAAATGAACTACAGAAAAGCGATCATTTTTCTGCTCGGATTGTTAGTTGTTGTGGTTGGCCTGCATTCGTGCAGGGCCAAAAAGAGGATTGTAGCCGCTGCGCCGGTTGAAGAGAAGGTGGATGTGGATCTCTTTGCCGATATTTTGGAAAATCAATTTATTTTCAGCACATTTTCATCGAAACTCAACCTGGTGCTCTCATCGGGAACCAGATCGCTGAGCTCCAAGGCGAACCTGAAGATTGTGAAAGACAAGGCGATACAGCTATCCATTCAGCCGTTGTTTGGAGTAGAGATGATACGGCTATATGCCGATCGAGACACCATAGTTTTGCTGGACAGGATGAACAAGCGATATGTGAAAGAGGCAATCGGGGATGTGAGGAGGATCTATCCCGTCGGTTTCGATTTCCATACGCTGCAATCGCTGTTGACCAATCGGGTGTTTATTTCGGGAAAGATGGATCTAGTTGACTCGGATTACGAATACTTTTCTACCGGTCAGCTTTCCGATATGCACTATCTGCTGAAATCGGCAGATGACGGATCGGGAATCGAGTACGGTTTCACGATCGACGGAAATGACCGTGTTGCACTGGCATACCTGATGGAACCGGAAAAGAACTATTCGATGAGTTGGAAATATGATGAATTTGTGAAGGCGCCCGATCGGCCTTTTCCCCATAAGATGGATATAGTGTTGGTCTCTGCCAACAGAAAAATGAATGTTGGGCTGGAGTTTTCAGGCATTACGCTCGACGAGGATTTCACTCTCCAGATATCAGTTCCCGGAAGTTATACCCGGGCAACTCTTGCGGATGTAATTAAAATGTTGACAGCCAATCGATGAAAAAAACGGTTGCGATAGGATTATTCGTGGTGTTTGCTTCTGGCCTCTTTTCACAAACTCCGCAGATCGACCAGCTTCAGAGACAGCAGAAGCTGCTTCAGGAGGAGATCAGGAATACCAACAAGCTCTTTCTCGATGTAAAGAAGGAAGCCACGACAATCCTTCAGCGTATCAATCTTATCAATAAACAGATTGCTGCCCGGAAAGAGATGATGAGACTGCAGCATCAGGAGATTGCAGCCCTGGAGAAAGAGCAGTCGAGACTGGAATTGGAGATCAGGCGGTTGAACGAGGAGTTGAAAGAGAAGCAGGAGAGCTATGCAAAAGCGATTCGTGTAATGCAGGCCAGCCGCTACAGGCAGAACGAGATCTTCTTTGTCCTTTCAGGAAAATCGTTTGGCGAGTCGTTGCGCAGGATGCAGTATCTGCGTGATTACTCCAGGTGGAGAAGGAGTCAAGCTGAAGAGATCAAGCAGCAGAACCTCCTGTTGGGTGCCAGAAAAGATGAATTGGCCAAAGCCCGCTCCAGTAAGCAGGCAGTGCTGGATTCCCTCAAGGCCGAGCAGATGCGTCTACAGAAAGAGGAGCAGCTTCGTCAATCGGAAATGGCAACGACAAAGGGAAAACAGCGGGAACTGCAGAAGATTCTTCAGGATAAACAGCAACAGGCGCGCAAACTGGATCTACAGATAGAGAAACTGATTGCCGAAGAGGTAGCCCGTCAGGAACGGGAGGCGGAAGCCAGACGTAAGCGGGAGGCCGATGCTGCCGCTGCCCGTGCACGTCGTGAAACGGGAAAGGAGTCCACTTCACGGGAAACAGCCGCCAAGCCTGCCAAACCGGTTGCCAAACAACCTGAACCAAAGATTGAGAAGGCAGCTGCCGCTGACGAGACATTCAACCTTTCCCGGAACTTTATTGCCAATCGGGGAAAATTGCCGATGCCTGTTACAGGTACGGCCTCTATTGTTGGCAGTTTCGGTCAACGGAAACATAGCGAGTGGAACATTACCACCAACAGCAACGGAATCGATATACAGGCACAACAAGGGGCGGCTATCCGTACAGTGTTTGAAGGAGAGGTGTCGAAAGTCTTCTCTGTTCCCGGCTACAACACCTGTGTGATTGTACGTCACGGCGATTACTACACCTTCTATGGCAACATTTACGACCTGTTCGTGAAGCCTGGCGATAAGTTGAAAGCAGGCGATCACCTGGGAAGAATTTTTACCGATCCGGATACGGGAGTGGCTACCATGCATTTTCAATTGTGGCAGAAAACTACCAAACTGGATCCGGCTCCTTGGCTGAAACGGTAATCATCATCATTGAATAACTTTTTAAACTACATAACGATAACATGAACATCAAAATCAGACTCATCGTCATGAACTTTCTCCAGTACGCCGTATGGGGTGCATGGCTGATATCTTTGGGTGCCTATCTGGGAGGCGGATTGAAGTTTTCGGGCGTACAGATAGGAAGTTTCTTCGCCACGATGGGGATTGCATCGCTATTTATGCCGGGGGTGATGGGTATAATTGCCGACCGCTGGATTCCGGCGCAGAAACTGCTGGGCCTCTGCCACCTGATAGCAGGCCTGTTTCTCTTCCTGGCCGCACCGCAGACGGAATATGCTCCATTGTATACTTTTGTGCTACTGTCGGTCATGTTCTATATGCCCACTATCGCCTTGTCCAACTCCGTAGCATATACGTCGCTGAGTTCGAAGGGGTATGATACCGTCAGGACATTTCCCCCCATCCGGGTTTGGGGAACCGTGGGATTTATCGTTTCGATGATCGCTGTCGACCTGATCCGGATCGACGGGGTGCAGCTCTCCAAAACATCTTACCAACTCTACTTTTCGGCACTGCTCTCCTTGATTCTCGGACTCTACGCCTTCACCCTGCCCAACTGCGAGGTGAACCGCAGTGCCGACAGGTCGTCACTTGTCGACCGCCTGGGATTGCGCGCCTTTGCCCTGTTTAGACACCGTCAGATGGCCACATTCTTTATTTTCTCCATGTGTCTGGGTATCGCCTTGCAGATCACCAATGCTTTTGCCAACGATTACCTGACCAACCATTTTGGGAACATAGAGGAATTTGCAGGAACCTTTGGTGTGGAGCATGCCAACATTCTCATATCACTTTCGCAGATGTCGGAGACACTCTGTATATTGCTCATC
The DNA here is from genome assembly GCF_900095795.1 of Petrimonas mucosa. Taxonomy (NCBI): domain Bacteria; kingdom Pseudomonadati; phylum Bacteroidota; class Bacteroidia; order Bacteroidales; family Dysgonomonadaceae; genus Petrimonas; species Petrimonas mucosa. The sequence continues at coordinate 759,733 of NZ_LT608328.1, forward strand.
CCGTTCTTCCTGAAGCGGTACGGCATCAAGACCGTAATGCTGATCAGCATGTTTGCCTGGGTGTTGAGGTTCGGTCTGTTGGGTGCTGGAGACCCGGGAGGCGGCGTCTGGATGCTGGTTCTTTCGATGCTGATCTACGGTGTAGCTTTCGATTTCTTCAACATCTCGGGCTCGTTGTATGTCGAAAAGGTTACAGAGCCCGCTATCCGGTCGAGCGCCCAAGGAGTATTCATGATCATGACCAACGGGTTTGGGGCCTTTGTCGGCTCCTATGCTGCAGGAAAAGTTGTGGACCTGGTTGGGTGGCCCCACTCATGGTATCTCTTCGCTGGCTACTCGGTGCTGATTGCCCTGTTGTTCATGATTTTCTTCAACTACAGACATGAACCGGAACCTTTGAAGTGAGACTCCATATCAAAAATATGGTCTGCAACCGCTGCGTGATGGTTGTACGCAACGAGATGGAGCAGCTTGGATTTGACGTGAAGGAGGTCAAGCTGGGAGAGGTCTGGCTGGAGGGGGAGCTCTCGGCAGCGGAAAAGGAGAGGGTAAGGGAGCGGATGATCTCGCTGGGTTTTGATCTGATCGACGACCGGAAAAGTCGTATCATAGAGAGGATCAAGGGTATAATCATCGACCTGGTTCATCACAAGGAGGGGCAGATGCGCACCAACCTTTCCGACCTGCTCAGCAGTGAACTGGCATATGATTACAGTTATCTTTCCAACCTCTTTTCGGAGGTAGAGGGGACCACCATTGAGAAATATTTCATTGCACAAAGAATCGAGAAGGTCAAAGAGTTGCTGGTATACGACGAACTCACCCTGAGCGAGATCGCCTACCGTTTGAACTATTCGAGTGTTGCCTATCTGAGCAACCAGTTCAGGAGAGTGACCGGCCTTACCCCCAGTCATTTCAAACGGATCGGAGAGGTAAAACGGAAGCCGCTCGACAAAATATAAATCTTACAAATCTGTTCCAAAAATCCATAACATTTTTCCGAACATTTACCGCTATTTTTGCATTGTAACGAAAAGATGCAACTATGGCTATTTCTACTGTTCCTTCCGTCAAAAGACGTTTTCCCGTGTTACAGATGGGTTGCGCCGGTTGCGCCGTAAGCGTGGAGAACAAGATTAAATCACTCGAAGGGGTAAATTATGCGGCGGTAAATTTTGCAAATGCTACCGTGACACTGGAGTATCAGCCCGACAAGATTGATCTGGCTGCAATACAGCAGGCGGTCCGCTCTATCGGGTACGACCTGATGGTCGAAGATGAGGCTCAGCCCGACAGGCTCGAGACGATGCACCGGGAGAAGTACAGCGCCTTGAAGCGGAAGAGTATCTGGGCACTGTTGCTTGCCCTGCCGGTGGTGGTGATCGGGATGTTTTTCATGCAGATGCCCCATGCAGGTCTTGTCATGTGGCTATTTACAACTCCCGTGGTCTTCTGGCTGGGGAGGGAGTTCTTCATTAACGGCTGGAAGCAACTCGGACAGCGGTCTGCCAACATGGATACACTTGTAGCATTAAGTACAGGCACTGCCTACCTTTTCAGCCTGTTCAACCTGCTTTTCCCTCAATTTTGGGAGCGTCGGGGAGTGGAAGCCCATCTCTATTTCGAGGCGGCTGCCGTTATCATCGCATTTATTCTGCTGGGTCGGTTATTGGAAGAGAAGGCGAAGGGAAATACCTCCTCGGCATTGAAAAAATTGATGGGATTGCAACCGAAACGGGTGACCGTGTTGAGAAACGGTGATGAGCTGTCGGAGATTCCGGTCGGAGAGCTGGTGGCAGGCGACCTGGTGGTGGTAAAACCGGGAGAGAAGATAGCTGTAGACGGTACTGTAATTTCAGGTGAGTCGTTTGTGGATGAGAGTATGCTGAGCGGTGAACCGATGGCTGTCCGCAAGGAGCCCGGTGAACGGGTATATGCCGGTACCATCAATCAAAAGGGAAGCTTCAGGTTTCGGGCCGACAAGGTAGGGAAAGAGACGTTGCTTGCCCAGATCATCCAGCGGGTGGAGGATGCGCAAGGCAGCAAGGCACCTGTTCAGAAGCTGGTGGACAAGATTGCCGGGATCTTTGTGCCGGTGGTTATCGCGGTTGCGTTGCTTTCGGCTGTTGTCTGGCTGCTATCGGGGAACGAGAACGGGCTTACTCACGCATTACTCTCATTTGTCACCGTACTGGTCATTGCCTGTCCCTGTGCCCTGGGTCTGGCTACGCCCACAGCCATCATGGTAGGCGTGGGTAAAGGAGCCGAAAAGGGTATCCTGATAAAAGACGCAGAGAGCCTTGAGTTGTCGCATAAAGTGAATGCAGTTGTCCTTGACAAGACCGGAACAGTAACTGAGGGCAAGCCGCAGGTGACGGACGAGCTGTGGCTCGACGAGACGGTCAAGCCGCTGCTGGCCAGTCTGGAACAGCAATCGGAACACCCGTTGGCTGAGGCTATTGCCGAACATCTCTCTGGTGAACCGCCGAAAGCCGTTACCGGTTTCAGAAGCATTACCGGAAAGGGGGTGTCTGGTCTCTACGGTGGCGAGACCTATCTGGCAGGGAGTCGGAAACTGTTGAGCGAAAATGGGATTCCCGTGCCGGTTGGGCTGGAGGAGAAGGCCGAGAGGTGGAGCAGATCTGCAAAAACGGTTATCTGGTTCTCGGACAGCCGGAAGGTGCTGGCCCTGTTGGCCATCTCCGACAAGATAAAACCATCGTCGGCGAATGCTGTTACACAGTTGAGGGCGATGGGGGTAGAACTCTACATGCTTACGGGCGATAACCTGAATACGGCTGGAGCGGTAGCCCAGCAGGCCGGTATCGGCCATTTCCAGGCTGAGATGTTACCGCATGAAAAGTCGGAATTTGTGAAACAATTGCAACAACAGGGAAAGGTGGTAGCCATGGTGGGCGACGGCATCAACGACAGTACAGCCCTAGCACAGGCTGATGTGAGTATTGCGATGGGGCGGGGGAGCGATATCGCGATGGATGTGGCAAAGATGACCATCGTATCCTCCGATCTGATCAAGATACCCCAGGCGATACGCCTGTCGCGACAAACGGTCATGACGATCCGGCAGAACCTGTTCTGGGCATTCGTCTACAACCTGATAGGCATTCCGGTTGCTGCAGGAATTCTTTACCCCTTCAACGGTTTTCTGCTCAACCCCATGATTGCCGGCGCTGCCATGGCACTCAGCAGTGTGAGCGTGGTCGGCAACAGCCTGCGGTTGAAGTGGAAGAGATAAAAAAATCGTCCGGCTGTTTCGAAACGGCCGGACGAATAAGATATCGATGTTAACCTTTGTGGCCGTTTATTCCTTCGGCAGCATCACCACCACCGCTTCGTTGCCCTGTGAGAGGAACTCCTTTACAAAGTTCTTCACATCGTCTGCCGTAATGGCGTTGAGCAGGTTCAGGTAGTTGGAGTGATTGTCCTCTCCATAGAAATAGTTGGCATTGAGCACATTCATCCAGTATCTGTTCTCTTTCAGGTTTTCATTATGCTGCTTCACCATATACTCTTTCACCTTGTTGAAATCCTCCGTACGGGGACCATTCTCGGCGATCGACTTCAGCTCGCGGTGAATTATGGCGTTGAGATTCTCCATCCTGGCGGGATCGGTATCGTAAATGATCTGTAGCGTGCTCTGTCCCTTGGGATAGCGGGAGATGCCGCCCTGTGTATAGACACTGTAAGTTCCTCCCTCATCTTCACGGATCTTTTCGGTATAAACGATATCGAGGATCTGGTCGAAAATGCTCATCAACAGGATGTTTTTCTGATTCCGCTCCAGCTTGCCGGAGGCGCCGATGAAGACCGATGCTTTGGGGTTCTGCATCTCGCGCTGGAACTTGTTGTCCGTTTTTCCTTTCACGAAATCCATCGGTACAGGGACAAACTCCCCTTTTTCAGCTTTACCGGGAAGCGATGCAAGGTATTGTTCGATCACCGGTTTGACCTTGGCTTCATCGATGTTGCCGACAAAGGTGAAGACGAAACTGCCCGGATTGCGGAAGAGCTCCTTGTACATCTCCATGATCCGTTTGTAGTCGATCTTTGCAAGATCCTCCACCTTGACCCGCTTTGTCAGCGGGTTTTCACCGTAGATCGATTTTGTGACTGCGTCGCTGAAAGCGACCATCGGGTCTGCCTCCTGGTTCTTCAATTGCGTCTCGATGCGTTGCAGGAACGACTGGAAAGCGTCGTCATCACTGCGTGGGGCAGTAAAATAGAGGTAGACCAGCTGCAACATCGTTTCAAAATCCTTGATGGAGGATGAACCGTTGAAGTTTTGCGTGGTCAGCGTAACACTCGGACGTGCTGATGCTGTTTTCCCGGCAAGAGCCTTCCTCAGGTGAGTTGCGCTGAAATTGCCCACCCCGCCCAACGTGATGACGTTATTCATCATCCGGGAGTTGATGGGGTCCTGAACAGCAAAGTGGGAGTATCCGCCGGCACTGGTTCCGGTCATCACTATCTGATCGTCCTTGAAATCGGTCGATTTCAGGATCACCTTCATGCCGTTCTGAAGTGTCCAGACGGTAGCACCCAGTTTCTCGTCCCTGGTAATTCTGGTAATCCTGCCCGGTGTGGGTGGCTCCGCAATAAGAGGCTCATTCGATACCTCCTCTACGTAGGCTTCAATCTCCTCTCCCTTCACCCGGTTGATCACTTCGATCAGCTCCTCTTCAGTAGGATAGAGCAACCCCTCCTTTTCCGGTCCCGATACTGAAATGACAATATTCTTGTCGCCGATCAACTGGGCAACGGTCTGATTGATGGCCTCAACCGGGATGTTGGGTGCAATCATGTTCATCATGTTGTACTCATACTCGATGCCCGGAATAGGTTCGTTGTTGATGAAGCTGTTCACATATCTCTGCGAATAGTGGCTGTTCCGCTCCTTGTCGCGGTTGTTGAAGCTGTTCTCGTATTGCTTCAGGATATTGGTCCGGGCACGTTCGTATTCGGATTCGGTAAATCCGAACCGTTTTACCCGTTCAGTTTCACGGATCATTGCGGCAACTGCATCCTTGATCTTGTTGTCGGCAGAGCTGCCGGCAACCGTCCAGGCATCTTTGGTCTTTGCCACAAAGTAATCGTCGTCATATGCGTAGGCTGAAGTGAAAGGTGCGTCCGGTTTCTGTATCATCTCCTGGAACCTCTCATTGATCATGCTTGTTGCAGCCGCCTTGATGTAATTCAGCACAAGACCGGCCTGCGACAGCTTGATCTCATCAGGAATCGGATCATGCTTGTAGAACACCATCAGTTGTGTACGTGTCGCTTCCGGGTCGGTAGCGATGGAGACGATAGGTGCATCGTTGTCGGGAACCGGGTAATATTCGCGGGTGGCAGGGTTCTCCTGAGCCGGAATCTGGCTGAAAAGCTCCTTGACCCTGGCCTCCATCTTGTCGATATCGAAATCGCCCACTACAACAATTCCTTGCAAATCCGGACGATACCACTTCTTGTAATAGGCGCGGATCTCCTCCGGCTTGAAGTTGTTGATCACATCGATACTGCCAATCGGTAACCGGTTGGCATATTTGCTGTCTTTGTACATGACGGGAAGCATCTTTTTCCATAACCGGTACTGTGCACCACCGCCGGTACGCCACTCTTCCCGGATTACACCCCGTTCCTTCTCGATCTCCTCATCCTCCAGCAGAATGCCGCAAGACCAGTCGTGCAGGACCAGCAGCACCGAGTCGACCAGGTTCTTGTTGGTTGTGGGTACATCGGTCAGGAAGTAGACAGTCTCGTCGAACGAAGTGTAGGCGTTGATATTTGTTCCGAATTTTATTCCATTGTCTTGCAGGTAGTTGAGCATGTTTTTGCCCGGGAAGTTTTTTGTTCCGTTAAACGCCATGTGTTCAAGGAAGTGGGCCAGTCCCGATTGATTGTCCTCCTCCTGCATTGACCCTACTTTCTGGGCGATATAGAAATCTGCCCGGTTTTCAGGAAGCTTGTTCTGACGGATGTAGTAGGTGAGCCCGTTCTCCAACGTGCCTTTACGAACGTTCGGGTCGACAGGCTGCGGTGAATTCTGCTGCGCCATTGCTGCTATTCCCAGCAGCATCAGCGATAAAAATAGAAATTTTTTCATTGTTGATCTTTTGAATAATTGGTCTTTCAATACCTTGAATTTATGATTTTTAGTATCAAATTCTCTCCAGGACAACCTTTATCAGGTCCTCTATCGATCCTCTGTAATTTGCATTTGATTCCAGTGCTACCCGGTTGGCTATGATCGCACAGACGGTCATGCATTTGTGTCCCATCATCTTGCCCAGGCCGGCAATGGCCGAGCTCTCCATTTCATAATTGGTGATGGAGTAGTCCCGGTACCTGAACGATTCAATCTTTGCATTCAAATCGGGATCGGCCAGTGGAAGCCTTACGTGTCTTCCTTGTGGTCCGTAAAACCCAATGGCTGAAATTGTTACTCCTCGGATCATGTCGTATCCGATACGTTCTACCAACTCCTCGTCGGCGCTCACCACATAGGGTGAACAGTGGTAGGGCGACCAGTTCACATGTTTCTGGAAAGCCTCCTCGAAATCTTCCTCCCTCACCTGTTGTGAGTTGGCATAGTAGTGGAGCAACCCGTCAAAGCCGATCGATTTCTCCGAAACCACATAGGAGCCGATCGGGCAGTGCGGCTGCATTCCACCCGATGTGCCCACGCGGATCATGGTCAATTGTCTCAATTCCGGTTTCACCGTCCGGGTCTGGAAATCGATGTTGGCCAATGCGTCCAGCTCCGTCATCACAATGTCGATGTTGTCGGTGCCGATGCCGTGTGAGAGTGCAGTAAGACGCTTCCCTTTGTAGATGCCGGTAATCGTGTGGAATTCCCTGCTGCGCACATCGCACTCGATGGTGTCGAAAAATGAGGCGGTCAGCGTCACACGGTCGGGATCGCCCATCATCACTATCTTGTCGGCAAGCTGATCAGGCTGGATATGAAGATGGAAAGCACTGCCATCGGGATTGACAATGAATTCAGAATTGGGGATTATTCTCATGGCTCACTACTTATTTGGCGTTCTCCTCTTTTGTTCCGCTTTGTGGCCGGGCTATCGCGTCGCGCATTTCAGTATCCGCCTGGATATTCTTCATGCGGTAGAAATCCATGATACCCATGTTGCCGTTACGAAATGCTTCGGCCATCGCCTTGGGTACTTCGGCTTCCGCCTCAATTACCTTTGCACGGGCTTCCTGTGCTTTTGCCTTCATCTCCTGCTCCAGGGCGATTGCCATGGCGCGTCGCTCTTCGGCTCGTGCCTGGGCGATATTCTTGTCGGCTTGTGCCTGGTCCATCTGCAGAACAGCTCCGATATTTTTGCCGATATCGATATCCGCAATGTCGATGGAGAGTATCTCGAATGCCGTACCGGCATCCAATCCTTTTCGCAATACAAGTTTAGAGATGGAGTCGGGATTTTCGAGCACCGATTTGTGTGATGTGGCCGAACCGATGGAGGATACAATACCTTCACCTACACGGGCAAGGATGGTCTCTTCACCGGCTCCTCCCACCAGTTGTCTGATGTTGGCCCTGACTGTTACGCGTGCCTTGGCTATCAATTGAATGCCGTCGATGGCTACTGCCGAAACTGGAGGGGTATCGATCACCTTGGGATTTACCGACATCCTTACGGCTTCCAATACATCGCGGCCTGCAAGATCAATGGCCGTGGCCATCTGGAAAGGGAGATCTATGTTGGCTTTTGATGCCGAAACCAGGGCGTGGACAACCTGTTCGACGTGTCCGCCGGCCAGGTAGTGCGCTTCCAGGTTGTCGCGGGTGACATTTTTCAGCCCCGCCTTGTGAGCTTCAATCATCGCATAAACAATGGTGTGCGGCGGAACCCGGCGCAAACGCATCAGAAAGAGTTGAACTAGAGATATATGGACGTTTGCCGAGAGGGCATTGATCCATAAGAAGAACGGTACATAGTGAAAAAAGATCAGAACAAAGATTACAATCAATGCGATCAGGATAATCAGAGGAAAAGATAATTCCATAATAATAAATTTATTTGATGATTAAGTTTATTGACCGTTTCGCCTTTTAACCGTGACGTTGTACGATTCAACCCGCACAACTTCGATCTCGGTATCCTCGTCGATAAGCTCCCCGTCGAATGATTTTCCTTCGACCGTGACTTCACCGATCATCACCTTGCCGATGGGATTGAGACGGGAGAGTGTTATTCCGGTATCTCCGGGGCGGAGACTTTTCAGGTTGCTGTTGTCTACCGTCTCTTCAATGTCGGCCGTAAGTGCTATCTTCTGCAGCGATTTTGATTTGAGCAGCCAGACAAACGAGAGTGCGAGCAGAAAGAGTGACAGGGCCAGCGTGACGTTGCCCGCTGTGGAACCCAGGTAGATGTAGGCATAGATAACTCCGCCTACCATAAAGAGCGCACCTCCAATTCCGGCAATGCTGATTCCCGGCAGAAGGAAAAACTCGATGAGCAGAAGCAGAATTCCCAAAACTACCAGAATGGCGACAATGATTAAATTGAAAGTCATGGTGCTACACATTAATAGTTGTTTCTGATCTCTTCGTTGCGCGCCCTAAATTCCAATGATTCCACCTCCCTGTAGAGTTTCCCGGTCTCGTTTTCCAGAGCCAGTATGGAAGCAGCCAGTGAGGATGCATTGGATCCGGCGGCAACCTGTTGCCGTTTTTCAGAGAGCTCCTCCTCGAGTTGTGAGAGACGTGCCCTCAGTTTGATGGCTTGCGAGAAGAGCGATCTGGCAATGTTGCTTTTAAAATCGGAGAGCCTATAGTAGGTTTTTGTGTCGTTGATGACAAATGTGAACTCCCTCTTTTCACTGCTTATCACCTGCTGCCCGGCAGTGGCAAGTGCGGTTTTCAGCAGCGCGGCATAGTCTGCCCCCGGCTTCCAGGAATCTTTTATTGAGGATATCCGTGCCCGGTTTGCCAGATAGGATGCATCCTCACTCTCCAGCAGGGTGACGCCGGTTGAGGGGATAAATGTGTAGATACAGACTGAATCTTTAGCTTGAAACCTGTCGCTGGCAAACCAGCCAATCCCTTTCTCCTCGTCGATGACCATCATGTAATCGTTGAAGGGGGAGTTGAACGGCATGTTCAGCTGGTTGGGCGTGAGGTAGGTGTTGGAGTTCAGGTTGTAGCGGGTGACAAACAGGTCGTATCCGCCCAGCGATCCATGGCCCGTAGAGGCGAAATAGATGGTTAGCCCGTCGGGCATGACAAAGGGGTATGCCTGGTCTCCCTCCTGGTTGATCGATTCAGATAGCCGCTTCTCATTACCAAAGTTATCCAGCAGCTTCTCCATGGTGTAGAGGCTGCTGCCACCTGAAGCATCTTCTTTCGGATAGTAGATCTTGTTGCCCCGTTCATTGAGAAAAAGAACCTGGTTGCTGTTGGGCTGATCCTCGAAAAATGCACTCATCGGCTGTAACGATCCGGCAGATGCGCTCAGCTTGTAGACCGAGAGAAGATCGGATTTCGGAACAACCACGCTGTCGATGATCTGAACATCCTCAGTGCGGTTGATCAGCCGTTTCAGCCTCTCTGCATACTCCTTGTGTGGGGCAAGCGACGCAAGTGCCTCCTTGTTTCTCCGGTTGGCTCTCTCATACCTGGCAAACTCCTTTTCCGCATCCTCGAACCGGTACATCATGGTGTAGAGTCGAGCGAGGTAAAGGTAAGATTCCGGTATGTTTTTCTGCGATGCCACTTCAAGGTGTTGAAGTGCCTTTTGATACTCGCCTTCGTTAAATGCAATCACGCCGAGCCAGTGGTTAAGCTGGGCATTGCCGGGGTTGATCCGGTGCTCGGCTTCGAAAACAGGTTTCGCTGCAGCAATATTCCCCTCATTGTACCATCGTTTTGCATCATCGACCGATTGGCCCATTAAAAGAGCGGGAACAAATAAAAGAATCAATGAATATAATCGGTGGTCTACTTTCATTCTCAGTCTTAAATATAATCACCAAAGATAGGAAAATAATTTGTAAAATGGGCTCAGATTGTCCATATAATCTACATAAACGCAATCGGGCCAGGAGAGCCACTTTTTAAATCTGAAGCACTCCCGGTCAGCAGGTTGACAGAAAATTACCTATCTTTGTCGTCGGTCGGTATAGCGATTGTGGTCTCAGCATAAAAATCAGTTCCTATGTTTGAAATTGTAAAAGACGGATAGGTAGTCCAGTAAAAAAGCTATATCATTTTAGTTAACTTTGTTTTTGAGAGATAACAATCTTAACTTAAACAATATAGCTTATGAACAGAGGACAAAGTAACAAATTAGATTTCAAATGGCAAAATATTTACGTAGGAATCGACGCCCATTTGAAAAGTTGGTCGGTGGCAGTGTTATCCCAACATTCTGTTCTGAAGAAGTTCAGGCAGGATCCGAGTCCGGAATCGCTGCACAAGTTTTTGACAACCCATTATCCGGGAGCGGATTATCATTCGGTTTACGAAGCGGGATTCTGCGGGTTCTGGATACACGAGAATCTGACAGGATTAGGGATCAACAACATCGTTGTCAATCCGGCTGATGTGCCGACCATGAGCAAGGAGAAATTACGCAAGACCGACGCGGTTGATTGCGGGAAACTGGCTTGCATCGGTTCCGGGAATAGGGATAACCACCGCCATGTCGTTGGCGGTCGAGATAGACGATATCCACCGGTTTTCCAGCGCCGACGCACTGGCTTCCTACATCGGACTGATTCCCATGTGCCACTCCAGCGGGGAAAGTCAGGGCGACGGCAACATCACGGTTCGCAAGCACGCGATGTTGCGCTGTTACATAATCGAGGCTGCATGGATAGCCATAAGGAAAGATCCGGCAATGACATTGGCCTATGAGGGATACCGTAAACGGATGAATGCCCAGAAGGCCATAGTCAAGGTAGCCCGTAAACTGGTGAACAGGATATTTTTCGTGCTCAAACATGGACAGGAATATGTGCCGTGCGTTGTCAATTAACATACAATCCTACAGTGTAAGCAATTTTTCCACGGGGGAAACACTGTCATATTATTGCAGCTTTGAAGTCTGCTTAAATTAGTATGTGACCCCCGCCTATCGTAAACTGATACAGGAATTTGCAGCTCCCGCCGCAAGGCCGGGTAGTCTGCTGTGGAAAGATTGTTTACCGTAGGATGTAGGATCGGGTTTTCTTAGCCATATGGACAGTGTCAGTAATACTGAAAAAGGAGGCAGAATATCCACCTCCTAAAGTAGCATTACTGCATACCGTCAGGGTGCTTATTGCTGACAGGTTGCCCCCCGGCAGAGCCTGTTTCCTCTTAACACCCTGATGCAAAGATAAAATTTAAAAGTTAATTAAAATGAATTGTCCAATTTTATTGGGATTTTAAATGGAAAGATAATATGAAACAATCATTGAACAGGATCTTTGCCGTCAGCTTGTTGTTTGCAGGCTGCCTGCTCTTCTCTTGCACGTCACGCCTGAAGGAACCGGCAATGGAGCCGGTCGACTATGTCAATCCCTATATGGGAAATATCAGTCATCTGCTTGTCCCGACCTTTCCTACCGTTCACATGCCCTACAGCATGTTGAGGGTCTATCCCGAGCGTCGAGACTTTACCGGTGATCTGCTGGAGGGTCTTCCCATCATCGTTACCAGTCACCGGGGGAGCTCGGCATTCAACCTGAGTCCCTTCTCCCGGAAGGATCATGGGCTGAAACCGGTGATTGCCTACCATTACGACAATGAAGAGATAACCCCCTATTCCTATTCCGTCTATCTGGAAGAGGAGGGTGTTGCCGTTGAGTATGGACTCTCTCGCCAGTCCGCCATCTACGAACTCAGTTTTGAGGAGGGTGACGAGATTGGGATCGTGCTCAACTCCCGAAGAGGAGAACTCTCCTGGGACGGAACGGCATTATCGGGGTATCAACTGATAGAGAATAATACGAAAGTTTATCTCTACCTGCTTCCTGAACAGCCTCCGCTAAGTGTCTCCGCACTGAAGAATAACGAGTTGACAGGGGAGACCTCCGTGTCTGGACGGAATGCCAGCCTGGTGATGCATTTCCCTTCCAACCTTGGAAAAGTGGTGTTGCGCTATGGTGTCTCATTTATCGATGAAGTCCAGGCCAGGAAAAACCTGGAGAGGGAGGTGGCGGAGAAGAGTCTGGAGAGTGTCAGGAAGGAGGGTCGGAAGTTGTGGAACGACGAGCTCGGGAAGATCAAGGTCTCCGGAGGAACAGAGGATGACAGGGTGGTATTCTACACATCCCTCTACCGCACTTTTGAGCGTCCCGTCTCCATTTCGGAGGATGGACGTTACTTCAGCGCCTTTGACGGGAAGGTGCATGTCGATTCGGGACGTCCTTTCTATACCGACGACTGGATCTGGGATTCATACAGGGCGCACCATCCCCTGCGTGTGATTATCGACCCGAAGCGGGAGGAGGATATCCTGAACTCTTTTGTATTGATGGCCGGGCAAATGGAACATTTCTGGATGCCTACATTCCCGGAAATCACGGGCGACAGCCGACGGATGAATTCCAATCACGGGATTGCTTCGGTATTGGATGCCCATATGAAGGGGTTGGGCAATTTCGATTTGGAAAAGGCCTACCTTGCCGGCAAGGGTGCCGTTATGGAGAAGACGCTTGCACCATGGTCGGGCAAGCCGGCAGGCGAACTCGACCGGTTCTATCGAGAGCATGGGTATATTCCCGCGTTGCGGGAGGGTGAGGAGGAGACCATCCCCGAGGTTCACGGCTTCGAGCGGAGACAGCCTGTTGCCGTTACACTGGGCACTGCCTACGATCAGTGGTGCCTGGCTCAACTGGCCAGGGAGCTGGGGCGGACAGAAGAGCATGACTATTTCATGAACTGTTCGTTCAATTACCGGAACCTTTTTCATCCCGAAACCAAGTTTTTCCATCCCAAGGACGACAGCGGTAATTTTATTCAACCCTTCGATTACCGCTTCTCGGGCGGGATGGGAGCCAGAGGCTATTACGGGGAGAATAACGGCTGGGTTTACCGCTGGGATGTGCAGCACAATATTCCCGACCTGATCGACCTGATGGGTGGGGCGGATGAATTTATAAGGAACCTCGACCAGATGTTTGCCGAACCCCTGGGAAAAAGTAAATATGAATTCTTTGCCCAGTTGCCCGACCATACGGGGAATGTTGGACAGTTTTCAATGGCAAACGAGCCGTCGCTCCATATTCCCTATCTCTATAACTATGCCGGTGCCCCCTGGAAGACGCAGAAACGGATCCGGGACCTGATCAGGCAATGGTTCAGAAACGATCTGATGGGATTGCCCGGCGATGAAGATGGGGGAGGCATGTCGTCGTTTGTGGTCTTCTCGCAAATGGGCTTCTATCCCGTTACGCCAGGACTCCCCGGCTACAGCATAGGCTCTCCCTTTTTTGACCGTGTCGAGATTGATCTCGGCAACGGAAAGATCTTTGAGATTGAAGCCCTAAACAACTCTCCTGAGAACAAATATATCCAGTCGGCTACCTTGAACGGAAAGGCACTGGACAGGAGCTGGATAGAGCATGAGGAGATTGCCGCGGGCGGGAGGCTGGTCTTTGTCATGGGAAACAGGCCCAACCGGGAGTGGGGCCTGGGTGAATGACGCCGGAGGCGCCTGCTGTTTTTTCCATACTTTTTGTATCTTTGCATCGCACAATAAAAATGCTCGATTAGAATGCACGATAAAATAATTATCCTCGATTTCGGTTCCCAGACAACACAGCTTATCGGTCGTCGGGTGCGTGAACTGAATACCTATTGCGAAATTGTCCCTTTCAACAAATTTCCGTTCGAAGACGAGACGGTGAAAGGTGTAATTCTTTCAGGAAGCCCGTTCTCGGTAAATGATGAGACAGCCTTCAAAACCGATCTCCGCAAGATCCGGCGCAACTATCCGGTATTGGGTATCTGCTACGGGGCACAGTGGATTGCCTACTCATCCGGTGGGGCAGTAGAGAAGAGCGATAGCCGTGAATATGGGAGAGCCCACCTGAGCGTGAAGGAGCCGGAAGATCTGCTCTTGGGGAATATCCCGCAACTTTCACAAGTGTGGATGTCGCACGGGGATACTATCGTGCGGATTCCGGAAGATTTTTCGGTCATCGCTTCCACCGAAGAGGTGGAGATCGCCGCTTACAAGGTAAAGGATGAACCGACTTGGGGGGTGCAGTTCCATCCCGAAGTATTTCATACGGAGCAGGGAACCAGGATTCTCGATAATTTCCTCACCATCTGCGGATGCAGGAGAGACTGGACGCCCGCCTCATTCATTGAATCAACCGTAGCTGAACTGAAAGAGACGCTGGGAGACGACAAGGTGATCCTGGCCCTCTCGGGGGGGGTGGATTCCTCCGTGGTTGCCGTCTTGCTGAACAAGGCAATAGGAAAGAATCTGACCTGCATCTTCGTCAATCATGGACTGCTGCGCAAAAATGAGTTCGAAACCGTACTTGAGAATTATGAGCACCTGGGACTGAACGTGATCGGTGTAGATGCCCGTGAACGCTTCTACCGGGAGTTGGCAGGGGTGACCGACCCTGAACAGAAGCGGAAGATTATCGGAAAAGGATTTATCGATCTCTTCGAGGAGGAGGCCGGTAAGCTGAAAGAGATCAAGTGGCTGGCACAGGGGACGATCTACCCCGATATCATCGAGTCGCTTTCCATTACTGGAACCGTTATCAAAAGCCATCACAATGTGGGAGGTCTTCCCGAGAAGATGAACCTGAAACTGTGCGAACCGTTGCGGTTGCTCTTTAAGGATGAAGTGAGGAAGATTGGACTGGAGCTCGGCATGAAGCCGCATCTGATTTATCGCCACCCCTTCCCCGGCCCCGGATTGGGTATCCGGATCCTGGGCGATATCACACCGGAAAAGGTGCGTATCGCACAGGATGCTGACGATATTTTCATCTCGAACCTCAGGGATGCCGGGCTCTACGACAAGGTGTGGCAGGCTGGAGCCATTCTTCTGCCGGTGCAATCGGTGGGAGTGATGGGTGACGAACGGACATACGAAAACACCGTTGCTTTGCGTGCCGTAACCTCAACCGACGCCATGACGGCCGATTGGGCTCATCTTCCGTATGAATTCCTGGCAAAGGTGTCGAGCGAGATCATCAATAAGGTAAAAGGGGTGAACCGTGTGGTCTACGATATCTCGTCGAAACCGCCGGCAACCATAGAATGGGAATAGGCATGATGAAAAGGATCTCATATATTCTTCTGATCGCACTGTCGATCATGGCGTGCCGGCCGACCGGAAAGAGTGACGGTTTCACGCTTACAGGGACGGTTCCGGCCGGGTTTACCGGGAAGGTCTACCTGCAGGAGTATAAGAACAGGAAATATATCGACCTCGATTCCGCAGAGATATCGGAAGGGAGATTCATCTTTACGGGTATTCTGGCTGAACCTGCAGTCTATACGATAACATCGTCACAAAAGTCGAAAAGGATCCAGCTTTTCCTGGATAATGGTCCATTGGATCTGGAGGTGACGGACGATTGGGAGGTCGCACTCCTCAAGGGATCGGAAGAGGCGGAGATGTTTCACCGGATGTTACCCGTGATGGCGAAAGGAACAGCGAGTCCCGACAGCCTCCTGCTGGCCAATCCGGCATCTTCGGCGGCACTCTATTTTCTGAACCGAAATATCTACAAATATGATTATGAGAGGCTGAAACTTATCCGCAAACAGCTCTCAGCCTCATTGAACAGCCACTCATACATGAAGGAGCTGGAGGAGAACCTGGCCCGTTTGGAAAATGTACTTCCCGGAAAGGTCGCTCCCGATTTCGCACTCCCGACCGTTTCGGGTGATACGCTCTCACTGAGTTCATTGCGGGGAGAGTATCTGTTGGTAGATTTCTGGGCCTCCTGGTGTCCCGATTGCCGGAAAGCGAGCCCCACACTGGTTGAACTCCATGAACGGTTCAAAGATAAGAACCTCACTATTGTCGGGGTATCGATCGATGAGGAGAGAAGCCGTTGGCTGAATGCTATTGAAAAGGATGGCCTGGCCTGGCAGCAGGTAATCTCCGAGGGTGGATGGAACAGCAACGAGCTGAAAGCGTATGCGGTACGCTGGCTACCGACAAGCTACCTGATTGACCCGGAAGGGGTAATTGTTGCGAAAAGCATCGAGGTGAGCCGGCTGATACCGCAGATCGAGGCGCTACTCAACTGATTCCGGCTTGGATGGAGCCGGGTTTTCCAGCGCAGGATAGGCGATACGCGTATGGTAGATGGTCTGGAGTTTCTGCTGGAAGACCTCCTTTATCATTGCAATGTCGCGGAAAGTGATGGGGGCCAGTTTGAAGTACCCTTCTGCCACTTGCGAGTCGATCAGTGTCTCCACCAGATTTCGGATGCTCTCTTCGCTGTATTCGGGCAGACTTCTTGATGCAGCCTCCACCGCATCGGCCATCATCATGATGGCGGTCTCTTTCGAAAAAGGATTGGGGCCGGGGTAGTGGAACAGCTCTTCGTTGATCTCTTTTCCGGGATTGGCATTCTTCCAGGAGATATAGAAATATTTGGGCACGCTCGTTCCGTGATGTGTCTCGATAAAGTCGATAATCTGCTTCGGCAGGTTATTTTTTTGTGCAATCTTCACCCCATCCTTCACGTGGTTGATAATGATCCTGGCACTCTCTTCAAAAGGGAGTCCCGCATGCGGATTCATTCTGGGCGATTGATTCTCGGTAAAGAAGGCGGGATTGACCATTTTCCCGATATCGTGATAGAGCGCACCGGTTCTTATCAGGGAGGCATTGGCTCCGATTTTCATTGCGGCGGCCATGCCCAGGTTGGAGACCTGCAACGAATGTTGAAAAGTTCCCGGAGCCTTTTCCGATAGTTCCTTCAGTAATGGCTTGTTGATATTGGACAGTTCGATCAGGCTTACTCCCGAAATGAAACCGAACGATTTTTCGATAAGGTATACCAGCGAATAGGAAAAGAGGATAAAGATGAAGTTGATGAAGAAATAGATGAAAACAACCGGATCGATCTTGTTGATGTTTCCCTCCTGGTGCATGACCAACCCGATATACATCAAGCTATAGGCCAGCAATATGAAGAATGAGCTGCGAATCAACTGGTAACGCTCTGAAAGCTCTTTCAGCATGATGATCGACACCATGGCCACTGCGATCTGTATCACGATAAACTCGAAGGGGAAAGGTACCATCAGCGAGCAGAGGACAATGGTGATCAGGCTGGCGAACAGGGCAGTGCGGGAGTCGATAAAGGTGCGTATCAGGATGGTGACGATGGCGTAGGGTATAATATAGACGTTGAAGAGGTTGAGTTGGCAGGTGATTGCCGTAAGTGCGACGAATGTGTTGATTACCAGCATCATGAAAGTGGCATTCTTCCTGTTGCGGAACTCGTTCGGACGGAAAAAGAGCAGAAATGCATAAAAGGCTCCAAACTGAAGGAGAACCAGTATAAGTTGTCCGAAAATCATCCAGCCGTTTTTGCCGGTTCGTCCGCTCCGCTCCTCGGTTACCCGCTTCAGTGAGTTCAACACCTTGTAGGTCTGTGCATTGACAATCTCTCCCTGGTCGATGATGCGCTCTCCTGCCTGGACCATCCCCGAAGAGGGGGATACTTGCTGGATAAATTCTTCCCTTGCTTTTTCCGACGTGGATGCATCGTAGACAATGTTCTCGCGGAGATACCGGTTGATATCCGCCATCCGGATCAGTTCAACGTCCATTCCCTTGGGAGTATTGTCGAGAAGCTGCTCGTATGCCGATTTGATGGTGCTGAACATCTCCACACTCTTTGATTCGGCCAGGTTCCCTTTTTTCAGCCGCAAGGATTGTGTTTCAGAAGCGAAGATCTTGTCGTAATCGTCCGAGCGCATGATCCCCGACCGGTATATCTTTTGCAGGCCGTTTCTGAGGTAAAGGATATAGTCCGGGGGAAGGTTGCTCAGTTTGGTATTCAGGTTGACGTCGGCATCAAACTCGGCAATGGCATTTTTCTCAACCTCCTCGTCGATGGTGTAATAGGGCTCGTAAAAGCGGAGAATGCTGTCGCGTTCGGCTTTCAACTGTTCCACCGGTTTATAGATGGGAAAATCGAACGGAGCGGTCAGAAGACCGTATTGCCAAGGTTTTCCTTCACTGAATGAGTACCTGAAATCTCCCTGGCGGGGAAAAAGCAGTGTGACCAGCGCAATTGCCAGGATAAAGAGGGTCGGGACAAAAATGTGGGTTTTCAGTCTGAATTTTCTTTTTGATTTCTGGTTCATACGTTCGATTTGTTGTTGATTAGTTACTGGTCTTCCGGTGCCGGAATCATCTCTATGGCTCTTCTCAGGCGATCGATGGTCTCCTGCCTGCCCAATAACGAGGAGATTTCGAACATCTGGGGACCCTTGCTCTCGCCCACCAGGGCCAACCGGAAAGCATTCATGATGTTGCCGAGGTGGTAGCCCTTCTCCTCGATCCACTGCTTCACGATCTTCTCCTGATTCCCGGCAGAGAAGTCATCAATACTCTCCAGTAGACCGATCAATTCGTTGAGCTGCGCCGGACTCTCTTTTTTCCACCGTTTCCTGACCGTCTTCTCATCGTATGAAACCGGTGCAATGAAGAAGAATGAAACCTGATCCCATAGCTCTCTCACAAAATTGATCCGCTCCTTCATCACCGCGATAACATTGGCCACGTAGCTCATGTCACAGGAGATATTTTTTTCGGCAAGAACAGGTTGGAACATCTCTGCCAGCTGTTCGTTTGGTCTGGCTTGAATATGCTTGTGATTGAACCACTTGGCCTTTTCAAAGTCGAATTTGGCGCCACTCTTGCTACACCGTTCGAACGAAAAGGCTGCGACCAGTTCCTCGAGCGAGAAGATCTCCTGTTCCGTGCCGGGGTTCCATCCCAGAAAGGCCAGGAAGTTGATGACCGCCTCCGGGAGATAGCCGCTTTCACGGTATCCAGATGATAGCTCGCCCGATTTAGGATCTCTCCATTCCAGCGGAAAGACCGGGAACCCGAGCCTGTCACCGTCGCGTTTACTCAGCTTCCCGTTGCCCTCAGGTTTGAGGAGAAGCGGCAGGTGTGCAAACGCCGGCATGGTCTCTGCCCAGCCGAGACTGTTGTAAAGCCATACATGAAGGGGGGCAGACGGTAACCACTCCTCACCCCGAATAACGTGCGTGATCTCCATCAGGTGGTCGTCCACCACGTTGGCCAGATGGTATGTAGGCAGTTCGTCGGCCGATTTGTAGATCACCTTGTCGTCGAGCACCGACGAGTTGATCACCACCTCACCCCGGATCAGGTCGTTTACGGTAATGTCGATCTGCGGTTCGATCTTTATGCGTACCACATACTGGGTGCCGCTGTCGATCAGCCGCGCTACCTCCTCAGCCGGCAGTGTCAGTGAATTCCTCATCTGAAGCCGGGTAGAGGCATCGTATTGAAAATTGGGAATCTCATTACGTTTTGCCTCCAGCTCCTCGGGGGTGTCGAAGGCGATGTAAGCCAGCTTGTTGTCAAGCAATTGCGTGACGTACCTCTTGTAGATCTCTTTTCGTTCCGACTGCCGGTAGGGTCCGAATTTTCCTCCCTTGGCGGGACTCTCGTCAAATGGTAATCCCAGCCAGTCGAAAGCTTCCTGGATGTAGGCTTCGGCACCGGGTACAAACCGGTTTGAATCGGTATCTTCAATCCGGAGAATAAAATCACCCTCCTGCTGTTTTGCAAAGAGGTAGTTGTATAGTGCGGTGCGAACCCCGCCAATATGAAGCGGCCCTGTGGGGCTGGGGGCGAAACGTACTCTTGTTCTTCTGTTCATAATTATGGTGTTGAGCCTACAAAGGTAAGAAAAAATGAGCAAGAGATATAAAAAAAGAAGAGACTGTTTCGATCACAGGAAACAGTCTCTTGCGTTCAGATTCAATTGCCACAATCAAATCACGTAAACTGTCACGGTTGGTAAGTTGCCCGAACACCATTACAAGAAGTTGATTCCAACATGTAAAATGTTTTACATATCTGTTACCATCATACTTTAAGACAATGGTGTCAAAAACTCGCTGAGGTAAAAATTCTACAATCTGAGCATACACGAATTTGCCTTTGTTCATTGTTCCTTCATAATAAAAAGAACAAAAATAAAAATTCAAATCGTCACGCCGAAAAAAGTCCTGTAAAGTATAGTATATCAATAATTTCAAAGAACATTTTCTAATTTTTAGTGGACACTAATGACCTAAAGATACAAAATATTGCAAAAAAACACAACTGTTTATGAGGTTATTTTACTGAATATCTGATAAATATACGCTTTTAAGGAACGACTATATAGAAGCAGCAATCAATAAATATTTTGCAAAGATAATTAAATTTTATTATTTAAAAGAGGTTTGATGCAAAATATAGTTAAAAAATGTTTACGGCTTCACAGCCATAACCTGGCTTCATTGCCCATATTGAACAGCAGGTCGATGATGCTTGCATTCTGGATAAACCCCAGTTTCCGGCCAAACACCTGGTAATAGGGGCGGATAGTGAATCGGGAAGGCCGTTTAGGATGGATGGCCTCTCTGTAATCATTCACATCTGCGGTCACTTCGGCTACATATTCCGAGGAGAGCTCGAATGGGGTATCAATTCGCAGCCATTTACAGATGAGCTGGTGCAGTTGAAGATTGAAATCGGCGAGAAATTCAATTCTCTTTTCGTAGAAAGGGTGCAGTTCGTCGGCATAATATTCGAAGAAGGGGGTGGAGTTGTATGCCGAAACGATCGCATTCCAGTGCAGGTGTCGCCAGTTGCCATGGTCGGCAATGCGGATATCCTTCATCCGGCACTCTGCGGCTGAGGGCTTCTCCACCGGGATACTGAGCGGCATCAAACCGTTTGCCCCCACAATGTTGCATCGGTTCCGGTAGGATTGCTTCTGGTAGTTCTCGTGCAGTTCGACAACTACTTTCCTGGCATGAAAGAGATGCGAGTAGTATTCGATGGGTGCCAAGTAGAGGGCTGAAAGCAAAAGAGTACCCGATCCTCCGGGAGGGGGAGCGGGTACCGGCAGACGACGATTTTTGGGAGAGATCATTTTTTTGCGCTTCTAAAGAGCCTGTTCCACCTGATCTTTCCGTTCAGCCATCCCTTGTCCTTCTCCAGCGAGAGCCATATCAGCATGGGTTGGCCTACGATATGGTCTTCAGGGACAAACCCCCATACGCGCGAATCGGCAGAGTTGTGCCGGTTGTCGCCCATCATGAAGTAGTAATCCATCTTGAAGGTGTATGCATCCGCCTGCTCCCCGTTGATATATACTTTCCCGTCGCGGAAGGCAAAATCGTTACCTTCGTAATTCTTGATACAACGTTCGTATGCTGCCGCTTTAAACGCCACATCGGTATCGAACGTGATGGTGGCCCCTCTCTTCGGAATCCATAGCGGTCCGAAGTCGGCGCGGGTCCAGTTGGTGGGATAGTTGACGGGGTAGTAATAACCGGATCCGGGCTGTTCCACCTCTTTAATCACCTCCCATACGAAAGGTTTCTCTTTCAGTTTTGCAACCATGGAGCTGGTCAACGGGATGTTGTAGAAGATCCTGCCGTTGTTGCCGTTCCGCCGTTGCAGTCCGGAATGGGCCATGGTCAGGCTGTCGATGCCGGTCAAATCCTGCATCTTGAGAGAGAATTGTCCATAGCTATTCGGTATCAGATAGTCATCCTTGTTGATACCCAACTCTTGGAAGATCTGCTCCGAAATAACCGTCCCGTCCGTGTGGATCATATAGGTCAACTGCGATAGTTCCGGACTGGGAATCAGTTTCCCGTCAATAAAGACGCTATCGTCGCGCAGCTCGATGGTTTCACCCGGAAGGCCGATACAGCGTTTCACATAGTTCTCGCGCCTGTCTACCGGCCGAAAGACCACTTCGCCGTATGTTCTCCGGTCGGAACGTATTCCTGCGCTTCCATTGGAGTTATATTTGGAGAGGGTATAGAAGTCGACACCCTGCTGGTTGAGGGCAACCGTATCTCCGGCTGGGAAATTGAACACCACGATGTCGTTGCGTTTTACCTCGCCGACTCCCTTCAGTCGCCGGTATTTCCACTGCGGCTTGTCGATGTACGATTTGCCTCCGATTAGTGGCATCGTATGCTGGGCCAACGGGAATGACAGGGGGGTCATGGGTGCGCGGGGTCCGTAGCTTATTTTGCTGACCGCAAGAAAATCACCCACCAGCAGCGACTTCTCGAGTGAGGAGGTCGGGATCTGGTAGTTCTGGAAGAAAAAGGTGTTGATGAAGTAAACCGCTATCAGTGCAAACAGGATCGCATCCACCCACTCCATCGTCTTCCGTACTGTCTTGTTCCTGGCTCTTTTCCACCACGACCAAGGCACGAATTTAGTGATATATATGTCGAAAAAAAGCAGAGTGAAGAGCAAGATCCACAGGATGCCGGCCCAGGCAGTAAAGAGCAGGGTGATGAGCGTCCATACGCCGAACCATATCCATTGGTGCTTGTCGGCAGCGGAAATGCGCGTTTTCAGAGTTGCCCGGGAAGAGGTGTGCGAAGTGTTGTTGTTGTCGTAGCGCTCTTTTTTCATTTTCATCAATGATTTTGCAGTTGTGTTGAACAGTTGGGTCAGGATTGCAGGTCGAGCATGTCGTTCATGCCCAGGAACCCCTTTTTCCCTTTCGTGAACTCGGCGGCTAAGACAGCGCCAAGGGCAAATCCCTTCCGGCTTTTGGCATCGTGGGTGATGCGGATGATGTCGGCATCCGATTCGTAGACGACAGTATGAATGCCGGGCACTTCCCCTTCCCGGAATGCCTTAATCTGCAGTTCGTCATTGCCGTTCGCCTTGTCGAGTACCCATCTATCCTTGCGCTCCAGGTTTTCAAGAATACCTTCGGCCAGGGTGATGGCTGTTCCGCTCGGCGCATCCAGTTTATGGATGTGATGTGTCTCCTCCATCTTCACGTCGTAATCGGAAAACCGGTTCATGATCCTGGCCAGATAGTTGCTGAGGGCGAAGAAGATGTTTACGCCCAAACTGAAATTTGAAGCGTAGAAGAAGGTCTGTCCCCCGTTTTCACAGGCAGCCTTTACCTCATCCAGCCGCTCCAACCATCCGGTTGTTCCGGATACTACGGGGATGTTGGCCGCAAAAGCCTTTCTGTAGTTATGCAGGGCGCTCTCGGGAGAGGTGAATTCGATGGCGACGTCTGCGCTCCTGAATTCGGGAGAGTCAAATTTTTCGGGGTTGTTGACATCGATGATGCAGGCGATCTCGTGTCCCCGTTCCAGGGCAATCTTTTCGATCTCGCGGCCCATCTTTCCGTAACCGATCAATGCAATCTTCATATGGTTATCTTCCGGTTTATTGTTTTCCTTTTCCGTCGTCCAGCGTACGTTGCTGGCTATTGCAAAGGTATAAAAAAAAGTTGTTCGGAAGGGTTGAGGCAGTTATTTGTTCTTAAATTGCAGCTGCTGTTGGTCCCCTCCTGGCACAAACTCAGAGCCAACCTTTCTCCCTGTACCATTTTACGGTAGCTTCAACCCCCTCTTTCAGCCGGTAGGTGGGTTGGAAGTCGAGATCGTGCTGAAGTGGGGTGATGTCGCACGACCAGTTCCGCTGCTTCATGATCCGGTATTTATCGGTATTGAATGTGGAGGTTCTGCCCGTCAGCCCCGCGAAGGTTTCACTGAGGAGTGCAGCCGGCTTTACGAGCCATAACGGCAGGGTGATTCTGAAGAGATGTCGCTTCTGCAAGGCTTGCTGCACGATGGCATTGAATTCAGAACCTGTATAGTTTTCCCCGTCGGCCACGAAATACTCCTTTCGGATAATGCCCCTCTCGATGCACCGGAAAACTACTTTCACCAGGTCCTCGGCGTGAATGAACGTGAGTATCTGTTTGCGGAATCCGACACCCACGCTCAACCCCCTCTTTACGGCCTTCATCAGGATCAGGTAATCCCTGTCGCGTGGTCCGTAAACGCCGGTGGGTCGAAGGATGAGATAGGGAAAGTCGGGCAATCCCTTCAGGTAATTTTCGGTTTTCAACTTACTTTTCCCATAGGCCGTATTGGGGTTGGGGAGAGCGTCGTGCCTGAACGGTGTATAGTTTGCTTCATCGCCTGCCCCCATAATGCTCAGCGAACTCATAAAGATAAACTGGTCGGGGAGGGTATCGGTTTCAATCAGTGCATCCACGAAATTGCGGACCTGCTCATGGTTAACCCTGTCGAAATCTGCTTTGTGACGAGCCTTGGTTATTCCGGCATTGTGCACGATATGGTGGAACCGTCCATATTTCCCTGCAAACTCCAGGAGTTGCCCTTTCAGTTTCTCCTTATCCCCGTAGTTGAGATCGATAAACTTTATACGCTCGTCCTGCAGATAGGTCCTGCTGCTGCTCGCCCTGATCCCGGCCCAGGTTTCGTAACCCAGTTGCAACGCCTTGTCAACAGCCGTGCTACCGATAAATCCGCTCGCTCCGGTAATGAGTATTCTTTTCTGCTCCATTCCTTTCAAAATTCAATTGCAAATTTAATCATTCTCCTGTTGATTCAGCTGCTTGAGCTCAACAACCTGAGGAAAAGAATAATTTTTTCTCTCCTTGTTCTAACTAAAACGGCTTTTCGTTGTTTAATATTTGATATGAGAAACAATATTGATCACATGAGTAAAAAAACATCAGTTGCGGAATCGGTGTCAAAGCCGAAGAAGAAAGAGCTGGAACAGCTTGTTGTCGATTTCCTGACTGCCAATAAAGAGAAACAGTTTAACTACAAGCAGATAGCCGCTGCGATTAACATCCGGGGAGAAGAGGGGCGGCGCGTATTGATAAAAGTCCTCGACCGGCTACGCGATTATGACGTATTGCTGGAGACTTCTCGCGGAAGATACAAGATAAATAACCGCGGATTGATTCTTGAAGGCCGTTTTGAGAGACGAAGCAATGGTAAGAACTTCTTTGTTCCCGATGACGATGCAAACATCATCTATATTCCCGAACGGAACAGCAAGCATGCAATGAACGGCGACCGGGTCCGTGTTCAGTTGCTTGCCAAGAGGAAACATGCAGACACCGAAGGTGTGGTGATTGAGATTCTGGAACGCGCCCAGACCCGGTTTGTGGGGGTATTGGAGGTACAGAAATATTTTGCTTTCCTGGTGATGGACAGCAAGTTTTTGGCCAACGATATTTTTATTCCGATGGATGAACTCAACGGTGCCAAGAATGGGGACAAAGTTGTGGTGGAGATTGTGGAGTGGCCCGAAAAAGCCAACAATCCGGTTGGCAAAGTGATCGACGTATTGGGCAAACCGGGTAACAATACCACCGAGATGCATGCCATCCTGGCGCAATACGGATTACCGTACAGCTATCCCGCCGAAGTGGAGAAAGCGGCGGAACTGATTCCCGACAAGATCGACAAGAAGGAGATTGCGCGACGGGAGGATTTCCGAAATGTATTTACGCTGACCATCGATCCGGCCGATGCCAAAGATTTCGATGACGCCCTGTCGCTTCGTAAACTTTCACCCACATTGTGGGAGGTGGGCGTACATATTGCCGACGTAACCCATTATGTGAAACCGGGCGACCTGATTGACCGGGAGGCAGAGAGGAGGGCAACCTCCATCTACCTTGTCGACAGGACCATCCCGATGTTGCCCGAGAGGTTGAGTAACGTTCTCTGTTCACTCAGACCGAAGGAGGACAAGCTCTGTTTTTCGGTAATCTTTGAACTCGACGAGAATGCGGAGATTAAAAAGTCGCGCATTACCCGTACCGTTATCCATTCCGATGTCAGGCTTACCTATGAAGAGGCCCAGGCCGTAATTGAGACCGGTAAAGGCGATTTCTCGTCGGAAATCCTGGTACTGAACGACCTGGCACAGAAGATGCGGGAAAGGCGTTTTGCCAATGGAGCCATCAATTTTGAGCGCTATGAGGTGAAGTTCAACCTCGATGAAAAAGGTAAACCGCTGGGTGTCTATTTCAAGGAGTCGAAAGAAGCGAACCACCTTATCGAGGAGTTCATGCTGCTGGCCAACAAGACGGTGGCGGAATCGATAGGAAAGGTGCCGAAAAACAAGAATGCAAAAACATTCGTCTACCGCATCCACGATATTCCCGATTCCGAGAAGCTGGATACCCTGAATACCTTTATTCTCCGCTTCGGACACAAGATAAAGACAGAAGGGAGCAAGGTGGAGGTGGCGAAGAGTATCAATTCGTTGCTGGACAAGGTGCAGGGACGTCCCGAGGAGAACCTGATCGAGACGATTGCCATCCGCACCATGTCGAAAGCGGTCTACTCTACCAAGAACGTGGGGCATTACGGTCTGGCTTTCGATTACTATACCCATTTCACCTCCCCGATCCGAAGGTACCCCGACATGATGGTGCACCGGCTGCTGGAGCGTTATCTCAATGGAGGCAGCTCTGTCGACCAGTCAGAGTTGGAGATGGAGTGCAAGCACTCGTCCGACATGGAGCAGGTGGCTGCCAATGCCGAACGCGATTCCATCAAGTATAAGCAGGTGGAATTTATGGCTGACAAGGTGGGTAAGGTGTATGACGGTGTGGTATCGGGCATTACCGAGTGGGGACTCTACGTGGAGATCAACGAGAACAAGTGCGAGGGAATGATCCCGATCCGCGAACTGGACGACGATTTCTACGAACTCGACGAGAAGAATTACCGGCTGGTAGGCCGACGTACCAAGCGCGAATACCGCCTTGGTCAACCACTCTCCATTCAGGTTGCACGTGCCAACCTCGAAAGGAAGCAGCTGGACTTCGTGCTGGCCTGATCAGAGCCTTTTGAAAAATGAGGTTCTGGTGAACGCATGCTGAAAAAAGACCGGACCCTGAAATTCGGTCTTTTCCCATTTTGTTGCATCCTGAAGTTCTGGGAAGGGAGCCAGATAATAGCTCCTGTCGGTGTTATCCACAATCAGGTAGCCGCCTCTCTTTACATGTGGAATGGCCCGTTTAATGCAGCAGTTCCTCACCCTGCCGTCCACCACCACCAGATCGAAGTGTTCTTCAGGAAAGGGGTCAATTGCTTTGACATACTCCTCGAACGAGAGGCCGGCCGATTTCCTGTCGTTCGACACAAAATCGTCGGGATTGCGATAATCCCTTTCGTTGAAATCATCAATCCTGCTTCCCGGAATCTCCCGGATATTTACATTCATAACATGCAGCTTTTCCATCTTTTTAGTGAGAAAACCCCGCCAATCCGGATCATGCTCTACGGTGTGCACCTCTTTGCACCTCGCGGCGAAGAAGAGGGTAGATCCGCCCGATCCCCATTCAAAAACCTCCATATCGGGGTGACATATCCGCGAAAGAAAATCAACAGCATCGTAGGTCATCCAGGGTAAGCGGCGACTCAGGGTAGAATCGCCCGATTTCTTATCGGTATACCAGCGACTATACTGTTTGATATGAGACAACGTCCTGTTCTTTAGTGCATAGTCGAGCGCAAAACGGACATAGAGTAAAAAATCCTTCATCTCTTCTCTTGTTTTCTTTTTTCAAACCAATGTTCAATCTCTTTCAACATCTCCAGCTTGACGAGCTTGCAGATGAAGATATATAATAGAGGGGCAATAACCAGGTTGAATAGTATGAAAAGCGCATTGTTGTCGATCTTCCGGGTAGTGAGGTAGGCGGCAGCAGAGCTGATTGCCGCCAGAACCAGGTAGGGACCGATATCTTTAATCAGGTGCAGCAGGGTGTACCGGATCACTCTCCCCGCCAATATCACGGAGATCAGGAGCGAGACAACCGTATAGATGATCCAGCTGATGGCCAGGGCGGCGATGCCGTGTGGAAAAAGAAGGAGAATCAATACTACCAGTATCACTCCCTTGATCAGCTCAATTCCCAGGAAATAGCGGGCATTCTCCTTTGCTATGAAGAGCTCCTGAAAGATATGGATGAAAGGGGAGAGCATTCCCGCAAAGGTGAGGATCTGGAAGTAGGGGACTGCAGGTAGCCACTTCTCCTTGAAAAGCAGGTAGAAGACAGGTTCTGCAATGGCGATCATGATAAATCCGATGGGGAAGGCGAGGAATGCGATCGATTTGATGATCTTGCTGACCACTCTCTTTAACCGTTCATGCTGCTCGTTGATTTCCGACAGAATAAGCATCGCTACCGACCGGAATGCATTTCCCAGTGTAAGGAAGGGAATCTCCTGGTATTTTTTCGCCTGGTTGAAGTAGGCCACCTGGTTCATCGGATAGAATGTTGCGATCAGGCTCGGGTAGATATTGTTCACCGTAGTAGTAATTACTGACGTTGCCAGCAGCTTGTTGCCGAAGGCAAAGAACGATCTCAGGCTCTTCCAGTTGAATCGTGCGGTGGGCCGCCAGGGGGAATAGGACCAGAGGAAGAGGGAGCGGAAAAAAGCGTAGAGCAGCGTCTGGGCGACCAGCGACCATACACCGTATCCTGCGATGGCCATGACGACCGCCGTTACCCCTGAAAGCAGCAGTGCCAGCGTGTTCACCTGGGTGAGTCCTCTGAAATTTGCATTTTTGGTGAGCAAGGTTTGATGAATCAGGCCAAATGCATTGAAGATAAGCGATATGAATAGGATCCGGACAATGTTTGTGATGGCAGGGGCATGGAACATCCTTGCCAGCAGTGGGGCTGAAATGAAAAAGAGCAGGTAAAGGATTATGCTCAGCGAAACGTTAAAGTAAAAGACAGTGGCATAGTCGCCCTCGTGCAGCTCTTTACGATTCAGTAGAACCCGGCCGAACCCACTGTCGATCAGAATGGACGAAAACGCGATAAAGACAGCCAGCGAACCTACCAGACCATACTCCTCCGCAGCAACGATATTCATCAAGATCAACATGCTGGCAAAGTTGAGTATCTGTTGCCCAAATTTGTCGAGAAAACTCCAGAAAAGGGAATCGGTTGTCTTCTTTTTTAGTGCGGAATCGGCCATACCGGTGATTTAACTGTACAAAAATAGCTAATTTTTGGATCAAAAAGCGGGATAAAGCTCTTTTTACCCTCTCCATTGCCTGCTTATTCCCTCTTTTTTGTACATTTGATCCTGATAAGAGGGGTTCAATAAACTAAGTTTAAATCTCTTTCCAATGACTTTTTCCGAGGAGATAAAAGCGTATGCACGCTCGCTCGGTTTTGATGCCTGCGGCATCTGCCGGGCCGAAGAGAGTGGGGAGGAAGCGCGTTACATGGCATGGCTTTCTGAGGAGTGTCATGCAGGAATGAGCTATCTGGAACGGAATATCGAGAAGCGGTTGGACCCCAGGTTATTGGTCGACGGGGCAAAATCGATCATCTCGGTTGCGTTGAACTACTTTCCTCACCGGTTCCGGCATGAGGATGCTCCCCGGTTTGCCTATTACGCTTACGGTGAGGATTATCACGACGTGGTGAAGAAGAAGTTGAGCCGGCTTTTAGAATTCATACAGGGTCGTTCTCCCGGGGTCTCCGGACGCTATTTTTCAGACTCCGCCCCCGTATTGGAGCGTTTCTGGGCGGCACGTGCCGGATTGGGCTTTGTGGGGAAGAATACCTTGCTGATCATTCCCGGTAAAGGATCCTACTTCTTTTTGGGTGAACTGATTGTCGACCTCGAACTCGATTACGACTCCCCCCTATCTCAACACTGCGGAAAGTGTCGCCGATGCCTGGATGCCTGTCCCACCGGAGCAATCGAAAAACCGAAATGGGTGAATGCCCGTAAGTGCATATCCTACCAGACCATCGAGAACAAGGGCGAGATTTCGCCCGAGATAATTCCTCGAATGAGCAATAACCTGTATGGTTGCGATATCTGCCAACTTGTCTGTCCCTGGAACCGTTATGCCCGTCCGCACACCACGCCGGAATTCCACCCCTCCGAGCAGTTCCTGTCGCTCGATTACGAGAGTCTGCAGGAGATGGATGAAGATACCTATCGCAAGATATTCAGCAAATCTGCCGTAAAGAGAGCGAAATTCAGTGGATTGAAAAGGAATCTCGAGGCCTGGAAATGTTCCAGAGAATCGGGAGGCGAGATTTCCTGAACTCACTATTTTTAGCTACTTTTGCACATTCAACTATGCAGGAGCCATTCGACATACATCTAAACAGAAGTTTCCAGGAGAGTGACCGGGAATATGAGAATGCGTTGCGTCCGCTTACTTTTAACGGTTTCAACGGGCAGGATAAACTTGTTGAAAATCTGAAAGTTTTTGTAAGCGCGGCGCGTATGCGCGGCGAATCACTCGATCATGTCCTGTTGCACGGACCTCCCGGGCTGGGGAAAACCACCCTCTCAAATATCATTGCCAATGAGCTGGGCGTGGGTTTTAAGGTCACATCTGGTCCCGTACTGGATAAGCCCGGGGATCTGGCTGGGATTCTCACCTCGCTGGAGACAAACGACGTGCTGTTTATCGATGAGATTCACCGTTTGTCGCCCGTAGTGGAGGAGTACCTATACAGTGCAATGGAAGATTATCGGATCGATATCATGATCGATAAAGGTCCGAGTGCCCGCTCCATCCAGATCGACCTGAATCCGTTCACGCTGATTGGTGCGACCACGCGGAGCGGGTTGCTGACCAGTCCCCTGCGGGCCCGTTTCGGTATCAATATGCACCTGGAGTATTACGATGTGGAGACCCTTACGGGTATCATTCTCCGTTCTGCCAATATCCTGAATATCGCATGTGCCCGTAACGCAGCCGAAGAGATTGCTTCAAGAAGCCGGGGTACCCCGCGTATTGCCAACGCCCTGCTCCGCCGCGTCCGGGATTTTGCCCAGGTGAAAGGAACGGGCAAGATAGACAGGGCAATCTCCACTTATGCGCTGGAGGCGTTGAATATCGACCGCTATGGGCTCGATGAGATAGACAACAAGATACTTCTTACCATTATTGATAAGTTTAAAGGTGGGCCGGTAGGGATCACGACAATTGCCACGGCTGTGGGCGACGATGCGGGAACCATCGAAGAGGTCTACGAGCCCTTCCTGATCAAGGAGGGATTTCTGAAGCGGACACCTCGCGGACGTGAAGTCACGGAGCTTGCCTACCGGCATCTGGGACGAACGAGAGAGCCGGAACAGGGTCTGCTCTTCTGAGAGGAGCCCATTTTGTCCCCGGAAGGGGATTCCGGAAAAAGAGCGAGGGTGAAATCACACATGTGATGCACCCTCGTTTATTTTTTATTGATGCGGAAATGCTAAAATGAGCTGTAGATGATGTCAAGCTTCAGTTTCTCCGGTGCCCTTTCAAGCATTGCTGCCGACGGTTTCATCTGGTTGTATATGGCAGTGGGAGTGCTTGTCGATGAGTAGTAATAGCTGCTTGTGGTGGAGAAGGTAATGTCCACCGGAATGAGATAATAGGTGAGATCGAACGGCTCGCTCTTCTGCCGCTTGTAATAATTGATCATTGCGGCAATATTTCCGAAATTGTACGAGTAGGTATTTGGGTCGAAAGAAGCATAGAAGCTGGTTACATTGTCGTGTAGCTTCCTGTTCTCAAAGAAGCCGTTCAGTGAATCCTTGTTTATCAGCAGCAGATGGTCAGGCGGAGAGAGCTTAACCTTTTCATCCTGGTATACTTCGGGGATGGCGTAGACCGTGAATCGGGCCTGGTTCAATGAGCGGTTGGCCAGATCAGCATAGATCTCCGAGATGGGGAAGGTGATTTCGGTATTCACGCCGGCCGGACTCTTCACGAAGGTGACATTGTCGTTCGCTTCCAGCAGCTGCTCATTCTTGTTCTCTATATGGTTGATCTGCGTCACTTCCGGCGAGATGTTCAGCCGGTACTCAGCTGTTCGTATCGTGTCGGTCTTGGTGGAGGATCCCTTGGGATCGAGGTAGCTGTAGAATATGTTCAGTGATGTCAGGTTTACGTTCAGGATCGTACTGCTTCCAAACTCTGTGGTGACGTACAGGCCCGGGAAAAATTCACGGAATGTTTCGGTATTTTTCAACTTCCCATGATCCGGTTTCTTGAATTCATCGAGGAACAGCTGGCCCAAAGACTTTGGCAGATCGGTGAGGATTTCGTAGATCTTGATCGTCTGCGAGGTGGTTCCTGAGTAGTAGGTCTCCGTACGGTAGGTATTGTTCTTGCCGGTGAAGGTCTTCGTTCCGAGCGGAGCGCTCATGTCGACCTTCGTCTTCGGGTCGAAGTTGGTGTAGTTGTGGTTCTTGGGTAACGCTTCGATTACCCTGTACACCGCCAGCTTCATGGGCGACAGCGAGTCTCCTATCAGTGAGGTGTAGGAGATGGTCAGACGGACAGAATCGATAACAGCACCATCTTTAAACACCTGGTTCTCGGAAAGGTAGAACTCCCCCACATAATCAGACCGGATGGACCCGAAGACCGGGTCGACATACTCGCCCAGAATCGGATATTTGGTCCGGGAGAAGACAGAATCCACCTGTATGGTCCGGGACGATAAGGTCAATGTGTCCGTGCCCACCTGAACCCTGTCATTTTCCGGCTGTATGGAAAAACCGATCTTGTCGAGGGTGTCGACACAAGATGTGAAAATGATCACAAGGGTGATGCTCAATAGCTTGTATAAGGTGTGAAATTTCATTCGTCTCAAAAAATTATGAACGCAAATATCTGAAAAAAATAGTTGAAAAAAAAGCCCATTACAGGCTTTCTTGTTTTTTTTAATGATAATTGTCAATCGCGACAAAAAATGATGGGCCTTACCTCCTCTTTTTGCCACAATTCAGGAACCGATCTTGTCGCAAAATTCGCCTATCCGTTCCAGGTTGCTGTCGAAATCGGAGGTGTAGGTCAGGTAGGGAATCTGTTTGTCGAGAATGTATTTGTTCAGTTCCTCCCGGATATTTTCACTTCCCTGAATCACCCCGTCGGAATAGTCGATGGCCAGTTTTGTAAGGTTTACAAAATCCATCTTTCCCCGTTTCCTGACATCTTCAATCTCCCTGTCGCCGATAGTGTCGAAACGAAGTTTTTCCGAAAATCCCTCTTTGAACGGTTTTTCGAAATTTTCATCGTAAACGGAGTAGATCACTTTGGCGTTCTTCAGACAGGGATCGTCTTTGTACCCTTTCTTGATATAAATTGGAGCCAGGGCGGTAAACCAGCCGTGGCAATGGATGATGTCGGGAACCCAGCGCAGTTTTTTTATGGTCTCAAGCACACCTCGGACAAAAAAGATGCTCCGTTCGTCATTATCGTCGTACTCTTCTCCCTTTTCATCGGCAAGGGTTTCGCGGTTCTGGAAAAAATCGTCGTTATCGATGAAATAGACCTGCATCCGTGCCGATTGTATGGAGGCAACCTTGATGATCAACGAGTGGTCTGAATCGTCGATAATCAGATTCATGCCCGAGAGGCGGATCACTTCGTGCAGTTGATTCCTCCGTTCATTAATATTACCGAATTTTGGCATGAATGTCCGGATCTCGTGACCTTTGTCCTGAATGGCTTGGGGTAGGTATCTCGAAATTTGCGAAATTTGTGTTTCCGGTAAATAAGGAAAAATTTCCTGCGTGATGTAGAGAATTCTTTTTTGGTTCATTTAACTAACTTTCTTCAAATTCATTACAAAGATAATAAAAAAAATCCGCATAACTGCAAAATCTTTTTATCGGTTTTTTATTTGTTTTTGATATTCAGTTGTTTATAGAAAAGCGGATCGTCTGTTTTTTTGGAAAAGAGTTGATATTCTGCTTTTTTTTTCAATAAAAAATTTGTTGCTTTGCAGGCTGAAACGAAAGAAGAAAAAAACCAGTACATCTCTTTTTTGTGTATTCCAACAAGCATGTAGTAAAAATCAGTCTGCCCATTCTGCTCAGTTTGCTGGCGCAGAACATTATTCAGGTCATCGATACTGCCTTTCTCGGACGTGTTGGAGAGGTGGAGCTGGGTGCGTCCGCACTGGCCGGAATCATCTACATCGCCATCTACACCATTGGCTTCGGGTTCAGCATGGGAAGCCAGATACTGATAGGCAGACGCAACGGGGAGAAAAATTTTCACCAGATAGGGGAGATCGTCATCCAGGGAGTCCTGTTCCTGCTTATTCCGGGCCTCCTGCTGATTGCAGCCTTCAAGTTGGGTCTTACCGGTGTGTTGATGCGCCTCTTCCAGTCGGAAAACATAAGTGAGGCAGTTTCCGGTTATCTCGACTGGCGGGTATACGGTTTTGTATTCGCCTTTGCCAACAGTACCTTCCGGGCCTTCTATATCGGCATTGCCCGGACAAAGGTGCTTACCATCAATTCGCTGGTGATGGCGGTGGTAAATCTGGTTCTCGATTATGGACTGATCTTCGGTAACCTGGGGATGCCAAAAATGGGGATGGGCGGGGCGGCACTGGCTTCGGTCATTGCTGAAGCCTCATCCACGCTCTTTTTCATTCTCTACACCAGAAAGACGGTCGATCTGGAGAAGTACGGCTTCCGGAGGATCATTTTCAGGTGGTCGGTAGTGAAGAGGGTGCTCGACATCTCCATCTACATGATGCTCCAATACCTGCTGTCGATCGTAACCTGGCTGATGTTCTTCGTCTTTATCGAAAATTACCTGGGCGAACACTCGTTGGCCGTTACCAATATCGTGCGAAGTCTCTATACCATTGTCACCATCCCCTCTCATGCCCTGGGTTCGGCGGTAAACACCCTGGTGAGCAATACTATCGGGGCAGGAAGAAAGAACGAGGTGTTGAACCTGATCAGGCGGGTCACCATGATCAGCCTCGGCTCGATGTCTGCTATCGTATTTGCCGTTGCGATAATTCCACGGCTGGTTATCCAAATCTACACCAGCGATCCCTCCCTGATTGAGGATACGGTGGCACCGCTCTATGTGCTGTTGAGCTCGCTCCCTTTCTATGCGGCGGGAACGGTACTCTACAGTTCGGTCTCCGGAACCGGGAACACGCAAAGGGCGTTGCTCTTTGAGATTGTAACTTTGCTTGGATATATCCTCTATTCGTGGTTTATCGTCGTTCATCTCCGTTTGCCGGTCGGTTGGGCTTGGACTACCGAGCATGTATATTGGTTTCAGCTGATGCTCTTCTCGCTCTTTTACCTTCGAAGCAAGCGATGGATGGATAAGAAGATATAGGGAATTTTCGTATCTTTACAGACCGAAAGACGAACAATATGAAACATGGTGCTCTCCTCTTGCTGGTGCTGTTCTTCACCTTTCCGGCGTTTGCCCAGGAGTATGGATGGAAAGTGGGACTGGACTATTTTTTCGATAACAGGGAATACAAGAAATCCTCGTTTGCCGAATCGGCTACCCTGAACGGAATCTGGCTCACTCCGCTCGGGAGCATCGGCTGGGGCGAAAGGCACTCACTGCTTTCAGGGGTGAATCTGCTGAAAATTCCCGGGATGGGGAAAGCGGTGGACAAGGTGGATGTAACTATGTACTATCAATATAAATCGCCAGCTCTCCTGTTCCGGGTCGGCTCATTTCCCAGGAGTGAGGTGTTGGGTAACTACAATAATTTCTTCTTCAAGGATTCGGTCAACAATTATCTCCCACTGATGCAGGGAGTCTTCTGGCAGATTGGCAGCGATCGGAAATTCTTTAACGCCTGGTTCGACCGGACAGGCTATCCTACCTCCACCCGACGTGAACACTTCTTTCTGGGAATGTCGGGGAGACTGTCGCGGGGACTCTTCTTTGCCGATTTCCAATCCTACCTGTTTCATTATGCCAACTCCAATCCGGCCGTTACAGGTGAGGGGGTGAGCGAGAATTTCCAGCTTCAGGCCATGGCAGGAGTGGAGTATGAGGGATCAAACGGGTTGAGCGGGTTGGTTGCTGCCGGAACATTGGTGGGTTACGAAAGGGATCGTCGTTTCGAAGGCGCGCTGTTCAAACCAGCAGGCTTTGTTGCCCGGGGCGACGTCGAGATATGGGGAATCGGTACGAGCAACACGCTCTATTGGGGCGATCCGCGCATGAGACTGGCCAGCACCTTTGGTGGCAACCTCTATTGGGGAACAGCCTTCCTGCGTGCCGGATCGTATGTCGAAAGCGAATGGTATATCCGCCTGATCGAGTCGGAGAGGGTACAGGCCCGTTTCAGTTGTAACCTCCATTTTACCGAGAGTAAGCTGCTGTTTCAGCAGATGTTTACCGTATCGGCATCGGTGGGGAGCCTGACAACCGGGAGAAGGGCGAAAACCGGTTACCCGTGGACAACAATATTTCATTAAGGAGAATTACAATGGAAGATCTTTTTTCCAATGACAAGATGCGTTCGGAGGTCAAGGCCAGGATAGAGACTCTCCGAAGACAACTGCACGAGCACAACTACAATTACTACGTATTGTCTCAACCCACCATTTCCGATTTCGAGTTTGATGCCCTGATGCGGCAACTTGCCGAACTGGAGAAGCAGTACCCGGAGTTTTACGATCCAAATTCTCCCACGATGCGCGTGGGAAGCGATATCAACAAGAACTTCGTCCAGGTGCAGCACCGTTATCCGATGTTGTCGCTGCAGAACACCTATACCGAAGGTGAGATTTCCGATTTCTTCAACCGGGTGAAACGTTCGTTGAACGAGGAGTTTGAGATTGTTTGTGAATTGAAGTTCGATGGTACATCCATCTCGCTGATATATGAGAATGGCCGACTCTTGCGGGCCATTACCCGTGGTGACGGCAAACAGGGCGACGATGTGACGGCCAATGTGCGTACCATCCGCAACATTCCGTTGGTACTGAAGGGTGACAAGATTCCGGCTTACGTTGAGGTGAGGGGAGAGATACTGATGCCCTGGAGTGTATTCGAGGAGTTGAACCGGGAGCGTGAAGCGCAGGAGGAGCCGCTCTTTGCCAATCCCCGCAATGCAGCGTCGGGAACGTTGAAGATGCAGGATCCCAAAGCGGTTGCATCAAGGAGGCTGGAGTCGTACATCTATTACCTGATGGGAGAGGAGCTTCCGTCGGGTAGCCATTTCGAAAATATGGAGATTGCCCGGGGATGGGGACTACATGTATCCCCGACAATGAAAAAGTGCCGTTCGCTGGAAGAGGTGCTCCAGTTCCTGAGCTTTTGGGAGGTAGAGCGTAAAAACCTGCCTGTCGCCACCGATGGGGTGGTGCTCAAGGTCGACTCCCTTTCGCAACAGCGCAACCTCGGTTCAACCTCCAAGTTCCCCCGGTGGGCCATTGCCTACAAGTTTAATGCCGAGAAGGCCCTCACGCGCCTGGAGTCGGTTACCTACCAGGTGGGACGCACCGGAGCAGTCACTCCCGTGGCCAACCTCGAACCGGTCCTGTTGTCGGGCACAACCGTAAAGCGGGCCTCGCTTTACAATGAAGATGCTATCCGTACGCTCGACCTGCATATCGGCGACATGGTCTATGTGGAGAAGGGAGGGGAGATCATCCCTAAAATTACCGGAGTGGACAAGGCCTCCCGGGCTCCCGGAGGGGAGAGGGTAGAGTTTGCCACCAACTGTCCCGACTGCGGCACGCCGCTGTTGCGGAACGAGGATGAGGCAGTTCATTACTGTCCCAACAGCGAAAACTGTCCACCGCAGATCAAGGGTCGCATCGAACACTTTGTCACCCGGAAGGCGATGAACATCACTATCGGCCCGGAGACCATCGGGTTGCTCTATGACAAGGGGTTGATACGGGATGCCGCCGACCTGTACGAGTTGAGGTTCGAAGATCTCGTGAGACTCGACCGCTGGGCGGAAACCAGTGCCAGGAACCTGCTGGCAAGCATCGAGAAGTCGAAGAAGGTTCCCTACGAAAGGGTGCTGTTTGCTCTTGGCATACGTTTTGTGGGAGAGACGGTAGCCCAGAAGCTGGCGTCAGCTTTTCACTATATCGACCTGCTAGCCGCCGCAACCGTGGAACAGCTTACTTCGGTGGAGGAGATCGGTGAACGGATCGCTCAAAGTGTCAGTGACTTTTTCCGGAATCCCCGGTCGGTGGAGTTTGTTGAGCGGCTCAAGGCACATGGCCTGCAGTTCCGGTTGAGCGAGGATGCACTGGCTACAAGAAGCGACCGGCTGGCCGGGCTAACCGTGGTGATCAGCGGAACCTTCGAGTTGCATTCACGCGACGAGTACAAAGCCATGATCCTGCAACACGGCGGGAAGAACAGCGGATCGGTATCGAAGAATACCGACTTCATCCTTGCCGGGGAGAATATGGGGCCAGCCAAACTGGAGAAGGCCGAAAAGCTGGGGGTGAAGATTATCGATGAAAAAACGTTTTTGACAATGATAGGAAAGGAGTCCTGAGAGATGATAACAACATTGATCATATTGATCGTTACTGCAGCCCTGTTTGTCTGGGGAAAGATCCGTTCCGATATTGTGGCACTCTGTTCGCTGCTGGCCCTCCTGCTTACGGATGTGCTGACACCGGAGGAGGCCCTTGCCGGATTTTCCAACCCCATCGTGATCATGATCGCGGCTCTCTTTGTTGTTGGGGGTGCCATCTTCCAGACAGGTCTTGCAGGAATGGTGAGTAAAAGGGTGTTGCGCTTTGCCGGCAACAGCGATTATAAGCTTTTTCTGCTGGTGGTATCGGTGACCGCACTTATCGGCTCGGTATTGAGCAATACGGGAACGGTGGCGTTGCTGATGCCAATCGTGGTGAGCATGGCTGCCTCTTCTTCCTTGAGCGTACGGCGTCTGCTGATGCCGATGGCTTTCGCCAGCAGCATCGGCGGGATGATGACGCTGATCGGTACGCCTCCCATCCTTATCGCCCACAATGCACTGGTTGAGGCCGGGGAACGTGGGTTTTCGTTTTTTACCACCTTGCCCGTTGGTATCCTGTTGTTGCTTTTCGGAATTGTACTGTTGTGGCCCCTGACCAGGATGCTCGACCGGAAAGATCGTAGGGAGGATGATGATAGCCGTTCGACGGTGAAATCGCCAAAACAGCTGGTCACGGAGTACAGGCTGGCAGAGAACATGTACAGGGTAGAGACAAATGAAAAATCGGCGGTGGTAGGGAAAAAACTTTCCGAACTCAATATTACGGAGCAGTATGCAGTGACCATCACCGAAATACGTCACCGGATAGTCACCCCGTTCAGGAAGAGCATCACGCAAGAGTTGCCGGAGGCGGGCTCGGTACTGGGCGATAATGATGTGTTGTACCTGGTTGGCGATTTTGTCAACGTTTCCCGCTTTGTTGAAGAGAACGGATTGAATTTTCTGGACCGCTCTTCGGACGACTCCATTCCCTCCTTCTCTGGAAAACTGAAGTTTGACGAGATCGGGATGGCCGAAGTGGTGGTGCTCGCCAACTCCAATATCATTGGTCGCCCCGTCAAGGAGTCGGGCTTTCGGAACAACTACAACGTGAACATTATCGGCATACAGCGAAAAGACCGTTATGTGGTGCAGAATGTGAAGGATGAGAAGATCCAGTCGGGCGACATGTTGCTGGTACAGGGCACCTGGGAGGATATCGACCGGTTGAGCCGATTGCAGTCCGAGATTGTGGTGATTGGCCAGCCCTCGGTGGAGGCGTCCAAGGTGCCGCTCGAGGAGAAGGCACCTGCGGCCGGGATCATTATGGTGTTGATGGTGGCGGCAATGGTATTCAATCTCTTCCCCCCCGTAGTAGCGGTATTGATGGCTGCTGTAGCCATGATCCTGGTGGGATGTTTCCGGAGCGTACGCGATGCCTATCGTACCATCAACTGGGAGAGCGTTGTCCTCTTTGCCGCCATGATGCCACTGGCAACTGCCATGGAGAAGACGGGAACATCGGAGCTGATCTCTTCCGGCATCGTCGGATCGTTGGGGAGCAACGGACCACATCTGGTGTTGGCTGGAATCTATCTGGGGACCTCCATCCTGACGATGTTTATCAGCAACACGGCGACAGCTATCCTGTTTGCACCCATTGCATTGCAAGCCGCTGCTTCGCTAGATGTCAGTCCTTATCCGTTTCTGGTAGCCGTGGCGGTTGCTGCCAGCATGTGTTTTGCAAGCCCCTTCTCCACACCTCCAAACGCCATGGTGATGTCGGCCGGGCGCTACTGTTTCATGGATTATGTGAAGGTGGGACTGCCCCTCCAGGTTGTGCTTATGGTGCTCATGGTATTTGCCCTGCCGCTACTCTTCCCCTTCTGAACAGTTACTGAAAGGTGGACAACTCCTGAAGCAGGGTTCCCGGACGGAAAATCTCATTCCATTCGAACGAGGTGAATACGAGCTTCTCGGCTGCATTCTTTTCACCTGCTTCAAAAAAGAGGGCTACCCGTCCATCCGCCAGTTGGGCAATGCAGGAGTAGGCTGCAGGACCGCTGTAAACCAGCTTGCTGTTGCTCCACTCCTGGCAGTCGTTGAAACTGACCTTGAGTGTAAGATGGCTCCTTCCGCGTGAGACAGCCGGGTTAAGAAACAGGTGTGCCAGTTTGCCCTCTGCTACTTCAATGCAGTGGACGGATGCTTGACAGACTGATTCTACCAACTGGTAATCATGCTCAATATCCGACCATGTTTCCCCCCCCCATCCTTGCTGTAGCTGACACCCCTTGCCTGTTGATTGTTATAGGACCGCATGTTCATGAGCAAGATCCCGTCTGACAATTCCGTTATTTGACTTTCATTGCATCCCGGCGTGATCGGTTCACCGATCTGCCACGACTTGCCATGATCGTCAGAGTAGATCACATGGACTCCATAGCTGTAGGGCCCATTGGCCAGATTCCCTTCCGGATCGTCGTAGCTGTGGTTTGCCGGGATGATCAGCCTCCCTTTGTGGAGTCCCCTCCTTAGCTGAATACCTACGCCTGGACCGGTAGCGTACCATCCCCAGGAGGGATAGCGGCAACTCTCACCAAGACTTAAGGGGGCAGACCATGTTTTACCATCATCGTCGGAGTAGGTGACATAAGGTAGCCTGGGAGATCGTGATGTTTTTCGGATGATCTCATTTTCCCTCTCTTTGCCGTTGTTCCAGGTTAAAAAGAGCCAGATACGACCAGTCTCCTCATCGATTACCGGGCAGGGATTTCCGCAGGTGTTGCCACCATCATCCCATACGATCTGCTCTTCACTCCAGCTCTTTCCGTTATCTTCAGAACGTTTCAGCAACAGGTTTATATCACCTGTATCACCTGCTTCACGCCCTTCACAGAAGGCGAGCAAAGTCCCTTTTCCGGTCACGATCAACGATGGTATCCGATAATTGTTGCAACTCCCTTTGCCCTGTTCCCACAAGACGATCGTATCAACCCCTCCCTCTTTATCGTTGCAGGAGAGGAAGAATAATAATAAGATGAGGAGGCGTGAGAAAAAAATTCTAACCCTTTTCAAGGAACAAGCTATCAGGAAGATCGACACAATGAGGTCAATCCAGCAGACTTTGATGCGATCGATGACGCAGTTATTCAAGAACTCTTCATTGAAAAATTACGCACTAATTGAAGAGCTTAATAATGCCGTACACTTGCTGTATGAAGCAAAACGTGCAGGGAGCAAGGTTGATCTTCATCTCATGCAAACGAACTTATTCGATGCGTCAGCAAGTGAGATTTATTCTGAAGCTGAAAAGATGCTTGCAAAAGTTCTTGAGAATTTAAAAGATAAAGAAATTCGTAGTATATTTGAAATATACAATACAGAGGCTGAGGTTATTGAATCTGGACAGCAAAACCTGTTTGGGGAAGTACTACAAAAGTCTCATTTACTAAACTTAATTCTTTCAAAATTTGGATATGGAACAGAACAAACAGAAAGCACTCGACAAGATGAACCTTCTCCTCAGAGCTATAGCGAAATCACAGGGAATAGATCCGGACGATCCGAAATTTCAGACCAACGAGAACAGGAAACAGGAGAAAAAGGACCTTCAGGGGAATCAATAGATGATAATACCATTTCAGCCCATGTAGAAGCAGAAGCTGCAAAGGTTGATGCTACCACTGCCGAAGCTAAGAAAGAAGCCTACGAAGGAGCAAGGCATATGCCTGGCATGGAGGATCTATCCAAAACCATGGATAGCTATAGTGATGTATTAGCATTTGACGATTTTGAAAACCCAAAAAACATAAATAACGATGAACAAGGAGAAAGAAGCACAGAAACTATTGAAGCTGAAACAGCAGTTGTTGAAACAGCATCAGAGGCTATCGAACGTGAATCAGAAAATGTCGGAAGTGATAAACAAAGAGCAGGAGAAGTAATAGAAAAAGCAACTGAGCAAATTGAGAAAGCGGAAAAACTTTTTAACGAGATTGACAAGAAGCTAGCAAACTTAAAACTAGCAGGTAAAGAGTATACAACAGAAGGTATACTAGCAGACTACCCTATTGATATACTTGCTAAAGGTCCGATTAAGAAAGATGCTACTTCGTTTGTTAAAGCAGTTGCGAAGATAACAGGACTGGAACATGATACAAACAGCAAAGGTAAAGCACAAATAGTCAACGTTAATATAGCACCCGCAGGTGGCGATGCTACATTTATACTATGGGGAAAAAAGAACCCTGATTACGGCGTTTATGTATCAATTCCTTACAAGCCTGAATATGCAAGAGATCGTAACGACTATGACAACTACAAAGTAGACGGCTCAATTATTTGGCGTGTAACAACGAGAGAGCACAAATATAGAGGATTAGGCAACCAAAGAATGAAAGCCGACGTAACGGCTCAGGAGATGGCAGAAATCCTACTTAATGGTCTGAATAGTGAACTTAGATTTAGAAAATTAGAACAGGAGACAAACGATGTAGAGAAAGCACCTGAAAAGGTAAAAAAAACTAAATTAAAGACTGAAAATATTATGGAATCAAAGAACAATATGCAACCTTTGTTTCATGATATAGAAGAAGTCGAACCTATAAATACCAATCAAAATGAGGAAGTTAAGTTACAAGATGGCACCACTCAAACCGAACGAGGAAGACAACAATCTAACGAGAATGATGCGTTGGGAGGAAGAACAGGGAATGAGTCTAAGCGAACTGACAGAAACGGAGTGGATAGACGTGATACAACACATACTGCCGATAACCAAACAGGAAGCAGAAGATTACCTGACTCACCTGAGAGCAATCAAAGCGGGGATGTAAAAAAGAATACCCGCAATAATAGAAGCAAAAGAGGGACAGATTACGCTCCCACATCCCCCCAGTGCTCGTTTTAATGCGAACATCGCAGCTATCAAGCTGATGCGAAAGCTAATGGAGGATGGGGTTACAGTCCCAAGCCAAGAAGACTTTGAAATGCTACGGAAGTATAGCGGATGGGGTGGATTGGGAACTTTCTTCAATAACCCAGGGCCAGAAAACACAATACTACACGAAGTACTTGACAGCGAGGAGTACGAATCAGCAGTCAACAATATCAATTCTGCATATTACACACCGGCATCGGTTATAGATGCCCTATGGGATATTGCAGGTAAGCTCGGATTTAAAGGAGGAAAAATCCTTGAAAGTAGCGCAGGTATTGGCAGCATCATCGGATTAATGCCTGAATCAATCAGCAACAGATCCGACATCGAGGCAGTTGAAATCGACACCATAAGTGGCAATATCCTAAAACTGTTATATCCGGATGCAAAGGTTAACGTGCAGGGATTTGAAGAGACAGACATTAAAAATGGATCTGTTGATCTAGCCATCACTAATGTTCCATTCATTACTGGATTCAGGGTAAACGATAAGATAGACAAGGATCTTTCGAAAAAGTTCAAAGACATTCATGACTATTTCATCGCTAAAAACATCAGGAAGTTGCGGAATGGAGGGATAGGCATCTTCATTACATCCAGCGGAACACTTGACAAGAGCCGTAAGCTCCGGGAATGGATTACTTCGGACGAGAAGTCTGATGTTATTGGTGCATTCCGCCTAAACAATGAGACATTCTCCGGCACAAAAGCAACAAGTGATATCATTATTGTAAGGAAGAGGACAGGAAACAAGCCAGCCGCAAATGCGATTGATGTTATTGATACGGTAGTCGCAAGGACGGGTGAATACAAAACAGGCAATACGAATTGGGACAAAAAGGAGGGACGCTATGTTGAAGAAGTAAAACCGGTCTCACTTGAGTATAACAAATACTTTGTTGAACACCCAGAACATATGGGAGGTGAAATGTTTGTTGGATATGAGAAGGGTGATACATACAGACCGACAAGTATCGGGTTATTCCCAACAAATGAAATAAATCAAGACGAGGCACTTAAGAGATGGGTTAATAGCTTCAATGAGATTGAAAATACAAATATAGTAATTCATTTACATCAATGGTCAACCTATCCGGATGGATAAAAGCAGAATTCCCGGACGCAAAAACCTTACCTGGAAAGCGTGGCGTCTGGAAACTCTTCGATGATCTTTACAATATCTTCCCAGGGAAGCAGCTTCCCCTTTCCGAAATCACCGCAGGCAAGCTCCCCTTCGGCGGTATCATAGACATGATACCCCCAACCTTTCAGTTTTTCGATATTGTGCTGCACGATCGGATTTTCGTACATGTAGCTGTTCATGGCAGGGAAGATAAGCACCGGACACCGGGCAGCCATCACGGTGGTGGAGAGCATGTCGTCAGCAATTCCCGAAGCGATCTTCCCGATGATGTTGGCGGTTGCCGGGACGATGACGAACAGGTCGGCCGCCTTGGCCAGGTCGATATGCTTTGTGTCCCATTCCCGCAC
Organism: Petrimonas mucosa; assembly: GCF_900095795.1. NCBI lineage: Bacteria > Pseudomonadati > Bacteroidota > Bacteroidia > Bacteroidales > Dysgonomonadaceae > Petrimonas > Petrimonas mucosa. The sequence continues at coordinate 804,470 of NZ_LT608328.1, forward strand.
CGGATCGAACATCTCTGTAACCACCGGGTTGTGCGACATGGTCTTGAATGTGAGGGGAGTGACAAACTCCTGGGCAGATCTGGTCATGATCACCTCCACGTTGTAGCCATCCTTCTTCAGCTGGTTGACAACCTCCACTGCCTTGTAACAGGCGATTCCGCCCGAGACTCCGATAACGATCGTTTTCATTGAATTCCTCCTTGTTTCATCATTTCCTCAACTATTGCTGCCGCAATGGCCCTTTTCCCGGTCGGCCTTGCAATCACTTCGCCCGAGCGGATCAACATGCCGGAATGGTTCTCTTCTCCCAGCTCTCCCAGTTGATTGGCAAACACCATGTCACAACCATTCTCTTCGGCCAGCCGGTTGGCAATCCGTATCAGCTCTTCTTCCGTTACATCTCTCAGCAACTTGAACCCCACCAGAAAGGTGGCCGGATTGTTTCGCTTGATCAGCGGAATCACCTTTTTGGTCCGTTTCAATCCCAATACCAGATTGTGGCCGGACGGTATCTTCTCCGAAAGAGTGTATCTGCCGGAAGGATGTTCAAGCACCTCCCTTACTGCAGTGACACCCTCTTCCTCACTGAACGGCAGGCGGCAAATCTCCCTGGCCAACTCGTCAGTGGCGGCGGCATAAGCAATGGTGAAGTCGGATATGGCCATGGAGTGGATAAAGAAGTCCACCGGCACTCTGCTGGTTAACTCATCCACGGCATGATAAACGCTCTCTGCATCGCTGACAGGCAGAAAATCCACAAAGGGGTGCTGCCTGTCACTCAATACCCCCCTGTAGGCCGTGTCGGTCAGGATATAGGTGACGCGAAAATCGTGTCGCCCGGCAGCCTGAAGCTGTTCCATGACAGCCTCCAGACAGTGCCAGCCAAGCAAACCTGTACTGACGTTGGTCAGCCGCCTGACCCCGTCGATCTGCTCCGACGTTCCTCCTGCCGTGATGGCGATGTTCAGCATAGGGTCAGATCTTTTCGCTTATCCTGTTGTTGTCGTCCAGAATGAACACCCCGGGTTGGTGCACCTTGGCCTCCTCGGGCGTCAACGATACATAGGCCATGATGATGATCTTGTCGCCAGGTTGTACCAGTCGTGCTGCCGCACCGTTCAGGCAGATGGTACCGCTGCCGGCCTCCCCTTCGATCACATAGGTTTCGAACCGTTGTCCATTGTTGATATCCACTACGCAGACCTTCTCCCAGACCAGGATGCCGCTCTGGTCGAGCAGATCCTTGTCGATGGTGATACTGCCGGTATAGTTGAGGTTGGCCTCCGTTACGGTCGCCTTGTGAAGTTTTGCTTTTAGCAAAGTGAGTTGCATCTATTTCTCTAAAATAATGTTATCAATCAATCTCGTTTTTCCAAATCTTACAGCAACTGCTGCAAGCGCTTTCCCCTTGACTGTTTCAGTTGGTTCCAGCGACGGGTAAGCATATATGCTTACGTAATCGATACTGGCCAATGGAGCCTCGCTGATCTTGCCGGTAATCAGCCTGGTCAGCTGCTCAACATCATCCTCACCCGTTTCGAATGCTGCCTTGGCTTCAAGCAATGCCCGATTCAGGATGATAGCCTGTGCCCGTTCTTCGGGCGACAGATAGGTGTTGCGCGAACTCATGGCCAGACCGTCGGGCTCCCTGACGATAGGGCAGACCACCAGTTCAATGTTCATGTGCAGGTCGGCCACCATCTTCATCAGTACGGCTGCCTGCTGCGCATCCTTTTGTCCAAAATAGGCCTTTTGGGGCTGCACGATGTTGAAGAGGATGGTCACTACCGTTGTGACCCCCTTGAAATGGGTCGGCCGGGATGCACCGCAAAGTATGCGGGTGATATCGCCGGTCACCTCCACAAATGTGGAACTTCCGCGGGGATAGATCTCCTCCACCGAAGGGTAGAAGATCAGATCCGCACCCGCTCCCGTGGCCAGCTCTTCGTCGCGCCTGATGTCGCGGGGATAGGATTCAAAATCCTCGTTGGGCCCGAACTGGGTGGGGTTGACGAAGTCGCTCACCACCACGATGTCGTTTTCGGCCTTAGCCCTGCGGATCAGCGAGAGATGTCCCTCGTGCAGAAAGCCCATGGTGGGGACAAAACCGATGGTTTTGCCCGACCTGCGCTGCAGATCGAGGTATTCCCTCAATTCTTTTACAGTTGTTATGATCATAGGGTTGTTTGTCAGTATAGTTTCTCCAACAGATCGGCATCGATGCCGAAGGTGTGTTCCTCAGACGGGAAGTGCCCCTCCCTTACATCCGAGACATAATCCCCGACAGCTGCCGAAATCTCGCTGTTCAACTTTGCATATTGTTTTACAAATTTAGGGACAAAGTCGCTGTACATGCCCAACATGTCGTTGATCACCAACACCTGCCCGTCACACCCTTTTCCGGCACCAATACCGATGGTCGGGATGCGGAGTGACGATGTGATCAGTTGGGCCAGTTTGTCGGGAATGCACTCCAGTGTAATGGCAAAGACGCCGGCTTCCTCAAGCAACCGGGCATCTTCCAGTATCTGCTTTGCACTCTGCTCCTCTTTCCCCTGTACCTTAAACCCGCCGAACACGTTGACCGACTGCGGGGTCAGTCCAATATGTCCCATAACGGGGATCTGTGCGTCCACAACCGCTTTTATCGTTTCAATGAAAAGTGCGCCCCCCTCCATCTTGACAGCTTCGGCACCGCCCTCCTTGATCAGCCTGCCGGCATTCCGTACAGCCTCCTCCCGTGAGACATGATACGACAGGAAGGGCATGTCGGCTACCACCAATGCGTTTTTTACACCCCGGACAACCGCACGGGTGTGATATATCACCTCGTCGAGGGTGACCGGAAGTGTGGAGGCGTTTCCTTGAAACACCATTCCCAGCGAGTCCCCCACCAGGATAGAATCGACCCCGGCAGCATCCAGCAGTTTTGCCATTGAATAGTCATAGGCAGTGAGCATGCTGATCTTACGGTTATTCTCCTTCGATTCCCGGAACGATTTTACTGTAAATTTTTGTGCCATACTTCTTAATATTCATTCATCACTCTTCAAATAGCGCTTCCAGTGAATGGTTGCCCGACAACCGCACGGTCTCTTTCCCCAGCAGCGTATAGAGTGCAGACATTTCGGGCATATGGATGCGCAAACTCTCCAGGTGCAACCGGACGGTGTTGCTGTCGCCCCGCTTGACGGGACCTGTAAGCGCCTCTTTCGGCTCCTTCTCGTTGAGGTTGCGGACAACACTTTCAAACAGGGGCCAGGTCGCCTCTCTGACCTTGTCGGCCGGTAGGCCCGATCGTTCGAAGATACGGTACGAAGCATCCATCAAGGTGACCAGATAGTTGGACAATAGGCAGGCTGCCGCGTGATATAGCGGTTTTCTACCGGGAGTCACGGTGAATGTAGGGTTGCCGCAACTCTCAAGCAGCAGGTTCAGCCTCCCGTTATCCTCTTCCCCCTTCTCGACGGCAAACCATGCACCGTGTAACGTCTGTTGTGTTACAACGGGATCGCCAAATGCCAGAAGCGGATGTGCGCTGCCTGTTTGATAACCGGTCACTTTTAACGGATCGAGTATGGAGAGTGAGTATACGCCGCTGACATGGAGAATCAATTTGTCGGTTTTCCCCGTGATCTCAAGGTGGGAGATCTGTTGGACCACCTTTTCAATCTGATCGTCAGGTGTTGCTATCCAGATGAGTTGATTGTCGTTGATCAGCCTCTCCAACGAACTGTAATGGGTAGAACTGGTCAGCTGGGCCGCCTTTCCGGCACTTGCGCCGCCGATACTATAGTAGCCCCCTATTTCAAAACCGTTGTTTTTGAAATAGAGCCCCAGAGCGGCTGAGACCTTCCCGGCACCTATGAAAGCAATCTTCATTACCTAAAATACGTCGCTGTTCTGCGAGGCAAAGGTACAAAATAAAAAATGAAAAAGAGGTCATTCCCGCAGAAATGACCTTATAATAACCAGTATGGATGGTGTGGCTAACTCAGCATGCAGGTGGGCTGTGTCACCACCTGGAAGAAATCGTTCCCTTTATCGTCCACCAGGATGAATGCGGGGAAGTCTTCCACTTCAATTTTCCAGATAGCCTCCATGCCCAGTTCTGGATATTCCAGACATTCGAGACGCTTGATGCTGTTTTGTGCCAGGATGGCTGCCGGACCGCCAATGCTGCCCAGATAGAACCCGCCGTACTTCTTGCAGGCATCGGTCACCTGCTGACTTCGGTTTCCTTTGGCCAGCATGATCATGCTGCCGCCGTGCGACTGGAACAGGTCGACATAAGAGTCCATCCTCCCGGCCGTGGTAGGCCCCATCGAACCGGAGGCATAACCGGCGGGTGTTTTGGCCGGTCCCGCATAGTAGATGGGGTGATCCTTCATATATTGTGGAAGTCCCTCTCCGCGGTCGATCCTTTCTTTGAGCTTTGCATGAGCAATGTCACGGCCCACGATGATGGTGCCGTTGAGCGACAGTCTCGTTGAAACGGGATATTTGGAGAGTTCGGCCAAGATTTCCGGCATCGGACGGTTGAGGTCGATTTTTACGCCGCCGCTTTCACCGGCCTGGCGCATCGATTCGGGGATCAATCGGGCAGGGTTGTCCTCCAGCTTTTCGATCCAGATTCCATCTTTGTTGATCTTGGCCTTGATGTTGCGGTCGGCCGAACAGGAGACGCCCATGCCCACCGGGCAAGAGGCCCCGTGGCGGGGAAGGCGGATGACACGCACGTCGTGTGCGAAATATTTTCCGCCAAATTGTGCTCCCAGTCCCAGTTTCTCAGAAGCATCCTTCAGCTTGGCCTCCAGCTCGAGGTCGCGGAACGCCTGTCCATATTCATTCCCTTCGGTGGGGAGGTTGTCGTAATATTTGGTGGATGCCAGCTTGACCGTTTTCAGGTTGGCTTCGGCCGAGGTGCCACCAATGACGAACGCCAGGTGGTAGGGCGGACAAGCGGCCGTACCTAGTGATTTCATCTTCTCGATCAGGAATGCTTCGAGTTTTCCCGGGGTGAGCAACGCCTTGGTCTCCTGATAGAGATATGTTTTATTGGCCGACCCGCCACCCTTGGCGATACAGAGGAATTTGTACTCGTTCCCCTTGACCGCATAGAGGTCGATCTGTGCCGGCAGGTTGGTGCCGGTGTTCACCTCGTCATACATGTTGAGGGGGGCATTCTGCGAGTAACGGAGATTCTCGTTCACAAAGGTGTTGTAGACACCGCGGGAGAGTGCCTCCTCATCGTTGCCGTCGGTCCATACCTGGTTCCCCTTCTTGCCCATGATGATGGCCGTACCGGTATCCTGGCAGAAAGGGAGAATGCCCTTTGCCGAGATCTCGGCATTCCGCAGGAAGGTGAGGGCAACATATTTATCGTTGTCGCTCGCTTCGGGGTCGGAAAGGATGCTGGCTACCTGTTTCTGGTGCTCGGGGCGAAGCAGGAACTCCACATCACGGAAGGCGGTCTGGGCCATTAGGGTGAGACCCTCCGGTGCTACTTTCAAAATCTCTTTTCCTTCAAATTCCGAAACCGAGACGTAATCTTTGGTCAGCAGGTAATATTCCGTGTTGTCTTTCGACATCGGAAACGGATCCTGGTAATGAAATGGTTTTGTTGCCATAGCTGTTGTTTTGTAATTGGTTTTTTCGATCGGTTACAAAATTACAAAGAAAAAATGGTTTTTTATTCTATTTAAATTCAGTATAAATAATATATCTAAAAGCTCGCTTATTAGCCAAAAAATATGTTCCTTTGCACACGAAAACAAGATTGTGCTGTTTATGCGACTTTCAGAGCTACAAACCGGAGACAAGGCGTACATCGTAAAGGTAAACGGATCGGGGGCATTTCGTAAGCGAATCCTCGAAATGGGTTTTGTACGCGGTCAGGAGGTTAAATCGATATTGAACGCCCCGTTGAAAGACCCCATCAAATACGGCATAATGGAGTATGAGGTCTCACTGCGGCGCAGCGAAGCAGTATTGATTGAGATCTCCAAACTGATAGAGGATGCGATGTACGGACCGGAGAACGACGAGCCTGACGAATTGGGGGATATAGTCGAGGAGCAGGATGCATACGGTTGGGCCCAATCGGACGGATCTGCTGCAAAAGGCGAGACCGGCAAGGTTATTCGCGTGGCGTTGGTGGGTAACCCCAATGCCGGAAAAACCTCCATCTTCAACCTCGCTTCCGGAGCGCACGAACATGTGGGAAATTACAGCGGCGTGACCATCGACTCCAAGGAGGGGACCCTGCGGCACAACGGCTACAAGTTTATCCTGACCGATCTGCCGGGAACCTATTCGCTATCGGCCTACTCGCCCGAGGAACTATACGTGAGGAGCTACATCCTGAACGAGAAGCCCGACGTGATTATCAACGTGGTAGCCGCATCCGCACTCGAGAGAAACCTCTACCTTACTACCGAACTGATAGAGTTGGAGCGGCCGATGGTGATCGCTCTCAACATGTACGACGAGCTTGAAAAGAGTGGTCGCCATTTCGACCACCGAATGCTCTCCGAGATGCTCAATGTCCCCATCATCCCTACGGTAGGCAAGAAGGGTTTTGGCATTCCGGATCTGCTTGAGAGCGTAATCAGCATCCATGAGTCGCGCGGAGGGACGAACTCGGTAACCATCCCTTATGGACGCGTGATGGAGAAATCGATCGGCATCATGTGTCGTGATCTCTCCGCCGGAAACGTTACCGCTATGGAGATGCCGAGACGGTATCTAGCCATCAAGCTCCTGGAGGGCGACAGGGAGGTAGAGGATGTCATCCGGGTGCACAACAGGGGTGAAGAGATTCTGGCCCGCAGAAACAAGGAGCGCGACTATATCGAAAAATTGTTGAAAGAGGATCCTGAATCTGCGTTTACCAACTCCCGCTATGGATTCATTGCCGGAGCACTCAAGGAGACGTTGAGCGAGAAGACTAGCTCGGAGGACAGTACCACCCTGCTCGACGCTGTACTGACGAACAAATATCTGGGATTGCCGCTCTTTTTCTTCTTTCTGTGGGTCATGTTTGAAGCCACTTTCCGGCTAGGTGCCTATCCCATGGGGTGGATTGAATGGCTAGTCGCCCAGATGGGCAACCTGCTTCGGGACAACATGGCAGAGGGACCTCTCAAGGATCTGCTGGTGGACGGAGTAATCGGAGGAGTGGGGGGCGTGATCGTCTTCCTACCCAACATCGTGATCCTTTATGCATTTATTGCATTTATGGAAGATTCGGGTTACATGTCGCGGGCAGCATTCATCATGGACAAGCTGATGCATAACATCGGTCTTCACGGGAAGTCGTTTATCCCGCTCATTATGGGGTTCGGATGCAATGTCCCTGCCGTGATGTCGACCCGCACCATCGAAAGCCGAAGCAGCCGGATGATCACCATGTTGATTGTTCCTTTCATGTCTTGCAGTGCCCGCCTACCGGTCTATATACTCTTTGTAAGTGCCTTCTTCCCCCGTAATGGCAGTTTGGTCATGCTCGGACTGTACGGTGTGGGTATTCTGATAGCCATACTGACTGCGATCCTGTTGCGAAAGCAGTTCTTCTCCGAGGAGGATACGCCATTCGTGATGGAGTTGCCGCCTTACCGGATGCCGACCTTCAAATCGGTGGTTATCCACATGTGGGAGCGGGCCAAGCAGTACCTGTTGAAAATGGGCGGCCCCATCCTGGTTGCATCCATTATCATCTGGTTTCTGGGATATTTTCCACGGGATGCACAACGCGAAGCCAGGTTCGATGCGCAACTTGCACAGGTCGATGCGCAAACCTTGTCTGAGGCGGAGAGAGCACTGCATAAGGCAGAGATTGAACATCAACGCAACACGGAACATCAGGTCAACTCCTATATTGGCAAGATCGGCCATTTTATGGAGCCGATAATGCGTCCCCTCGGGTTCGACTGGAAGATTTCGGTGAGCCTTCTCTCGGGAATGGCGGCAAAAGAGATCGTAATCAGCACCATGGGGGTCCTTTATACCGGTGACAGTGAGGATCAGCAGTCACTCCAGACCCGGTTGTTGCAGGAGAAGCGTCCGGATGGGAGTCTGCTCTTCTCTCCATTGGTCGTAATCGGATTTCTGCTCTTTGTTCTGATCTACTTCCCCTGTGTTGCCACCATCGTGGCCATCAAGGAGGAGTCCCACTCATGGCAGTGGGCACTATTCAGCGTGGTTTACTCTACTGGGCTGGCCTGGCTGGTTGCCTTCCTGGTCTATCAGGTAGGCACTCTTCTCATTTAAACTTTTTTACGCAACAGGTTGTTGTTATATTATGGATCTACAGTTATTTGCAGTCATCATTATCGCTATTCTGGTTGCTATCGTGCTGATACGTGGAGTATACCGCTTCTTCTTTGTAAAGAGGGAGAGTGGTGGCTGTCTCGGATGCAAGGGCTGTGAGCTCCACCCCGGCTCCCATGACAGGAGACCGGGGTGAGATCCCTCACCACTATTTCAGCAGTTTTTCCAGAACCTCCAGGTTGGCCGCCGAAGTGGCCTTTTTACCGGCCGGAGTATATAGCTCCTCAATTCGCGACGCATAGGCCGAGTACACCTTATGTTTCACGATCTTCATCGTGGAGTTGACCATCCCGTTCTTTTCGGAGAAAGGCTCTTCAATCACTGCAAAGGCTGACGGCAGCCATCGGTAAGGGAACATGCCGTCATGTTTTCCCCCTTTGAGATATGCCGCAATCTCCTTCTCTATAAGCAGTGCCGCCTCTGCCGGATCGGATGTCTGCTTCTTCAGTTCGACCGGGTTAACGGTGATCAGTGCCGTGGTATAGGGGGACTGGTTGTTGTAGAGCACCACCTGTTCGATAAAGGGTGACTGGGCCATAATCGACTCCTCTATCCCTTCTGGCGAGAACTTTTCACCATCGTCGCCAATCAGCAACGATTTGGTCCGTCCCAACACGTAGAGATAACCGTCACTGTCGAGGTAACCCATATCGCCAGTCCTGAGCCAGCCATCCACGATGGTTTCGGCCGTTGCTTCCGGATTTTTCCAATATCCCTTCATCACATTGCCGCCACGGATGATGATCTCCCCTTTCTCGCCCGTGGGCAACTCCTCCAGCGCTTCGTTCACGATCTTGATATCCATGTGTGGAAGCGGTTTGCCCGAAGAGCCCAGCTTATGGGCATGGGGGCAGTTGGCGGAGATGATGGGGGTCGCTTCCGACAGGCCGTAACCCTGATACATCGGTATGCCGATGGCGTAGAAGAAGCGTTGAAGCTCGATATCGAGCAGGGCACCGCCACCGATGAAGAACTCCATGTTGCTGGCAAACGATTGCCGGATCTTCGAAAAGAGCACCTTGTCGTAAAAAGCCAGCAGCGGTTTCATCCAGAAGCGCCCGCCGGTACCTTTGTTGAATCCCTCCCTGTTATAGGCATATGCGGTTTTGAGCGCATGTTTGAACAGCTTTTGGGTAAATTTACCCTTCTTCTCGATTCCCGCTTCGATATTCTTCCTGAAGTTGGTTGCCAGTGCGGGAACACTCATCAACAAGTGAGGATTGATCGCCTTCAGGCTCTTGGGGATATTGCGAAGGAGCTCCATCGGGGTTTTCCCCATGGCCACCGAAGCCAGTGAGGCGCCACACTTCATGAAAGCGTAGATTCCGGCTGTATGACCGAAGGAGTGATCCCACGGCAGGATCAGCAGCTGCCTGAAATGGGAGGGTATTCCGTTGAGGTGTTCCACTGCCTGCTCTGCATTGCAAACGTAATTACCGTGCGACAGCATGATCCCTTTCGGGTTGGCTGTCGTTCCGGAAGTGTAGGAGATGTTGGCCAGCGAATCGGAGGTTACCATCTTTATCCGCTCCTCCAGTACGGATGGATTTGCCGACATCAGCCGTTCTCCCTTCCCAATCACGGCATCGAACAGCATTTCGTCGGCTTCCGGCCTCTCCTCCGGGTCGAGCAGGATATATTGCTTTACCGTTGAAAAGGCACCCTTCATTGGCCGGATCTTGGCTATCTGCTGGTCGGAAGCCATGATGGCACAACATTCGGAGTGGTTGATGCGGAAACTGATATCCTGCTCGGTCTCTAGCTTGACCGACAGGGGAACACAAATGGCTCCTGCGTGCAACACACCCAGCTCGCCGATAACCCAGTTGTTTTTTCCTTCGGAGATCAGGGCGACACGATCGCCCGCACCGATCCCCAAGGCGATCAATCCGGCTGCAAACCGTCTGGCCTTCTCCTGTACCTCCTTATAGGTGAGGTGTGTATAGTTGGTGCCCTCTCTCGCCTCATAAAGAAATGGACGGTCTCCATACTTCGAAACGGCTTCGTCCAGAAATGAAATGATTGTCTTGCTCATATAATCATAAAATTACTCTTTCCATTTAACCCATTTAGCACCTTCGCTCCAGCCCGATTCCACTACGGTTTCGATGAATTGCATACCGCGGACGCCGTCGTATACGCCGGGAAAATCGAGCATCTCGGCAGTGGGTGTCATGTTGTTCATCTTTGCCAGTACGGTCAGGGTAAAGTTGCGGTAGATATTGGCGAACGCTTCGATAAACCCTTCGGGATGGCCACCCGGGGTGCGGATGTTCCATTTGGCCCGTGTACCCAGGTAGGGGTGGTTGCCTCCAATATGAATCACCTCTTCGGGGCTGTTCCCCCTTCTCAGGAAAAGCCGGTTGGGGTCTTCCTGTACCCACTTTATTCCCCCCTTCTCACCGTAGACCCGTATGTTTATGTTGTTAGCCTCGCCTACGGCGATCTGACTGGCAGAAAGCAGGGCCTTCACCCCCTCCTCCATCCGCATCATGGCAACCCCGTCATCATCGATCGGTCGCCCGGGCACGAAAGTATTCAGTTCCGCACAGAGTTCAACTACCTTTAATCCGGTCACATATTCGCAGAGGTGCCAGGCGTGGGTTCCTATATCACCCATGCAACCGGCTTTCCCCGACAGTTTGGGATCGGTGCGCCATCCGGCATTGTTCCCCTCCTGCAGTTCGATCCGTTCGGCCAGCCAACCCTGTGGATACTCTACGTAGAGACGACGGAGTTTTCCCAGTTCTCCGGCTGCTATCCTCGCTTTCATCTCCTTCACCGCGGGATATCCGGTGTAAACGTGGGTCAGCGCCAGAACCAGTCCAGTCTCTTCCACCTTCCGCTGAAGCGCCTTGGCCTCCTCCAGCGAGAAGGTCATCGGTTTGTCCAACACCACGTGGAATCCCCTTTCCAGGGCCATCATCGCCGGTTCGAAATGGTACTTGTTGGGCGTGACGATGACCACGAAATCCATCCTCTCCTCTTCCGGCAGGCTTGCCTCTTTATCGAACATCTCCCGATAGTTGCTATAGATCCGGTGATCTGACAGGGAGTAAAAACGTCCCGATTCCTTCGACACTTCCGGATTGGAGCTGAAACAGCCACAAACCAGTTCCACACGGTTCTCCATCAAGGCAGCGCGCAAGTGTATGGCACCGATAAAACCGGTAATGCCGCCTCCAACCATACCCATCTTCAGTCGTCTCTTTTCCATTGCTGTTAGTTTACTGTTTTATTTGCCAAAAAAAGCGTCAAACGCATGACCCGACAGTTGGAAATCCAATCGCTTGGTAAATTCGCACGATTCGCGGGCACCATGCTCGCGATCCATGGCGCTATCTTCCCACTCTATCGATAGAGGTCCCTGATAATCGATCGCATTGAGGGCCCGGATAATCTCCTCGAAATTGATCTTGCCGCGGCCCAGACTGCGGAAGTTCCAGTACCGGCGAGGATCACCGAACGGGACGTGGCCCCCGAAGACGCCAACCTGTTTGGGCATGTCGCTCCAGTATACATCCTTCATGTGAACGTGAAAGATCCGGTCGTGAAACTGGTAGATGAAATCGACATAATCCACCCCCTGGTAACCCAGGTGGCTGGGGTCGTAGTTGAATCCGAAAGCAGGGTGGTATTCAATGGCTTCCAGTGCCTTTCGGGCAGAGAAGGTGTCGAATGCAATCTCGGTGGGGTGTACCTCCAGAGCGAAACGCACACCCATTTCTTTGAATTTTTCCAGGATGGGAGTAAAGCGGCGGGCAAAATCGCGGTATCCTTCATCGATGGTCGATTGGGATACCGGCGGAAATGAGTAGAGCAGGTGCCATATCGGGCTTCCGGTGAATCCTACCACGGTATCCACTCTCAACTCCTTTGCCGCCCGTGCGGTGAGAACCAGCTCCTTGGCGGCACGCTGGCGAACCCCTTCCGGATCACCGTCGCCCCAGATATAGTCGGGAAGGATCTCTTTGTGACGCTCGTCGATCTTGTCGCAGACGGCTTGTCCCACCAGATGGGTGGAGATGGTACGCAACTGCAGTCCGTGTTTCTCTAGAAGCTCTTTGATTCCTTTGTAGTAGAGGGGATCGGTTTGATGGACATCGAGATGGGTGGGCAATCCCAACTCAATACCGTCGTAACCGAATCCCTTAGCCTTAATGCAAACTTCTTCCAGTGATAGATCGCCCCATTGCAGGGAATAGAGAGTTACTAATCGTGGCATGTCTGTTCTGTTTTTATGGTTTAAGAGAAAAAATTGTTGGATAACTATTTAGTCGTTCCTTATAAATTCGAATTAAGCTGAAAAATATATTTTATCTTGGTGGAAAAACCATCGGAAAATAAAATATAAAAATTTTTCTTTCAACTTTTCCATCATTTTCTTCAAGTTCCAAGCCGTAGCTGCCAGGTATGCGTTGATTTGTATGCCTTTTTCAGCCCACAAGTAATTCTGTTCCATACGGAAATCCTTTTTAAGATGTCCGAAAATAGGTTCAATTGCCGCTCTGGCTCTGCATTTGTTCCGTTTCTGCCGTTTTTGACAAGGGGTGTCTTTGACTTTGGGCTTGCCCGGTGTAATAATGCTTACGTCTTTTATCTGCTTTCGTCCTTTCCCGCCACGGTCATAAATGAGTTCTTTGGGTAGTTTCAACTTATTCTCTTCCATCTGTTCGAGTAACGGTTCTATGGTGTCGCCGTCGTATGGGTTTCCCAAAAATGCTTTTACCGCCGTGATGATTTTCCGCCCTTTTCTGCCCGTGGTGATCATCCCCACTTTATTGCCGAACTCATACTGCTTGTGTGCCTTTCCCTTGGCAATACAGCGGGTAAAGGGTTTATGCAGACTGTAGATTTTATCCTTGTCGTTTTTCTGTTGATTCACTGCACGCTTGCAGAGTGAAAGCGTCTGTTCGTATCGTTTCTTTTGTTCCTCTGTCATTTTACGTTCAAGTTCCCGAAGTTGGATATTGGCGATCGTTTTCAAGCGACGTTTGGCTTTGTCTGCCCGTTTCTTACGTTTGGGATGCTTGCCGTTGTAAGTGTCTCGCAGCAGTTGTTTACTTTCACGGGTGTACCGCTGACGTTGCATGATGCCTTCACTCCCTGCAATGGCATTGCACTTGTCGATAACCTTTTTGCAAAGCTTGGCATCGGTAGGAAAGGTGGTGTTGTTTTCTTGAACAGTAGTGTCCGAAAGAACAAACCCGGTTTGTCCCGGCAGTTTTTTACCGTGAAGTTGTACGCTGTAAGCGAATATTTTTCCTATCCCTTCTTCTCCCACACGGTTACGGAAATGGACAAAATCGCTCGGATCAAAAGGAAACTCATGTTCGAAGAACTCGCATCCACAAAAGTACTGGAAATAAACATCCCGAACCCAATACTCGGGAATACGCTCATCGCCAAGATTGTACAGGTGCTTCAAAAGCAGGCAGCCGACCATCAAACGGATGGGAACGCTTGGCGCACCTCGTTGTGAATACAAAGGTGTAAATTCTTCCTCAAAATATGACCAATCGATCTTGTCTGCCAAAAGAACGAGTTCATGCCCCATATCGATGAAATCTTTCAGCATCGGGCGAAACAAATCGCGTTGTCCTTTTTCCGGTAATTTCCCTAACATGATTTGCAGAGTTTTAGTACCTAAAGATACAAAATATTGCAAAAAAACACAACTGTTTATGAGGTTATTTTACTGAATATCTGATAAATATACGCTTTTAAGGAGCGACTATTTAGATTTGTAGCCAGACCTGAATCCACGCAAAACTAATTCTTTTTTTCAAAAAAACAAGCAAAACATTAAGAAATCTAAATCATTAGCTCACTCTACTAGATTTTTTTGTACTTTTGCGCCTCGATTATGAACATTACAAAGGTATTAAGCCAAAACAATACGAACGATCCGCACCTGTTGGGTAGGGGCGACATTCGGAAACTTCTCGCACAATATTCGTTACCTGCAATTATCGGTATGGTCATCACCTCCCTCTACCATATCGTGGACAGTATCTTTATTGGGCATGGTATCGGTGCGGCTGCACTTTCCGGAATGGCTGTCACCTTCCCCATAATGAATATCCTTATCGCATTTTCCACTCTGGTGGGCGTGGGAGGCGCAACACTCACCTCCATCAGACTTGGCGAGAAGGATGAGGAGGATGCCCGGAGCATCCTCGGTCATGTGGCCGTTGTAAACAGTGTGAACGGTATAGTGCTCGGGGTAGTCAGTCTGATTTTCCTCGATCCGATCTTGAAAACTTTTGGAGCCAGCGAGACCTTGTTGCCCTATGCGAGAGATTTCTTGTCGGTATACATGATGGGGGTTCCCGTGGGGTATGTCTTCATCGGGCTGAACAATATCATGCGGGTGACCGGCTATCCGAGAAAGGCGATGCTCTCCTCTTTTCTGACGGTTGCTGTCAACGTCCTGTTGGCGCCACTCTTCATTTTTGTTCTTGGCTGGGGAATGAAAGGGGTAGCATTGGCTACCGTGCTCTCCCAGTTGACAGGACTGATCTGGGTGCTGATCCATTTTTTCGACAAGCGGAGTTTTATCCGTTTTGATGTGAAGCGGTTCAGATTGTCGTCGCGGACTGTACTCAACATGATGGCCATCGGTGTTTCGCCTTTTCTGATGAACCTCACCGCCAGTCTCGTCGTTTCAATCATCAATTTCGGCTTGATGAAACATGGCGGTGACCTTGCCGTCGGAGCATACGGAATCATCAACCGGATCAACTACCTGTTCGGCATGATCGTGATTGGATTGACGATGGGTATGCAGCCGATTGTGGGGTACAACTATGGTGCAAGACAGCTCGACCGATCGTTCAAGGCGCTTCGCTATACGATCGTGGCCGGTACAGTGATCATGATCTTTGGACTGCTATGTTCCCAAATCTTTCCCCACCTCATCATGGGGATGTTTACCAGCGACAGTGAACTGCTGGATATCGCCATCCGGGGACTTAGGATCACCACCATCTTTTTTCCGGTGATCGCGGTGCAGATGGTGATCAGCAACTTCTTCCAGTCGGTGGGAAAAGCCAAGATTGCCATATTCCTCTCGTTGACCCGCCAGTTGATCTTTCTGATTCCGCTCCTGCTTTTGCTTCCCGGTTATTTCGGGGTGGATGGTGTCTTTATGAGCATGCCTGCAGCCGATATGATCTCCTTCTTTGTTACGGTGCTGACCTTCGCCTACCAGTATAGGGGGATGCGGGCCAGAACGTAACTCTTATCAGTATGGCCGATATCAGCAACATGAAGACCAGCCCTACTGTCCAGTCTATCTGAAACAGCAACCATTCTAGTCTGCATGAGGTCCATTCAGGCAAATCGCCACCAAGGTTGAGCATGCCTGCCGAAACAATTGAGGTTCCGACATAGTCGTGATAGATATCGATCGTGGCGAGAATACCGAAGATCATAAGTGCAACCGAAATGAGCCATAACAGTAGGGAGAGGAGCAATAACTTTTTCATCTTCTTTGTGCAATGGCAGTTAAATGGCAAGAGCTGTCCAGGCAAAAGTAATGAATAATTCTTGTATCAGTGTGAAAATCATCTCTTTTTCACCGTTTTTTGCGGCTTTCATATTATGGTTTTTCCGCAGTAGTCTGTCTCAATCCGGCAATCCCGCGTGATTGTCATTCTGGTAGCAAATGGCCTAAGTTCAACTTAGAAGTGCAACATCCACGTGTTGTTTTTTGAAATGATTCTTCACAACAATCATGAAAAACACCGGGGGGGTTTGCCTAACGGCCGGGGGCGCGCAAGCCCCCGAAGAGAGTCGGACAGCAACATAAAAGAAAAAGGAGACCGAAGTCTCCCTAAAATTAACTATTATGTTGCTTATGAAAAAATACAAACAGTTAACTTCAGAACAAAGGTACGCGATTTATTTAGGTTTAGAAAACGGTGACACCCAGCGGACGATCGCGAGCTTGATAGGTGTCAGTCCTTCAGCGGTGTCCAGGGAGTTGCAGCGCAACAAGGACAAGCGCGGGGGCTACTCGTGGCGACTGGCCCACGAGATGGCGATGGAGAGAAGGGAACGCCTGCCCGGCAACCGGTCCACCCCGGAATGGATCAAACAAAAGGTGAACCGGCTCGTGCGCAAGGACTGGTCGCCCGGGCAAATCAGCGGACACCTGAGAAAGAAGGAGAATATCCGGGTCTCCCACGAGACCATCTACAAGTGGATCCGACCGTTACCCGGCACGGACTGCCGGCAGGCAAACTGGCCTGTACTGCCAAACATTTTGCCGGCTACAGCGCACCTGTGGCCGGAATCAACCTGGCCCCCTCCTCCATCGGAGAGCGGGAGATGCGAGACACCCACCTGCCACGGTTCCGGATGGCGGTCAGGGATGCAGGCATCTACGCGGTGATGCCCTCCTACAACGAGGTGGACGGGGTGCCGGCTCATGCAAACCGGTGGCTGCTGCACCAGATACTGAGGGAGGAGTGGCAGTTTGAAGGAGTTGTCTTTTCCGACTATGCCGGCATCATGATGCTGGACCATTTTCACCATACCGCCTCTTCTGCAAAGGAGGCCGCCCTCCAGGCACTGCAGGCGGGGGTGGATGTGGAGGCTCCCTTCCCCTGGGGTTACGCCCAGTTGAAGGAGTTGCTGGATGAGGGAAGGGTGACCGAAGCCATGATTGACAGGGCGGTGAGCCGCATCCTGCGGATCAAGTTCATGATGGGGCTGTTTGAGAAGCCCTATATCGATCCGGCCAGGGTGAGGGAGGCGGTCAGGACTCCAGAACATTTGAAGTTGGCCAGAGAGGTGGCGGAGGAGTCGATCGTCCTGCTGAAGAATGAGGGCGGATTGTTGCCGCTAGATCCGAAGAGACTGAAATCGATTGCGGTGATCGGCCCCAATGCCCACCAGGTGCAGTTTGGCGACTACAGCCCCACCCGGAGCAACCAGCATGGGGTAACGGTGCTCCAGGGCATCCGGGAAGTTGCTGGGAAAGAGCTGCAGATCCGCTATGCAAAGGGGTGTGATATCACCGGAAACGACAGAAGCGGATTTGACGAGGCGATCCTGGCAGCCAGTCAGAGCGATTTGGTAATCCTGGTGATGGTACACGGCAGACCCTATGCCATTGCTTGGGAGAAGGCACATCTGCCGGCCATCCTGGAGACGTGGTACCCTGGTGAAGAGGGGGGTAGGGCGGTGGCCAACATCCTCTTCGGAATAACCAACCCCTCCGGCCGGCTCTCCATGTCGATCCCCCAGTCGGTAGGCCACGTGCCGGTCTACTACAGCCATAAACCGTCCGGGCGGGGCTATTACCGTGATCCGGGAAGCCCGGAAAAACCGGGCCACGATTATGTCTTTGCCTCCACCGAGCCGCTCTTCAGCTTCGGATATGGCCTCTCCTACACCACCTTCCGTTATGACGACCTGCAGGTGGAGCGGGACCGCTACCGGGGCTTCCCGGCTCCTCCTCACCAGAGGGGGAGGGGAGGCTGAAGCTCCTCGATATACCGATCTCATGGATGAAATGGGTGTCGTGCGAGATCACCAATAGCGTTCCCCGGTAGTCCCTGATGGTCCGGGTGAGGATAGACAGGCTCCGAAGGTCGAGGTTGTTGGTCGGCTCATCCAGGATGAAGAGGTCCGGAATCTGGTTGGAGATCATCAGGCAGCAGAGGCAGAGGCGCATTCTTTCTCCTCCACTCAATGCTAGGCAACTCTTGTTCCAACTCTCCTCCGGAAAGAGGGCGCGGTTGAGCCGCAACCTGACCTCATGGTCGGCCAGGTGGTTCAGGTTGTACTCCTCGGCCAGCTCCAGCACTGTCAGCGGCCTGTTGGCCAAGGCATACTCCTGGTCGAGATAGATATGGGAAAAATCTGACCGTATCACGCGGCCCAGGGTGGGCGGTAGCTCTCCCAGCAGGAGACGGAGCAGTGTGGTCTTGCCACTGCCGTTATCGCCAAGGAGGTGTATCCTCTCTCCGCTGCGTATCTCAATATCAACTGGTGATGTCCAAATGAGCCGTTCCTTCTTGTAGCCGAAATTCAACTCCTCTGCCCTGATCAGTACTTTCCCGTCGTGCAGTATCGTGTTGCCAAAGTCAACCTTCAACCCTCCAGTCCGAAGTTGTTTCTCTTTCAGTCTTGCCAGACGTTGATGCCTATTTTCAATGATCCCCGAGTGTTTCTCGCTCAATCTGGCGGAACTCTTTTCCGACAGGTTGCGGCGGGCATTCAAGACGATGCGGGCAACCCCTCCCTTCTGTTTACTCCGCTCACCGTGCGATCTCCGCTTCTCCTGCCGTTCGCGGATCTCCTCTGCTCGCCTCCTCGCAATACGCAGAGCTCTCTGTTCAGCATCGATTTGTTGCTCCAGGGCATGGATCTCAACCTCTTTCTGCGCCTGGTAAAAGTCGTAATTTCCTCCGTAGAGGGCAATCCCCTTACGGGTTAACTCGTAGGTGAAATCCAGCAGGTTGAGCAGTGTGATGTCGTGGCTGACCACAACGACAGTTGCCCTTGTGCCGGAGATATATTCATACACCCTTTTCCTTGCCATCAGGTCGAGATGGTTGGTGGGTTCATCCAGCAAGACAATGTCGGGCTGATGGAGAGTCAATCCGGCCAGCAGCACCTTTGTCTTCTCTCCGCCGCTTAGCCGCTCCATCGGCAACTCGAGGGGAATATCCTGCAAGTGCCAGTGATCCAATGCGGTACGGCAGTTGTCTTCCACCTCCCACTCATCGTCCAGGATGTCGTAATGGAGCTGATCTACAGATCCTGCATAGATCGCATGCAAAGCATCTATCTTGTCGGCTACGCCAAGAGCATCCGCAACGGTCTGTTCAGAAATATCTATCTGTTGGGGAACATAATATGGTGGTGAAACAGTACGGATGTTGCCCGACGAAGGTTCCAATTGTCTAGCCAGCAGTTTCAGGAGTGTGGATTTTCCGACGCCGTTGTTGCCCACAAGCGATACCTTTCCGCCAGTGGGGATGGAAAAACTGATCGATTCAAACAGGTTGGGCTGATCGAGATAGTGATAGGTGAGGTCACTTACAATAATACTCATATAGATACAATTAATAGTGGGGTTCCCTGCAGGAACCGGATTAAACCGAAACTGGAATTCTTGTTGTGCGTCGGTTTAATAAAACCAACCGACTATCAATTGTCTCTTTTCATCGGAGTATTTTTATAATTCGGGTGCAAATATATGAATAATAGTGAAATAAGTCAATGGGTGTTTGACGTTATATCTCATGTTTGATAAATGTTCCGTTGTCAAGCTCCTCAAAAGCCAGTTCCAGCTCCTCGTTGGTGTTCATCACGATGGGACCGCCCCATGCCACCGGTTCCCTCAGCGGTTTAGCTGCCAGCAGCACAAACCGGGCGCCCTCCTCTCCGGCAAGGACCTCAATGGCGTCATACTGGTTGCTATCCTTATTGTCTGACGTGAACAGTACCGCGCACGACCTGTTTTCGAATTGAGAGAGGTTGCTGTCAACAGCGAGCGTTCCTTCCAGCAAGTAGATGAAGAGTGTCTCGTCGTTGGGTGTTTCGTTGTAGGTCCACCGGCTGTCGGGCTTCAGGTCGATGTCGAGGTATTTGACCTTCACATATTTCCCTTCGAAGACTCCCCTTTTCCCTTTGTAGCTGCCGGCAAGAATCCGCACTGTGGCATTCTCCTCCTCTACCAGGGCAACCTTATCCTGCGTGATATCGCCATAGGCCGGCTGGGTCATCTTATCCTTTGCCGGCAGATTTACCCATAACTGACAGCCAAGCATCCGTTCCGACTCTTTAGGCATCTCCTGGTGGATAATTCCTGAGCCGGCCGTCATCCATTGGCACTCCAGGTCGTGGATGGTACCCCGGTTCCCCAAGCTGTCCCCATGTTCAACCCTCCCCTTGATCAGGTAGGTGATGGTCTCAATGCCGCGATGCGGGTGCCAGGGAAATCCCCTGATATAGTCGCGGGGGTCGGTGGAGTCAAATCCGTCGAGCATCAGAAAGGGGTCGAATTCGGCAATGTTGCGTTGTCCCAGAACACGGCGCAGCCGTACACCTGCTCCATCAATGGCATGTTCACCCCTGATCACCTTTGTTGCTTTTCTTTTATCCATAACGGTAAATTTTAGATTTCCAAATCTCACTATGCTGGTATTATCCTCAAAGATTTTATTCAGGTTAAGCAATATAAGCTTTACGCTCAAAGCATCCTCCGGTTTAGAGTATTCGCAAATATAGCAAATAAAATTAAAAACCACGGTTATTGACAGGAATGAACCGTGGTTTCTGGATGTTGTGACTCTGTCGTTTACTTCTTCTTCGGAATCTCAGCCTTGATCATCACGGGGAAGTGGTCAGACGGAAACCGGAAGTAGGGTAGATCGTTCAGTACACCATATTTCTTCACCTTCACATTATGGGTTACCCAGATATAATCGATGCGGTTTTTAACCGGAGAGTCAAGCCGGTAGGAGTTGAAGGTGCCCACAGTTCCATATGGGGGCTCTTCGGTGACCTCGTAGGAATCCAGCAGCAATCCCGACTCATGGATCAGCCGGATGGGCTCTGCATCGGGAACCGCATTGAAGTCGCCCGTGACAAATACTGTGGCATCGCCTGCGATCTCCTTGATCTTCCTGATCAGTAAAAGAGAGGAGTTCTTTCTTGCCTCCTTGCCTTGATGATCGAAGTGGGAGTTGAAGACGAAGAAACTGGTACCTGTTCTCCTCTCCTTGAACTTGGCCCAAGAGCAGATCCGGTTGCAGCAGACGGCATCCCATCCCTTGCCCGGAACTTCCGGCGTTTCTGAATACCAGAAGTTACCCGATTCCAACACCTCGAAACGGTCTTTCCGGTAAAGAATGGCGGAGTGTTCACCGGCATCCTGTCCGTCATCTCGACCCACACCCACATAGGCGTAGTTGCCCAGTTCGAGAATGTCGTCGAGCATATGTTTGAACCCTTCCTGGGTCCCCACAATGTCGAAATCGTAGAATCGAATCAGCTCCTTCACCATCTCTTTCCGGTGGCTCCAGGAGTTTTCCCCGTCGCTGGGGGTGTCCATCCTGAGGTTGTAGGAGGCGATGATCAGCTCCTTGCCGGATGGCTTTCCGGCAAAGATCGGCGACAAGGTCAGACACAACCCGAGTGCAAATAGCATCACTTTTTTCATGTTACTAAGTTTTGATATTGTTAAGTTTTAAGAGATCCTGCCGGAAAGCCTTTCCGGTCTTCCGGCAGGGGATTGGGTTTACCATCCCGGATTCTGGCCCAGGTTGGGGTTCTTCAGCAGGTCGGCTTCGGGGATCGGGTAGAGGTATTTCTTGTCGAGCCACTCCCTTTCACCCGGGTTCCAGATAATCTCTCCCGATGTTCCGTTGGAGAGAACCCTGCGTCCTACACCGGTAGAGGTGACATCCACAAAGACGTTAGCCTGCGAGGCAGGTCTCTGTCCCATGTAGAAGCAGACATCCATGATGCCGTCACCGTTCAGGTCATGATCGCCGAGGCTGGGGACATACATCCCGTTCATGGGAGCGGTGGCAAACAGTTCTCCCAGTTTCCAGCGGATCAGATCGTCGGGGCGGAGACCTTCCATGATCATTTCAATCGCTCTTTCACGAAGCACCTCCAGCAGTACCGGGTTGGTGAACTTGCCCTGGTAGAAGTCTACCATGTAGGGATCGGCTTCGGTGGGAAGTTGCGACAATGTCGGACCGGTGATGCCGGCACGTGAACGGATGGCACCAATGGTAGCTGTCCAGTCGGCAGCAGTCATGGTACCCAGTTCTGCCAGTGCCTCCGCCTTGTTCAGTAGCACCTCGGCATACCTGAAGATCAGGTGGGCGTTTTCGTTGCGGCTTTCATCGTCGTAAGGGAACCGCTCGTCATAACAACCCTTGATGATCTGGTAGCCCGTGTAGGCCTGTTCGAGGTTGGGCGGTGCGACGACCGGTACTCCATTCTCGGTCCGGTGGTAATCGCCCATCCTGATGGTTTGTCCCAATCTGGGATCCCTCTCATTCACCTCTTCGATAAAGGGTGTGGTCTGGTAACCAGCCTTGCTGGTGAAGGGGGTACCATCCTCCATCAGGTAGGTGTTGATGAAGCGGCGGGTCAGCGAGGGACGGTTGCCGTAGGTGGGACTGATGGTCCTGCGGTTTCGCGAGCTGAAAACCTGGAGGTTGGCATCGAGTGTCACGGCAAGAATCACCTCATCAGGATTGGGGACTTTCTGGATAAAGAGCTCCCGGTAGGCGTTGGGACCCTGTACCAGGGAGTAGCCCTGGATCTCGTTGGCGCTCTTTACCACCTCCTCGAACCAGCGGTTGGCGCTTCCCTGTTGATTGTACTGGGTATGGTATTTTCTGAAGGAGGCTTCGTAGAGACATACTCTCGTCTTGAAAGCCCTTGCCACATCCTTGGTAATTTTAGTGCGGGAGGGTTCCGACTTGTCGGATATCATGGCAATCGCCTTGTTCAGGTCCTCAAGTACATGCTCCATCACTTCGAAACGGTTGTCCCGACCGGCATAAAGTTTCTCATCGTCGTTCACGTCGATCGGCCTGTCGATCCAGGGCACATCGCCGAATCGCTTCACCATGTTGAAATAGAAATAGGCCCTGAAGAAGTAGGCGATGCCCAGATAGTTCTCTTTCTCCGGAACCGTACTCTTTTCGCAGTTCTCGATGAAGTAGTTCACATTCCTCAGGTTTGTCCAGCTCCACCCCGAACTGGTAATGGGGCTCAGGGCGTTGGGGACAATGCGGGTATCCACCCCGTTGCGGGCCACGATGTCGGAGTTGTCATCGATCATGAAGACGCCGTCATAGGGGGTGGGGAGCATATCGTAAAGCGAGTTCGTGTAGAGTTCCAATCCTCTTGCCGACTCGAATATGGCTATTTTTGAAGCGGTTGCCTGGGGATACTCATCCAGATCGCAACTGTTCAGGATCAATATTGCGAGAAGAATGGGCGTGAAATATGTCAGTAACTTTTTCATAGCTTTAAAAATTAATGGATAAACCAAGAGAAATGGCTTTCAAAGTCGGATAGTTAAACCCGTCACCATCGGTACGGACGTCATCGCTGTTCAGTCCGGTAAGCTGCGTACCGGCATTCCAGATATTCTCTACATCGATATCCCTTGTGATCTTGTAGAAAGGAGACCAGCACCACAGATTCTCTCCACTGAGATATACCTTCACATTGTTGGCCGCGAATTTCGAGGTGATCGATTCGGGCAAAGTATAACCCACATTCAATGTTCTCAGACGTATAAATGCCACGTTCTGCAGATAACGGTCGTTGGGCAGGGCCAGCTGGCCGTTTGCATTCTGTGCGGTATAACCGGAGAGCAACGGCAGGTATGCGTCGAAGTTCTGGAGTTCGGGTCTGAACTGCTTATTCTCCTGCCACCTCGGGTAGTCGTTGTAGGGGCGGTTATACTGTCCCCAGAAAGGCGACTCCCTGGAGGGGTACCACTGCTGCTTCCCAACACCGTTGAAGAAAGCGTTGAAGAAGAATCTGTTCCAGTCGGCTCCCAGATTGATGCCGAAACGGTAGCGGGGTGAGTTGTTTCCGATGATCGTCTTGTCTCCCGAGTTCCCCACGCGGTTGAGGCCATGGTAGATGACATCGTCCCCGTCGAGGTTCTTGAATTTCAGGTCACCCACATGGTTTCTCCGGGTATTGTGAGCCAGGATGTTCGATTGAGAGGGTGAATTGGCGATCTCCTCCTCCGATTTGAAAAGTCCCTCTACCCGGTATCCCCAAATCTCTCCGATCACCTGGCCAACATAGTAGTCCGTCAGGTTCATGTCGGGGTTGTAGTAGTCGGTGATAACGGTCTTGGAGTCTGCCAGGGTCAACCTCACGTTGTAGTGGAAAGGTTTGCCCTTCAGGTTGAACCGGTCCATCCAGGTAAGGGAGACTTCCCATCCCTTGGTCTCCAGCGAACCGTAGTTTCCTTTCGGAACACTGGTGCCGAATACGGCCGGTACCGACGGACCCACCGTGTACATGTCGTCGGTCCACCGTTGGTAGATGTCGCCGGTAAAGGAGAGGCGGTTGTTCAGTGCGGTGATGTCAATACCGATGTTGCCGGTGGTTGATGTCTCCCAGGTAAGCATGTTGGGAATAACCGACGGCTGGGAGGTCAGCTGGGGCCGTGAATCGCCGATGATCCGTCCAGACTGTCTGATGCTGAAGTTCTCCATGAAGGTGTAGGGGTTGATCGAACCGTTGCCGAGCGACCCGTAGGAAACCCTCAGTTTCAGGTTGGAGATGGCGTCCCTGTCCACCTTCCAGAACGGCTCTTCCGAAAGCCTCCAGGCTGCGGAGATGGAGGGGAAGAAGTTCCATTGCTGGCCCGACGGAAATTTCGACGATCCGTCATAGCGGCCATTCACCTCCAGCAGGTAGCGCTCGAGGAAGTTGTAGTTCAGACGGGCAAATCCACCGGCAATCCGCCACTTGTTGTACCCTCCGCCGGTAACGATGTTGCTTCCCAACGCCAAGTTGATATCCTTTGCATCCTCATATACCACACCGTTGCGCGTCGTCTCCAGGTTGTTGTATACCGACTGCTCGTAGTTGAACCCTCCCAGCAGTTCGAAGTTGTGGATCTCGTTGACCGATTTCACGTAGTTCGCATAGAGGTTGGTGGCGATATACTCGGTGGTGGAGCGCCGCTCCTGGAGGTCATTGGTGTTGGTTCCGGTATAGGCGACCTGCCCCTGGTAACGGCTGTAGGGTACCGGAACCCTGATCCTCTGGTGTCCATACTCGGTATTCTGGAAAGTGAAATCACCCTTGATAGTCAATGCCTTGTCGAGCAGTACCGAGGTGAAGGCGGTCTTGTTCTTGAAGACCTTCTGTCTCAGGTCGGCACCGTTTTTCCCCAGGTAACGGTCACCCAACGTATAGGCGGCCGAGAAGGACAATGTTCCGTCGGGGTTGAGCAGCGGTGCCAGCGGGTGGCCTTCATCGGCGATGTTACGCCAGATGTTGGAGCCTTCACCCACGTTGATGGGCTGGTGGTACTGCATGGTAGAGTACTCGAGGTTGTTGTCGATGTTCAACCAGGGCAATACCTGGATACTTCCCCTGCCTCGCAGGTTATACATGGAGTAGGTGTCGGTGTTGTACTTGTACAACCCTTCATGACCGTTGTAACGGCCGCTCAGGTAGAAGGTGGCCAGGTCGTTGCCTCCAGACATGGAGATGTTGTGGTCCTGGGCAAAGAAGTCATT
Organism: Petrimonas mucosa; assembly: GCF_900095795.1. Classification (NCBI taxonomy): domain Bacteria; kingdom Pseudomonadati; phylum Bacteroidota; class Bacteroidia; order Bacteroidales; family Dysgonomonadaceae; genus Petrimonas; species Petrimonas mucosa. Next base: position 830,065 of record NZ_LT608328.1, read on the forward strand.
CTTGTAAAGCTCCTTATACCAGTCGGTACTGTAGTAGTATTCATAGGCCCCGGTCACCGGATTGACCTCCACCCTAGGCAGACTGGGATTTTCCCATCTTCTCTTGATCTCCTCCAGATAGGCGGGAGAGAAGGTCATGGTCTTGTTGATGGCCGTAGGGGTACGTCCGTCGTCGTTCCATCTCGACCAGGCATCGTTGAACGCTTGTGCCCAGGGGTAGGAGTCGACAATATTGTCGGGTACTGCTGTTGGCCGTTTGGAGGAGAAGGTGCCGGTATAGTTGAGAGAGGTCTTCCCCTTGGCGGCCTGTTTCGTGGTGATGAGCACTACCCCGAAGGCGGCCCTGGCACCGTAGATCGAAGCCGATGCGGCATCTTTCAGTACCGACACGCTTTCAATATCGTTGGGGTTCAACATACGTGGATCGCCCTCCACGCCATCCACCAGTATCAGGGCGCTGCCACCTTGCCCGATGGAGGTAACACCTCGGATGTTGTAGGTGGGAGAGTTGGTAGGTTTTCCGTCGGTTAACTGGATATTCAGGTTGGGGATCACACCCACCAGTCCCTGAGACATGTTGGTGATGGGGCGGTTTTCAAACACATCGCTGGATACCTGATCTACCGCACCGGTCAGGTTGACCTTCCGTTGGGTACCATAACCAACTACCACAACCTCTTCCAGCACCTCCACGTCGTAGTGGAGAACCACGTTCAGCGATGTAGTTCCGGCCACGCTTACCTCCTGGGGTTTCATCCCCACATAGGTGAATACCAGCACGGCGTTTTCTGGCAGATTGGCAATGGTAAACATACCGTCCACATCGGTAACCGTACCGTGCGTTGGGTTATTCTTCACCACCACCGTGGCTCCGATGACGGCAGTTCCCTGTTCGTCAACTACCTTCCCCCTTACCGTTTTCCCTTGTTGCAATGCTTTGCCAGTTTCAAAAATCTCGCGGACATTCTCGTCTCGAACATCGGTCTCTGGCATGTAGTTACTTTGCGTTTCAATTTCATGGATAAACTGCCTTTCATCATTCACATTCCTGTTTGGCTCAATAACGGCGTCCTTGACATTTGAGTCAGCTGCCGTCGCATGAAAAATGATAGCAAACAATAGCAAAAGACTTATCTTCATGAGCTTGATCAAATTTTTGATAGCACTTCTGTTCAAAAAGTGTTCGTTTGCACTGTTTTTTTTCATACAATTTGCATTGTTTAGAGTGAATATTTGAAATAGGTTGGCTTTTTCTCACTTTGATGAAAAGCCAGGAATTTACTTGAATTTTGTAGCGACAGATGTGAGGTATTAGTCGCTTTTCACATTACAAATATCTTTCTCATAGGCATTTCTTTTAGAGGGTTATCAGATCACAGCCCTTTTTAAGGGTTTCATCACACTGACGAATTTTGATCGTCAATCTATATTTTTATAATTATGGAATATACATATGTAAGGTTTGAACCCTTTACCGATCCATTTACAGCTATTTTTTTATTAACGTGAGTTCGGGATAACATATTATCCCCAAATGGTTAATTGACTTGACTTTTCCACTTCAAATTTGATTGAAGGCTTTTTGGGAAAGAAACAATATGCCACCAATGCAGCAATTATGTTCATGATGAAATTATGTGTGGAACGATGCCTTGAATGTTCTATCTGGCAGATATTCTTCAGTTCATCATTGATGGACTGTTTATTTCACCCCAAAAGTATACCGGTATTTCAATCCAAAAGTATACCATTTTAAATTAATCTCCAAGTCTGTTTCCCTGTTGTTGGCGGTACCGCCAACAACAGGGAAACAGGCGTTCTTATTCTGACTGTTATTTTCATTTTTCATTCATCATTTTTTTAGTTTCCTTTAATCTGTACGATTCACCATTCATATTTACAAGATGTGCTTTGTGGGTTAGCCTGTCTACAAGAGCAGCTGTAAGTACAGGGTCTCCAAAGATCTCTTCCCACCGGTCAAAGCCAAGGTTTGTTGTTATGATGGTTGATTTTCTTCCTGCTCTTAAAGAGAGGTGATTAAACAGCAACTCTGCTCCCTGCTTATCGAAAGATACATATCCAAACTCATCACATATTACCAGATCATACTTTTCAAATTGATTTTCAACCTGTTTTAAAGTCTTTTGGGACTGCGATTCACGTAATTGAGTCAGTAGTCTGTGTACGGTTGTAAACAATACTTTGTATCCCTGCATACAGGCTTTAAGTCCAATCCCTATCGCTATGTGTGTTTTGCCTGTACCCGGGTTACCGGATAGTATCACATTTTGTGATGATGCTATAAAATCCAGTCTTTCAAGCAGAGGCAGTTTTTCCTTTGCACCCTGTGGCAATTGATCTCGCTCAAGGTTAGTCAGATACATTTTGGAACCGAAAATCCCGTGCTTTTGTAACCATATTTACAGCTCTCTTCCCGATGTTCTTTCCTTACCCTTGAAGGTGTATGGTATCTCCAGGAGGTCGAAGACTAGTCGCTGAGCCGCGGTGGGTGTGGAGTACACATTCTTGTATTTTCCCTCGAAGTGAACCCTTGCATAAGTTTCCACCTTGCGCAACATATCTTGTTCAGACCAGTGTTTGCGTTTCTTCTTGTCAATCTGGCCCACCATTTTTCGTAACCTTGCAAGGATGATCAGAGAGATGAAGGTCACGAAAATTTTACCCTTGATCGTCTGCTCGCTATGGTTCTTCAGGCGTCTCAAGTCCAGGAGATTCTTCTCATCATCGAAGTACAATTCCACACCGTTTCTCTCCCGGTATTGTTCCAGTGCCTGAACCGCCGTTTTGGCTGAGGTAGAGATCAGTACCCAGTAACAACTGTCACTGTTGATGAACTCCTGTATCGCCTCATCGTTATAATTCACCGACCGGCCCCGAACGGGGGTCTCCTTGACGATGAAGTAACGCTCATACATCGTCCGGTGTGATTCTACAAGCTTGTCTGCTTCCAGCTCATCTTTCAAAGCCCTTAGCTTTTGCATGAAAGAGGCTATGATCTTGTCTTTTCTCGCGGGGTCAAAATACAGGTGATACCAGGTTCTGCCATGAGCAGGGGTAGTCTTGTAGATGGTCTTCCCGTACATGATACTCCCATTTTGCTCGATCAGGTTCCCCGGGCGCACAAGTGTGTCGCGATGTTCCGCGATCAATTTCTTTTGCCATGCGACATTGGACGGCACCGGGATGGTGAACTTGTAGCCCTCGCGTGACAACAGCTCAAGGTTGTAGTCACTATAAAAACCGCGATCACCCACGAAGGTAAACCTTGGGACTTCCATCTTCTTCATCATCGACAACACCTGATTCAGGATCACCTTGTCGGACATGCTCCCGGGGAGCACCTGGTACCACATAGGCAGCCCGCTCCCACACGAGGTCAGCAGTGCCAGGTTGATTTGCTCGAGGTTTTCCCTATCCCTGTTGTACCCGTACTCCGCGTAGGGGTTTCGTTTGCCGTAGGTACTCACGCTGGTCAAATCGAATAGCTGGCTCCCTTTTTCCGCGTGTTCCCCCGCCCAGAGTTGAAAGAACGTGTTCACCTTGTCTTGCTTCAATCTCTCGAGCAACTCGGATACCCTTTGTGAACTCAACCCCATATTCCCCAAACCGCGCTGCTCCAACCAGTCTTCCGCGTTGCTCAATGCCTTCCCCCGACATATCTGGTAGTAAGACAACGCGATGATCTTGCGGGCATCATTTTCCCCGAAGCTCTCGGTCAAAACGCGTGAAACACCAGTATCCCGGGTCACCTTGTCAAGTATCATCGTCTCTCCAACGAATGTGGTGTTGGATACCTCGTTGGGCTTCTTTGCCTCTGCGGCTAGTTGATGCATCTTTTCCCGGTTCCTATAGTAAGTGTTGTAAATAACCTCACCATCTGCCCCCTTCTTGCCAATACAGGTGCGCTTGTGCGTTGAGTAACCCTTTTCCCTGTCCCAGTATGACTCATCCTCGTAGAGATATACCGTTCCATTCTTCGCCTTGATCTCGATGACCCTTTTTCCCATGACAATGAATCTTCAATATGGTTACAAATGTAACCATATTGTTTGAGAAAAACAAGGGTTTTCCAAAATATTTTCACTATTTATCAGTAAATTACGTGTGATTGACAATAATCTGGTTAGAAAAAAGCGGGAATTTCAGTGGACAACCTATCATTCTTGAATTCTTGTTTAAAAGAATCACCGCAAACTGGCTCACTACATTGCATGGTAAGGTGATAGATATAATAGATAGATACGAACTCCAGGAGTTGACATATTGTACTATCAATGGATTAAACAGTGGTTCTGAATATCATTCACATAATGGGAACCTACTGTGTAGCGTTGTTCATCGCAAGACTTATGGTGACTCGTTATGCCGTTATTCATACAAACATGCCTCGAGGTTATACTTGATGCAATATGAGTCTTTCTTTAGTGTTGACAGCTTTCATGAGTTGTTCGAATCTGCAATCTCTCCACAGAGAGAACTCAACATTGGCAACTTGGAGAAAGAGGTAAAGATGATGTTTAAAAAAACAGGAACAATGAGCAAAGTTGGAATATTCTACGAAAAAGGGGGTATCAAAGTCAATATCAGTATTCCATCCGAGTCAGCAGCCAGCAGATACCATTTAATACATTCATCTGACTATTGGTGGATATATGCAGATGGGAAACTGGAAAATATCAGTCCAATCTCAATTGAAGATGAATCTTTTGCTTGTGATTTCTTTCTGAAGATTATTTCGAAGTACGCATTGGGTAGAACGTTTATTGGCTAGATGATGCTTCGCCATGGGTGTATTGGCTCTAACCGTGAACAGAGTCAATGAGCTCGCCGATCTGATTCCAGGGGAAGATAGTCCGGTTCTCAACCTGCTGTGGAGAGAACCGGGTCGACCTGCCGCTTACTTGATCCGATAGGTCAGTGAGAAATTGAGCATAGGCCATAATTTCAGGACTTGTTCCGATACCGGCAGCTCCATTTCGTCGATGAGTCCGTTCAGCCAATCGTTACCGGCATCGTTCATGTTGGGGCTTGAGAGTTGGAATTTACCCTGGCTTACAACCCCCAGTTCGAATTTGAATCCTACTCTTTTGTGGGGAATAGTTCTTCCCAGTCCGATGCCGACATAGGGCTTGATCTTACTTCCCATGCCCAGTTCCCCATAAAATGAGCCGTCACTGTTGGGCGAAATCACAATATCTTCATATCGTAAATCGGGAGTTGTTCCCAGTTGTGAAGATAACTGCTGGTAGTCTCTGATCAATCCGTTTGTGGTTGCCTTGTTTTGTCCGAAATATAAACCAGCTGTCAACGCGAAGATACCGTTTTCAACAGGATAATAATCGAGCATCACTTTGAAATTTGGGAGCGTCAATTCCATCTCGCTCAACTCGGCAGATGCAGTAGCGTTGTAACCGCTATACTCCACATCAACCTCAAATTCTGCCACATTCTGTTGAGTGAAGTTAAAATAATCGTAGCCTGCCCTTAACTTTAAATTGGGTAAAAGCGATGTGGCCCCCTGAATTCCGACGCCATATAACCCGGCATTCACACCAATACTCCAGCTATCAAATGTGCCTTGTTGTGCTTTACCGTACAGTGAAATAAAAAGAAAAATCAAAATGGATATAAAATACTTTTTCATACGAGCATGTGATTTTTAAAATGTAACAGTTAAGAGCTACAACAAATCCAAGGCCATCTTGTTTACAAAATTATTCTTTTTTTTACTGTTTTTATTGTTGTACTTTCTCAGCCATGCCTTTCACCTCTTCCTGCCCTTTGGTAAATTCTTTATGCATGCGATGGTTGTTCTTTTGGATTTCAGATCACATGATTCTGGTTTAGCTATTTGTTGACTTACACTCTCTCTCCTTTCCCCATTGCAGGTAATGCTGACTGATATTGGTGCTTCTCCTGGTTACAGTTTTATATGCGTTTAGGTGTACATCTTTATGGATATGAGAAAAATTTCCTATTTGGCACCGTTGCACCATCTATAACTGCTGACGGGATGATTGAAGTTGTTGGAGGGAGTGAATAAAAAAACTCCCTCCAGGTTTTCCTGAAGGGAGTCTTCATGTGCGGTCGAAGGGACTCGAACCTATCTTTCATACTAAATTATATCACATTGGATTAACCTCCACTTTAGGCTATAATAATATCGAATAATCCCGAATTGGCACCTCAATATATCAAATAACTCGTTTTTTTCTGTCTTTTCATATGAGCTGAATCAATCACATTAAATTATGTAATTGTTGGGTCATTAGACTCCCATAAAGGTAATAAAAAAACTATTCTGTTCACCAATAATAGGCTCCAAAAGATAAAAATAAAACAATAAGATTATTCAATTGGTCATGTAATCATTCGATTCTTTTTGTTGGGTATAAAATGGGTAAAGTACACATATTTACTATAAAGTAGCTACTAAAAAGTGTACAGGTAGAATGGATAAATTTTATCTTCTACCAAAATCCCAATCAGATTGTATAAGAATTTTCATTATATCCCAAGTGCTTCAAAATCTACTTCTTCGATAATAAGAAAATTAGACCATTTATCTATCTCTGGATATCCATTAGTTGCGTTTTTATATGCTTCTTTCGAGCCTGTCGGAATGCCTAAATATTTATAGTTTGGAAAAATTGATGATATATTCCAATTAAATAACGTTGGAGGAATAGGATTTTTAGAATATATTCTACCAATTCCATTACAGCCAAGGAAAACCCCACCATCTATTATAGTAATTTTACTTGGAATTACTAAATCTCCATTGAATCCAGTACAATTTTCAAATGTAAATGCTGATAGTGTGGTTAAGTTCTCAGGTAGAATTAATTTACCTGTAAGTCCAGAACAATTTTCAAATGCACCTGAATCAATAAATAATATACTTTTGGGTAATATCAATGGACCAGTGAAACCTCGGCATTGCGAAAATGCACCCGATCCAATTTTTACTAAACCTTCATTTAATTTCAATTCGCTTAGTTTATCACAATATTTGAAAGCATAATGTTCTATAGATTCAACTGAAGCTGGAATTTCTAAAACACCTTCAATACTAGAATACATAAAAGCAGCTGAGCCTATGTTTTTTACCCTTGGAGGAATATTACATTTAACTATACTAGATTCATTAAATAGATATTCTGGAATAGAAGTTAATACTAATGGCAATTTTACTTCTTGTATGATTTTATTTTTTTCAAATAATTTAGAAGGTAATGTCGTATTAGTTATCATCGAAATATCCAGATTACTTAAAGATGTCATTTCTTTAATTGTCAGAAAATCATACTCATTTAACGTTCCCGTGATTTTCAGGGTCTTAATTTTTAACTGTTGAGCAGCACTAAAGAATGATGACAAAGTTCCAGGAGTTACAACATTCGCAGTAGTTATATCACCTATTTGTTCAAAAGCGATAGTTTGTAAAACTACTCCAGCATTGTTTTTTATGGAAACAGTTGCGTATCTTACAAATCCAACATTTTCAGTAAGATTAAAGGTTAAGGTTTCTGTTCTCATAGCTGAGCGTGTAGAAGCAACAGATAACCACGATTGTGCATCTTCAGGTATTTCAACAATATAATCAATGTTAGTATTAACCGTAACGGTTTGAGAGGAAGCTTCTTTAGGTAAAGAATATGCGTTTGATGCTATTTCAATCACCCCAGTGACAAAATTCAGGCTACTCATGATGGTTTTTGTTTCTCCATCATACACCCATACCAAGATTTCATCTTCAACTAATGGATCTGGAGCAGTTACAGTGATTGTGCCTGATTCATTATCTGCTGGAGTTACCTTTGCACTCCATCCATTTTGCCCCATCGCCTTCACTATTGTTTTCGCAGTAGCTCCTATAATTGAGTAATTCAAGGTTTTAGTTGCTCCTGCAGTGATTGAAATATCTGCCGATTCCTCAAAAGTGATAGACAGTTGTTTTTCTTTTGGCAAAGTAATGGTTGTTCCATCAATGAAATTCAGATAAACATTGTTGTCATCTTGTGTAACACTTTGAAAGAAATCATCACCATCTTCACCTTTTGCCTTACCTAAATTTTTCCAAGTTACTCCATTGTCTGTTGATAGCATCCAATATTCATTTTCAATTTTCAACTGTGGAGTAATACCATTCTTTCCATCTGTTCCCTGAGCTTTAATTTTATTTCCGTAAGTATCTGTTAACCAAAATCCATTTAAAGTCCAATAATAAAATCCATCTGTGAATAACTTTACTCCAATTACCGGAGAGATTCCGTCCTTACCATTATAAATTGTCACAGCTCCACTTTTTACAAATGTTAGTGTATATCCAATGATTGCATCACCTTCTTTTATTTCAGAAATATTGGTAACATAATCATTGTTCTGTAAAGCTGTAACAGCTGATTGCAAAGCAGAGATGTTGGTATTCATCTGTGCAGTCAATTTTTCAAGTGCAGCTACTCTGTTTTCAATGTTGTCAATTTGATTTTCCAATTCACTCGTATCTGTACAGGAAAAAAACATAATAACTAATAGAATTAATACATAAGCTGGAGTAAAGATTCTTTTCATTTCCTTAAAGTTAAATAGATGATAATTAGATAATACGGTTGGTAAATTGTGAAAAATTATATTGTTTAGGCTTTATTTCTGCAAGTTTAGTTAAAATATATTGAATAGCCAAATATTCATAATTAAATTGATAATAAAATTCAATTATTTTTGAAATATACTTTTAGATATAACATTTTGTTGACAAACCCCTTTTTGCCATATCAATATATCAAATAACTAGTTTTATTCTGTCTTTTCTTATGATCCATATCAATCACATTAAATGATGCGATTGGGTCATTAGACTCCTGTAAATGTAATAAAAAAACTATTCTGTTTGCCAAATTGTGTATATTATTTACATATGTTGAATTACTTATGCAAAAACAAGAATTAAATTCAGGTCTGTTATTCCTGAATATTGGCCATGTTACAAAATAAAATTGTATATTTGTCATCTAAATCAGTCAATTTTATTGGTTCTATATGAAATACTGTGGGTAGTCAAATTTGAGTTTGCCACAGGTAAAGTAAATCATGTTAATAAAATTCCGGGAGTTTCTATAACCCCTTGCTCTTTTTTTAGCCAATTGAATTTTTGAGTTTATTCCTTCGAGTATGCCATTTGAGATTTTACTCTTTATATATCTCACAATGCCTCTCCAGTGGGCTTTAATGGTATTTACCAATCGGATAAAAGGTTGTATTTTAGATTCCATGGCAAAGTCACACCAAAAGGCCAAATAGCTTTCTGCTTCTTCCGTGTCCTTTATCTGCCAAAAGTCCTCAAACATTTCTTTAAGCCAATATCCCTGCCCTAGCTTTGGATACATCTCGAGTAGTATATCCTTCTCTGTTTGTAGTTTGTCGCTCAATTTCTTTTTCAGAAAAGTATACTTATGTCCTTTCAGCAGCTCATTTCCTGTTCGTTCTAATTTACGGAGTTCATCCATCGCCTTATTGACCTCTTTTACCACGTGAAACTTATCAAATGTTATTTGACTCTCTGGAAGATACGCTGTGCAACCCGCGATAAAAGAGGGTGACATATCTATACAAACATCTTCGATTTGAGTGGTATCTACATGTTTGCTTTCTAAATACTTTACGCTCTCTTCGATACAATCAGAACCTTTGCCCTGACAGGCGTAAAGTACACGCCGTTCGTTCAAATCGACCAAATGTGTGATGTAGTTATGCCCCTTCTTCTGTGAAGTTTCATCAAAACCGATTTGAGTTAAGTTTTCAGGGATATCTTTTTTATGTGCACGTTCTACCCAATAATTGAAAATTCCCCAGATACGTTGTGCGTAAACCTTTAACGTGGAAGCAACGCTGCTTACAGGCATTTCTTTCTCTATCAGCAACATAGAGAACGCTTCAAACAATAAAGTGAAACCACTTCCTTTTCGTGCCCAAGGTACACTTTGAACCTCCGTCTTGCCGTCAGATTGTTTTACCCGGGGTATGCGCGCATGCAAATAGCAGCGATACTGGAAAAAATTCAGATGTTGCCATGTATGATCGCTACTGTCATAAGCTGTATAATAAGCTCCGTCGGGCATTAAAAACTTTGAGCCTCGCTCAAAGTCTATGTGGATATCCAACTGTGATATGCTTGGATCAATATCTATTTTGGTAATGATCCACGGTTTTTCCAAACCTAATGCTAAAGTGAAAAGTGCTATTGAATTCATTCCACAAAGTTAATTCAATTTTAATTTACCCATACAATATCATATAGAACCAAAATTATAAAGTTTTATGTGTACATTAATTGCCCTTTACTTTTATTTATCTACTTCAGGAGCCAGTTTAACCAGTTACTATCATTAATCACTTACCCTGCATTATTCAAGCTTATCTTTCAACTGCTCCATCTCCTTGCCTATTGTTTCATCCAAAACTTTAGCATAGTTCCTGGTTATTAAAATAGAACTATGTCCTAACATTTTAGATACAGACTCCATTGACACCCCATTTGCAAGGGTTACAGTGGTTGCAAATGTATGTCTTGCACAATGTGTTGTAAGGTTCTTTTTAATGCCACAAAGGTCAGCTATTTCTTTTAAGTATGCATTCATCTTCTGATTGGTGGGTACAGGTATTAATATACCTTTTTCCCTTACAGGGTGATGTTCATACTTATCGATAATACTCTTTGCTTGAGGCAATAAAGGTACATGAAACCACTTTTTTGTCTTTTGTCTTTTCTTGTTAATCCATATTTCACCTTTATTTGGTTCATATAAACAGTCTGTTGTCAGAGCTTTTACATCAGCAAAAGCAAGTCCTGTAAAACAGCAAAATAAAAAAGCATCTCTTACTTGATCTAAACGTTTAATTTCAAACTCTTTGGCTAAAATGGATTGTAATTCACTCCTGTCAAGAAAAACCTTTTCTATCTCCTCATGATGGTATTTAATAGTTGCATATGGGTCTCTTTTTAAATATCCTGCATTTAAACCTACTCTTACTACTTTACCCAAATTCTTCATATACTTAATGGTTGTATTATTACTAATACTCTTCTCAGTTTTTAGGTAAAATTCGAAGTCTAACAAAAACTGGGTATTAACCTTTTCCATGATAATATCACCTGATTTGTATTCTTTTTCTAGGAAATCTTTCAGGTGTTCTAATGTAGTAAGGTGCTTCTGCAAGGTAGAGAAAGCGTAGGTTTTACCTACCAGTGCTTCCATCTTAGCATTATGTTCTGCATATAATGAGAGTAAGGTTACTTGCTTAAATTCAATTAATCCGAGGTAGTTGTTTTTTATATTCTCGGCAGTTACCTCTACTCCTCTTTCTTCCAGATCCTTTATTGAATCACATAGACCCACATAAATATGGTCAAGAAAACCATTGACTTTCTTAGAGTAGCTGGTTTGTCCAATTGCCCTGTTTGACTTCTGATCCCAATATTCTGGTTTAACATTGTGATTAGAGGTAAATTCAGACCTTACTCCATTATAGGTTATTCTTACTAATAAGGGAGCACTCCCATTTCTGTACTTTTTGTTTTTCCTTAAAAAATAGCTTACACTAAAAGTTGACTTTTCCATAGCTTTACACTTTAATTTGTTAATGATTGTAATACAGTGTTCTGCTATTTGATATATAGTACTGTTTTACTGATTATTACAGATGTTAATTTTCAAGACTGGTGTTTTGTTCTGTTTATTAAATTTAGAACACCAGTTTGGCACCTCACATCTATTAATAATACTGTTTCGGAATATTGAAGAAATTGATATTGTAAGAGTTTGAAAGTTATTGTAAAACCTCTCCTACATAAGCTTTAAGCATTGTTTAAGGAATAAAAAAACTCCCTTAAGATTTCTCTTAAAGGAGTAGTAATTGGCTTTTTGTGCGGCCGAAGGGACTCGAACCCCCACGCCTCTCGGCACCAGATCCTAAGTCTGGCGCGGCTACCAATTACGCCACGGCCGCAAAACGCAACTTTTTTTGAGACTGCAAAGGTAATACTAATTTTTTATTTTTCTGGTTTTTGCCGGACTTATTTCTCCCTGAGAAGTTTGGCGATGACCTGCGGGAAATAGGTGTATTCCAGTTCGTGCACTTTTTGGGCCACGTCGGCGGGGGTGTCGCCAGGAAGCACTTCGCATCTGGCCTGGAATATGATGTCACCTTCGTCGTACTCCTCATTTACATAATGTATGGAGATACCCGATTCCTTCTCTCCGGCATCTACCACTGCACGATGGACGTGATCGCCGTACATCCCTTTCCCTCCATACTTTGGGAGAAGTGCTGGGTGGATATTGATTATCTTATAAGGAAAGGCCTCCAGAAGGGGGGGTGAAACCTTTAACAGGAACCCGGCGAGTACAATGAAGTCTACACCGTATTGATGCAATGTCTCCAGGATCAATTCCCCGTCGTCGAATTCTGTTTTTGAAAAGGTGTAAGATGGAATCCCCAGCTTTCTGGCACGTTCATGTACCCCTGCTCGCTGCTTGTTGGATAGGATTACTGCAATTTCAATCTCTTCGCTGTTGGAAAAATACCGTGCAATGTTTTCAGCATTTGTTCCACTGCCTGAGGCAAATATGGCTATTTTAGTCATAAAAATAAGTGTGAGTCTTGCACAAAAAATCAAAAAATGTGCATAATTTTTGAATTTCTTGAATGAAAAATTGTGTGGTTAAAGAAAAAATGTTTTACTTTGCAACCACAAAATTAAAAAGAAAATATCTTTTATTTACTAATTTAATTCATAAAAAGTTATGTCTGAAGTAGCAGAAAGAGTAAAATCGATTATCGTCGATAAATTAGGTGTTGAAGAGTCTGAAGTAACAGAAACTGCCAGCTTTACCAACGATCTTGGCGCTGATTCACTTGACACTGTTGAGTTGATTATGGAATTTGAAAAAGAGTTCAATATTTCCATTCCCGATGATCAGGCTGAAAAGATTTCTACGGTAGGAGATGCTGTTGCTTACGTTGAGCAGCACGCGAAATAAAAAAACTACAAGTAAATTACATGGAATTAAAAAGAGTAGTAGTAACAGGTCTGGGAGCTGTTACGCCGTTGGGGAACAATGTTAAAACAACATGGGAAAATGCCGTAGCGGGGAAAAGCGGGGCCGGACCTATTACTCTTTTCGATGCATCTTTATTCAAGACGAAATTTGCCTGCGAAGTAAAGAATTTTGATCCCAGTGAATTTTTAGACCGGAAGGAAGCCAGGAAATTCGACCGTTATTCCCAGCTTGCCCTAAAGGCAGCGAAGGAGGCGATTGAGAACTCCGGACTAGATCTGGAAAAAGAGGACACTAACAGGATCGGGGTAATTTTCTCCGCTGGAATTGGAGGTATAAAAACGTTTGAAGAGGAGGTTGGTAACTACTTCCTTTCACAAGACAAGGGCCCCCGTTTCAATCCATTTTTCATTCCGAAAATGATAGCAGATATTGCTGCAGGCCATATCTCTATGATTTACGGACTGAGAGGTCCCAACTACGCAACCGTTTCGGCATGTGCATCTTCTACTAATGCCATTGCCGATGCTTTCAATCTCATCCGACTTGACAAGGCAAATGTTATTGTTACCGGTGGAGCCGAAGCAACTATCAGCCCTTCGGCTGTTGGTGGATTCAACGCCATGCATGCCTTATCAACCCGCAACGATTCGCCAGAGACTGCTTCACGCCCGTTCAGTGCAAGTCGTGACGGATTTGTTATGGGAGAAGGAGCAACAAGCCTGATCCTAGAGGAACTGGAACATGCACTGGCAAGGGGTGCGCACATCTATGCTGAGGTAGCAGGTGCAGGTATGTCGGCCGATGCTCACCATATCACTGCGTCGCACCCTGATGGTCTGGGTGCCAAACTGGTAATGTACAACGCCTTGGAGGATGCTGGAATGCAACCCGAAGATATAGATTACATCAATGTTCATGGAACTTCAACGCCGGTTGGCGATATTTCGGAGGTGAAGGCGATCAAGGAGGTCTTTGGAGAGCACAGTTACAAGTTGAATATCAGTGCAACCAAGTCGATGACGGGTCACCTGTTGGGTGCTGCCGGTTCTCTGGAAGCCTTGCTCAGTGCTCTTGCCATTGAGAACCAGATTGTTCCACCAACAATCAACTTTACCGAAGGTGACGAGGATCCTGAAATTGATTACAATCTTAACTTCACATTCAACAAAGCTCAAAAACGCGAGTTAAGAGCTGTTCTATCAAATACATTTGGCTTTGGAGGCCATAACGCGAGCGTTATTCTCAAGAAATTCAGCAAGTAATGTGTTAAGGAAATTCATGCGAAAAGTTAGGGCAATTCCTCGTAAGGGGAAAGAACCCTACTTTTCATTTTACAAGATGTTGGGATTCTATCCCGATAGAATTGAACTGTACCACGAAGCATTGACGCATAGGTCGTCGTCAATACGCTCAAAGTCAGGAAAATGGGTTAATAATGAGCGCCTCGAGTTTCTCGGTGATGCTATTCTTGATGCCATTGTGGCCGATATCTTGTACAAGAAATTCGAGAATAAAAAGGAGGGTTTTCTAACCAGTACCCGTTCGAGGATCGTCCAGCGTGAGACCTTGAACAAGATTGCCATTGAAATTGGAATCGACAAGATAATCACCTCCTCAACCCGTAATCTCGCTCATAACACCAATATATACGGCGATGCCCTGGAAGCTCTGATCGGTGCGATCTACCTCGATCAGGGATACCGTGTGGCCAAGAGTTTCGTTTATGAGACCCTCATCAAGCAGCACATCAATATCGATACCGTTCTGAAAAGCGAAGTCGATTTCAAATCGCGACTGATAGAGTGGGGGCAAAAATATAAGGTAGATGTGGGTTTCGAAGTAACCGACTCTTCGTACGATGAGCAGAACAACCCCGTTTTTGAATCGCGGGTGATCGTTGGTGGTATGGACCTGGGTTCTGGCAAGGGATACTCTAAAAAAGAATCTCACCAGAAAGCTGCCAAGAAAGCCATCAAGAAGTTGCGTAACGACAACGAGCTCCTGGAGAAACTTCTCGAAAAGGTAAAAAATGAATCAGCCGAGCAGCCTACGACTGAGGAGGGCGCTCAACTGGATATCTGATCCACACAGCTGTCAGATCCCGAAAGAGATCCCCATTTTCCGTCCTTGCACTACCAAAGGAGTATCCTCGGTTACCAGCCGAAGTTTTCCCGCAACTTCACTTAGCGGAACATCCGAGATTTTATTGTCGATTTTTGCGACCATTCTGCCAAACCTTCGCTCTTGAATGAGTTGGGCGGCGTGTCCTCCAAGCAGGGTGCCCAAGATGCGGTCTGCCGGCGAGGGTGTCCCTCCGCGTTGAATGTATCCGAGAACAGTTTCGCGGGTCTCAAATCCGGTCTGCTTCTCAATCTCCCTTGCAAAATACATGGCCGGCCTTTCGCTACTTCCATGTATCTCAATCCCTTCGGCTACCGCCACAATGGAGTATGCCTTTCCCATCTCCATCCGTTTCTTGATCTTGTCGATAATCACTTTCATGTCGTATCCCAGCTCGGGAAGCAGAATAATGTCTGCTCCGCCGGCCATTCCGGCATACAAGGTGATCCATCCTGCATGGTGCCCCATCAGCTCAATAACCATAACACGGCGATGTGAGCTGGCAGTGGAGTGGAGCCGGTCGATGGCATCAGTGGCAATATTGACCGCAGTGTCGAAGCCGAAGGTCACATCGGTGCCGTACACGTCGTTATCAATCGTCTTGGGAATACCCACAACGTTCAGTCCCAGCTGTGAGAGCATCCATGTGGTCTTCTGAGTACCGTTTCCTCCGATACAGACTAGACAGTCGAGCCCCAGTTCGTGATAACATTTCTTTATCTCCTCTTGATCTTTCTCGTCGGGAGAGGTGATTTTTTTACGGAACACCTTTTCGCGTGCGGTTCCAAGAATTGTTCCTCCCAGATTGAGAATACCCGAGAGCGAAGCATCCGACAGATCGATCACGTCCTTGTAAAGTAGGCCGGAAAACCCGTTCTGGATGCCGATTACTTCCATGCCATAGTTATTGATGGCGCTCTTTCCAACACCACGTATGGTAGCGTTGATTCCGGGACAGTCACCTCCGGAGGTCAAGATTCCTATTTTCATAACGTTACTGATTTTCCTGCATCTGTTCCGTTACAAAGGAAACAAAAAAGATTAAAAAGTAAAGCAATTAAAGATTATTTTTTCAATAGTCCGGTGTTGTCAACTACTTCCCACATAGCTTATCCACGATCACTTTGGCCGCGCGGTCGGAAGCCCCGGTGCCACCCAGTATGCGTCTCATCTCTGCGTAGCTCTCCAGCATGTTTTTCCGGTAGTTCTTCACGTGAAGCAGCTGTGTCAGTTCTTTCCGGATATTATCCACAGTGAAGAACTTGGCGAAGAGCTCCTTTACCACCTCCCTGTTACAGATGAGATTTACCAGCGAAATGAAGGGGGTGTGCAGGATATTCTTGAATGCCCAGTAGGAGAGGCGGGGTACTGGAGTACGGTAGCAAACCACCTGGGGAATATTCAGCAGTGCCGTTTCCAGGGTGGCGGTACCCGATGTGACCAGAGCTGCCTGCGATTGTGCCAGGATGCGGTATGTCTGGTTAAGCAACACCCTCAGCGGCAACCCCTTCGTAAATTGGTCGTAAAACTCCGGTTCAATGCCAGGAGCACCGGCAACGATAAACTGGTAGTCGTCGAACCCTCTGACAGCCTCCAGCATGGCCGGCAGATTGGCGGAGATCTCCTGTTTCCGGCTTCCGGCAAGCAGGGCGATGATGGGCCGGTCGGGGAGTGCATTGGCTGCAATGAAACCGGCAAATGTCTCATCCTTGTATTCCCGTTGCTCAATTGCATCCACCGACGGATTGCCGACATAGTGAACCCGGTAATCGTGTTTCTTGAAGAACTCCACCTCAAAGGGCAGGATGCAAAGCATCTCATCCACATATTTCCTGAACGACTTGACCCGGTACTCCTTCCAGGCCCATACCTTGGGTGAGATATAGTAGAAGACGGGAATGTTCAGCCGGGTTTTTACGAACTGGGCAATCTTGAGGTTAAAGCCCGGATAGTCGATCAGGATAACTGCGTCGGGACGATAAGCAACAATCTCGTTCTTGCATATCTCCATGTTGTTGAGTATGGTTCTCGCATTCATGATGACCGGGAGAATACCCATAAATGCCATCTCACGGTAATGCTTGACCAATGTTCCTCCCTGTGACGCCATAAGATCACCGCCGAAGAACCGGAAATCTGCATGAGTGTCAAGCTGTTTAAGCGACCGCATCAGGTTGGATGCGTGAAGGTCGCCCGATGCCTCGCCAGCGATCAAAAAATAGTTCATCCTTTTAAAACTCCCATTTTTTCAGTTCAGGAATGAGATCGTGGGCCGTCATGTCTATCCTCACCGGTACAACCGCGGCATATCCGTTGGCCAGCGCCCATTCGTCGGTATTCTCGTTGTCCTCCTCCCAATTCTCGAAGTTCCCGGTTATCCAAAATACATCGCGCCCGTTTCCATCGGTAGATTGGAAATATTCGTTGACCCACTTGCCATGTGTCTGCGATGTGATTTTAATCCCCTTCGTTTCCCCCTGAGGGACATTGACATTCAGGCAGATTCCTTTTGGAAGCCCCTTATCGAGTATAGTTTTGGCAACCCGTAGGGCGACTTTACAAGCGTGGGTAAAGTCGGCATCGTGTGCATATTCGCACAGCGATACTCCGAAAGAGGGTACATCAAAGATACACCCTTCAATGGCAGCACCCATCGTTCCCGAGTAGATCACACTGATTCCTGCATTTGATCCATGATTGATGCCCGATACCAACAGATCGGGTTTCCGGTCCATAAACTTGTTCAATGCCAGTTTTACACAATCTACAGGGGTTCCGGTGCACATATATGCGGTGAGTCCCTCTTCCTGTCTGTAGATTCTGCTCCTTAACGGCTGTGAGGTGGAGATGGCGGACGACATGCCCGACTGGTGAAGTTCCGGGGCGAATACAACTACATCGCCCAATTCTCTCATCGCTTCAATAAGCGAAACAATTCCTTTTGCCTGATATCCATCGTCGTTGGTGACAAGGATAAGAGGTTTCCTGTTATTTATTACTCTCTTCATATTTTCAGGGACAAACTTAATCAAATTAGCTGACTTTTCACACACCGGAAATGTTACAAAATCGTTAAATAAATGTCGAAAGTCATGAAAAACTCAACATTTTACTAACTTTACGGCCTCGAAAAAATACCAATTTATTCAGTATATGAGAAAAATCAGTCTACTTTTTATTCTTCTGATAAGTGCGGCCTGCTTGGTTGCACAGGAAGTTCGTCCGGTAAAGAACGTCATCGTGATGATTCCGGATGGTACCTCTGTGGGCGTATATTCTGCCGCCCGCTGGTATAAGTTTTATAACAAGATGGGTGATAGGCTCTTTATCGATCCTTATTTCACTGGAACGGTGACCACCCACTCCTCAAATGCCCCCATCGGAGACTCGGCTCCTACCAGCTCTACCTATGCCACGGGAATATTGCAGAAGACTGGCAATGTAGCCATTCATCCCGAGGCCGACCCGGGAAACGACATCTATCCGGTGGATGCCAGCAGAACCTATCAGCCGGCAGCGACCGTCCTGGAAGCAGCCAAAATGCTGAAGAACAAGGCGGTGGGACTGGTGTTTACCTGTGAGTTTCCTCATGCCACCCCGGCCGACTTCTCGGCACACCACTATAACCGCGGTGCCTACAAGTTCCTCGCTCCGCAGATGGCCTACCAGAATATGGATGTGGTATTTGGCGGCGGGAACAGCATCCTGACCGACGATATCATAAACCACTTCAAGGAGAATGGAACCCGTCTCATCCAGAATGACCGGAAGGCCCTGCTCGACTACGACGGTGAAGGAAAGGTGTGGGCCCTTTTCGGTGACAAGGCGTTGCCCTATTCCATGGACCGCAATCCCGACCAGGTTCCTTCGATTGCAGAGATGACGGCCAAGGCATTGGAGCTGCTCTCCAGGAAAGAGGAGGGTTTCTTCCTGATGGTGGAAGGTAGTCAGGTCGACTGGGCCGCACATGCCAACGATGCCGTGGCGATGATCACCGAGTACCTGGCTTTCGACGAAGCTGTAGGTGAGGTGATGAAATTTGCCGAAAAGGATGGCAATACCGCAGTGGTCATCATGTCCGACCATGGGAACAGTGGACTCACCATCGGTTCGAGGTCCTGCCCGGGATACGACAAGCTGTCGATCGAGCAGCTGTTCGGCACGGTATCCAACTACAAACTCTCGGCAAACGGTCTGGAGGCTATCCTGGTAAACTGCAAACCCGACCAGATCAAGGCGGAGTTCAAGAAGTATACCGGGATCGATATTACCGATGAAGAGCTGCAGACCCTGCTCTCCTCGAAGAATTATAAGGAGAGCGACTACACTAAGGTGGGCACAAGCAACAATATGGCGCACAACATCGTGAACATCATGAATTCACGTACCTGCTTCGGTTTCACTACGGGTGGTCACACCGGTGAAGAGACCCTTCTGGCATCCTACCATCCGCAGGGTGATATTCTGAGAGGCAATGTCCGCAACGTGGAGGTGAACGCATACCTGCAAAAGCTGTTGGGACTGGATCGGCCACTGCAACAGCTCTCCGATGAGATCTTTGCCAGACATACCGATGTTTTTACCGGAGAGAAGATTAAAGTAACGGTAGACAAGAAAGATCCCGATTTCCCGGTGTTGACGGTCAAGAAAGGTAAGAATAGACTGGAGGTAAAGGCGTTCTCGTCAGTTGCCAAACTCAACGGAAAACCATTCGATATGGGATCCGTAGCAGTCTATATCGACAAGAACGATACATTCTATTTGCCTAAGGCGTTGGCTGGGAAGCTGTAGTTAGCTTCCCGTTAAACGAGATAGATTGACGGTTCGGGTCCGATACATGGAGCCGGACCGTTCCATTTTCCCATATATCGAAATTGAGTGTGATTTCCCGACCGGTATCTTTCGTTCGGACAGCTACCCGCCAGTTTCCCTTTTTCTTTCCGGGATAGAGCTGATAATCGAAATCGGTGCTGATGAATTTGATTCCTCCCTCGTCAGGATGGATAGGGGCGACATATGCCCGGCCGTAATAGGGAAGATAGACCCTGACGGTATCGGGTGATACCTTTACGTCGTAGAAGGGTGACAGGTAGATCTGTCTGTATCCGGTGGGGTAGGCGTATGTAGCCTTAAAAGTGAAATCAGCATCACTCACGCGTTGCCTCACCTCGCTAGCCATTGCCTCTTTTTCGGCTGCCGTTTGTGCCGTGCCGCAGGCAGTCACTCCCAATAGAATCGACAATAGAATAATAAGTGAATGTAATAGCGACGGTTTCATTGTTCCTCCTCTTTTTAAGTTCATCTTTTTCAGATAAAACAAGAAAAGGAACGCTTTTGTTGTTAAAAGGGCGATAAATCGGTAAAGGTATTCAGTATGTAATAGAAAATCAGCAATGCCAGGATAAGGAAGTAGGAGAGAATCTCTATCCTCGATGTGGTATTGGTATAGAAATGTGACATGATAATGGAGAGAAATGAGATGATAATATATATCCAGATGAAGGCCTGATTCAGGTATACCACCTGAAGGAGAATGGAAAAGAGGATTACCGATGAGCTGAAGATCAATACTTTCTTGGTAAAGCTCCGCTCCCTTACAATCTCTCTGCTATCTGCCATGATGATAAGAAACACAAAGAGGAGCAATGTCCCGATAAATCCCCATTGAGGAATGGAGTATCCGGGATATTGAGTGAAATCATAGATCCTTGCGAACCCTTTAAACGGTTCGATAAAGCCCGCAATATTGTCGCCAAAGACATAAAAGACAAAAACAATCCAGAAAACCAGGATTACCCCCAGCAGGGATGCGCTGAACGACCGGAAGTTGATCCTGCCCATGGCCGACAGCCCTATTAACCACAAAGGGAGAAAGAGCAGCGCGTGAATCTGGAAGATCCCGGCAACGGTAATTAATGCACTAAACTGATAGGCAAACCGATGTGAATTATGATACTGGTATGATGCCAGTAACGGAAAGAGCGACCAGAGAACGAAGATCAGAGCGGGGAGATCGGGGGTCATTCTCAGAAAAACGGGATGGACACTGAAAAAAATCAGCGGAATATAGAAGGGCATAACCGTACGCATGCGGATCACGCCGTAACGGACATTCAATTCGGACAGGAGATAGGAGATAATCAATATGCAGAGTGTGCTCGACAGAAAAGAGACGAGAGGGCTCTCCAGAAAGATCGACTCGATGTATGGCCAGGCAAAACCGCTATTCAGTATGGGATAGTCGGGAATACCCTTGTTAAAGAACATCAGGAAGCGCAGCACGATGGCCAGGATGGAGACCACCAGCGTGATAAATCGTGATTCCACGAAAAAAGACCTGAAATGTCTAACCAGCAACGAGTCAATCTTCTTCATAAATCAAAACCGATATCTTTTCGGTAATAACTGTTTTCAAAAGAGATTTTTCCGATATTTCTGTATGAGTTGTCAAGTGCTTCGTTGATTGTATCTCCATAGGAGGTTACAGCCAATACCCGGCCGCCGGAAGTGACAGTCTCGTCACCCTGTTGCGTTGTGCCGGCATGGAACACGATGGAGTCTGTGATCTCCCCGATTCCTGATATGACTTTTCCCTTCTCGTAATTTCCCGGATAACCGCCCGAAACCATCATCACGGTAACGGCAAACCGGTTGTCGATCTCAATTCTCTTCTCCCCGAGTGTTTCAGTGGCTACACCAACAAAAAGTTCCAGGAGATCAGATTTGACTAACGGCAGTACCACCTCCGTCTCGGGATCACCCATCCGCACGTTGTACTCGATCACTTTAGGCTCGCCATCCACATTGATCAGTCCGAAGAAGATAAAGCCCTTGTAATCTATCCTCTCTTGCCTGATACCGTTGATGGTAGGGATAATTATCCGCTGTTCGACCTTTTCCATAAATGTTGCATCAGCAAAAGGGACGGGCGATACGGCGCCCATGCCACCGGTGTTGAGTCCGGAATCACCCTCGCCAATACGCTTGTAATCTTTCGCCACAGGCAGGATCTTGTACGATTTGCCGTCGGTCAGCACGAAGACTGAACATTCAATCCCCTTCAGAAACTCCTCGATGACCACTCTGTTTCCGGCTGTACCGAACATTCCGTTGAGCATTTCCCGAAGCAGGCGTTTGGCCTCATTTTCATCCTCTACTATCAATACTCCCTTGCCGGCAGCCAGGCCGTCAGCTTTCAGCACATAAGGGGGTTGCAGCGATTCCAGGAAATGGTTTCCCTCCTCAAGATTTTCCAGCGTTATCGTCTTGTGACGTGCAGTGGGGATATTGTGACGCCCCATGAACGCCTTGGCAAAGTCTTTGCTCCCTTCCAGCTGAGCACCCTTTTTGGATGGTCCGATCACGGCAACGTGACAAATATCCTCGTCATTCCGGATATAGTCGTAAATCCCCTGAACAAGAGGGTCTTCCGGTCCCACTACAATCATATCCACATCGTTCTCCAACGCGAATGATTTTAATGCCAGAAAGTCTGTCGGCGAGATGGGGACGTTAGTTCCCAACGAGGCGGTACCTGCATTTCCGGGCGCGATGTAGAGGTTGTTCAAGTACTTGCTGCTACGCATACGCCAGGCAAAAGCATGTTCGCGTCCACCGGATCCAAGAATTAATACGTTCATAGTCAACAGGAAGAAGTTTTATGACAGTTACATCTCTTGAGCTTACAAAACTACTAAAATTAAATCAAACAATAAACTTCTAAAAGCTTTTCTTGATAACGTTTTGAAAAAAAATCTACCTTTGCAGGTACTATGGATAAAAACAGGATTACCCAATTGTTTGGGATAAAATATCCCATTGTTCAGGGCGGTATGGTATGGTGCAGCGGCTGGCGGCTGGCGTCGGCAGTCAGCAACTCCGGCGCTCTGGGACTAATTGGCGCAGGCTCGATGCATCCCGAGACGTTACGTGAGCACATAAGAAAGTGCAAGGCGGCTACCGACAAGCCTTTCGGAGTAAACATCCCCTTGATGTATCCGCAAATTGAAGAGATCATGCAGATCGTGATAGCAGAGGAGGTACCTATCGTATTTACATCTGCCGGAAACCCGAAAACCTGGACGGCAAGGCTGAAAGCCGAAGGCATTGTAGTTGCCCACGTGGTGTCGGGTTCCAAATTTGCACTGAAGTGTGTCGAGGCCGGAGTAGACGCTATTGTGGCGGAAGGCTTTGAAGCCGGTGGACACAATGGACGGGAAGAGACCACAACGCTTACGCTTATCCCCCAAGTACGGAGGGTTACCGATCTGCCACTAATCGCGGCAGGCGGCATTGCTACTGGTGAAGCGATGGCGGCAGTCTTCGCTCTCGGTGCTGAAGGAGTACAGGTAGGAACCCGTTTTGCGCTAACCGAAGAGAGTTCAGCCAGCGATGCGTTCAAGCAGCGGTGCATCTCGTTGAATGAGGGAGATACCATACTTGCGTTGAAAAAGGTTAGTCCCACCCGGATGGTGAAAAATGGGTTTTATCAGCAGGTAAAGGAGTTGGAAGAGAGGGGTGCCTCTGCCGACGAGCTTCGTGAACTGTTGGGGCGAGGTCGTTCCAAACGGGGCATTTTTGAAGGAGATCTGGAAGATGGGGAATTGGAGATCGGGCAGGTTTCGTCGCTGATAGACGCTGTTATCCCGGCTGCAAAGGTGACAGAGCAGATGATGAAGGAGTTTTATGGTGCAGTGAAAAAATTATATATTTTACTATGAGAAGAGGTTTCACTTTCCTTTTGTTGCTGGTTTTCACATGCCTTGCGTTTGGACAGCAAAACCGGCAGTTCACGTTGGACGAACTTATCCCCGGTGGGAAAAACTATGCAAGATATGTTCCACGGATAGCGGAGCAGTATCAATGGCATGGCGATGAACTGATGATGCTCAGGGGTGATTCTGTTTTCAGGGTAGATCTGGCCGATCCGGTGAAAAAGAGATTTCTCTTCCGGTTCAGTGAAATCCCGGAAGAGGGGAGAGAGGGCAGAACTGTCTCCACTGTAAGTTTTGACAGGGAGGGAAGCGGCCGGCTGAAATTCTTTACTGCCGATGGGGCGGGAGTGTATGACCTGGGGAGTAAGCAGGTGATATCGTTTATCGGCCTTCCTGAAAATAGTGAAAACCGGGAGTTCTCACCAAACGGTCTCTACATGGCCTATACGAGAGCTAATAACCTGTATGTGATCGACGCGGCTGGAGAGGAGATTGCAATCTCTTCGGAGGAAAATAGTGGAATAGTATTTGGACAGTCGGTTCATCGGAACGAGTTTGGCATCAATGGTGGAATTTTCTGGTCGCCCGACGGGAGCAAGCTGGCTTTTTACCGGATGGACGAGTCGATGGTTGCCCAATATCCTATTGTGGATATCTCTGCCCGGATTGCAACTGAGAAGCCTGTCCGCTATCCGATGGCGGGAGAAAAGAGTCATGAGGTGACCATCGGTGTTTATGATCTGAAGAGCAGGCAGACGATTTACCTGAAAACAGGTGAGCCGAGGGAGAAGTACCTCACAAACGTGGCCTGGAGTCCAGATGCAAGGCATATCTATGTGGCCGAACTTAACCGCGAGCAGAATCACTTGAAAATGAACCGGTATGATGCCTCAACGGGAGATTTCGACAAAACACTCTTCGAAGAGACCCATCCGAAATATGTAGAGCCTGAAAATCCGGTTCTGTTTGTGCGGAACAACCCTGAACAATTTATCTGGCAAAGTGAACGGGACGGATTCAATCACCTCTACCTTTACCATATTTCGGGAAGATTGCTGAAGCAACTAACCCATGGAGAATGGGAGGTGACCGATCTCATCGGTTTTGACAGGAAAGGAGAGCAGCTCTTCTTTGTTTCAACCCTGGCAACTCCGATTGAACGGCATGCTTGTCGCGTGAACCTGAAAAACGGGAAGATCGACCGGCTTACAGCCGTCCCCGGCATGCATACCGTTACAGTCAGCAATTCGGGAAGATACCTGGTCACCCGTTATACGGCCCACGATAATCCAGGCAAGGTCGATCTTGTCGATTCGAAAAAGGGTGGAGCCGTTACGCTTGCTGCCGCAAGGAATCCCTTTGCAGGAATCTCCATGCCTGCTGTTGAACTTGGCACACTCAAGGCTGCCGATGGCAAGACCGATCTCTATTACCGCATGGTTAAACCGGCAAACTTCGATCCCGCACGGAAATATCCTGTGGTTGTTTATGTCTATGGAGGCCCCCACTCACAATTGGTCCAGAATCGCTGGCGATATGGTTCGGGTGGATGGGAAACCTATATGGCACAGAAAGGCTACATCGTTTTTGTCATGGATAACCGGGGAACATCGTTCCGCGGACGTGACTTTGAAGATGTCACCCACCGCCAACTGGGAGTGGAGGAGGCAAAAGACCAGATGTGCGGTGTGGAATATCTGAAATCGCTGCCCTATGTGGATCCTGACCGGATGGGAATTCACGGCTGGAGTTTCGGTGGATTTATGACAATCAATATGTTGTTGCGTTATCCCGATCTCTTCCGTGCAGGTGTCGCCGGCGGGCCGGTCACCGACTGGAGCTACTACGAGGTGATGTATGGTGAGCGTTATATGGATACACCTCAGGAGAATCCCGAGGGTTACGCAGAGACGAGTCTGCTGAGAAAGGCCGACAGGTTGAAGTCGAGACTGCTGATCATTCACGGCGATGAGGATCCGGTAGTGGTGATGCAGCATAGCTTGCAGTTCCTGAAATCGTCAATCGCTAGTGGTAGGCATCCCGACTTCTTCATATATCCTGGACATGAGCATAATATGATAGGACGGGACCGGGTGCATCTGCACGAGCACATCACGCGCTACTTCGACGATTTTTGCCGGTAGGTCTAAATTTTTGCTACCTTTGTCCATTAAAATATGCAGTATAACTTGTTTTCTTGCGATAAATTTTCCTTTTTCAGCTTGGGCAGCGGTAGTTGCGGTAATAGCTACTATTTGGGCAACAGTCACTACGGAATGCTGATTGATGCCGGACTGGGACCACGGGTAATCAGAAAAAGATTGGGCGAGCATGGTATCGATTTTTCGTCGATCTATGCCCTTCTGGTGACACACGATCATTACGACCATATAAAATCTGCGGGGTATTTGGGTGAAAGGCTCAATATTCCGGTATATGCCACCGAAAAAGTGCACCGGGGCATCCGGAATTGTCCCCTTGTGAAAAACAGCATAAACGGTACAAGCCGGCGAATCATCGAGAAGGGTGAACCGTTCCAGATTGAGGATTTCAGGATCACTGCATTCGATATTCCGCATGATAGTAGTGAAAATACCGGTTTTTTTTTCGAATTCGGGAATCACAAGTTGACATTGGCTACCGATATAGGGGCAATAACAGAAGAGTTGAGCCATTACGCCGCCAAGGCGAACCACCTGGTGATTGAGAGTAATTACGACGAGGAGATGCTCCGGAGCGGCAGCTATCCTTATTATCTCAAGCAGCGCATCAGCAACGGCACGGGCCACTTGAGCAACCGTCAGGCTGCCGAATTTCTGGCAAACACCTGTACATCTCATCTCCGGAATATCTGGTTGTGTCATTTGAGTGGCGACAACAATAGCCCCGAACTGGCATATGAAACGGTGAAGGAGGAACTTGCCCGTAAAGGAATTGCGGTAGGAGAGAATGTTCGCCTTGACGTTTTCAGGCGAAACCTGTTGTCTCCGAAATTTGAATTGTAAATTGGGTTATAAATGAAGGTATTGTACGTTTTCGGTGGAATTCCGCCTTATGCCAATGCTTTGTTGAACAAGCTGGTCGACAAGGGTGTAGAGATTGTTGTGGTGATTCCTCCGGAAAAAAGTGCCATGATCGGGAAAGGGGTAAAGGTGATCGACCGTGAGGAGGCAAACTACCGGGTAATAACGGATGAAGAGAAAAAGGGGGTGCTCAACAAGGCGGGGTTCAAACATCTCGTCTCCATTCTTCGTGATGAGAAGCCCGATATTCTCGTGGCAGGCTGGCCCTTCTTTCTGCAATATTTCTTTCAACCCCGATTGAGAAAGGTGCTCAAGGAGAACAACACAAAGTTTGTGATGCGCGAAATTCCTTTTCAGGTTCCTCCCTATGGAAAACTGGGCTCCTACTATCGTGAACATCCGGTATTCGACGAGGATATGAACCTGTTGAGCGACGGACTCCTTTTCTGCATAAGGCAGTGGTTTGTCGCCAAGATCAGAAAGTATTGCTATTCCCATGCCGATGGCGTACTGGTCTACTCCTCGATAGGCAAGGATATCCTGCCTACCTACAACATACCAGAGGAGATGGTTTTTGTCACCTACAACGCAAACGATTCTGATGAGCTGCTCCGGATAAGAGAAGAGCTTGCCGGTGAGGAACCCTGCCTGCCCCGGAATAGCAGGCGTGTAATTCACATAGGGAGATTGGTGAAGTGGAAAAGGGTTGATCTGCTGATTGATGCCTTTTCAAGAGTAGTGAGGCGGTTCCCCGATGCAGAGCTGCTTGTCGTGGGTGATGGTCCCGAACTGGAAAACCTGAAGAAACAGGCCCGCGACTTGAAGATTGAAGAGAGGGTCGTTTTTACAGGAGGTGTATATGATAATGCCACGATCGGAAGGTATCTTCTGGCATCATCGGTCTATGTGCTGGCTGGCATGGGCGGTTTGTCCATCAACGATGCCATGACTTTTTCCCTGCCGGTGATCTGTTCGGTTTGCGACGGCACCGAGCACGACCTGGTTGGTGACGGGGTCAACGGATTTCTCTTTCGTGAGAACGACACGGCGGATCTGTCTGAAAAGATCATTGCACTGTTCAACGATCCCCTCTTGAGGGCAAGAATGGGAGAGCGCTCTTTCGAGATCATCCGTGACAAGGTTAATCTGGATAGTGTAAGCGACAGATACATAGCTGCATTCAAGTCGATACTGTCGCTCTGCACCGGTTAGGGAATTTCCGTTTTTCTGTAGTAAATTAATTATTAGGTCTTAAATGAAAGCTTGTTTTATCGGACTGGGTTATATCGGGTTGCCGACAGCCATTATTGCGGCGGACAACGGTATGGACGTCACCGGTGTGGATATCAACCCTGAGGTGGTGAATAGTGTGAATTCGGGAAAGATCCATTTCTCGGAACCGGGATTGGAGGAGATCTGCAAAAGGGTAGTCTCCGGCGGAACCCTTAAAGCTTTTACCGAACCCCGGACGAGTGATGTTTATGTTATTGTGGTCCCCACTCCCTTCAAGGGAAATCATGAACCGGATATCTCATTCGTGGAATCGGCCGTTTCTACCATCCTTCCCTACTTGAAAGAGGGAGATCTCTGCATCATTGAATCGACCTGCCCAGTGGGTACAACAGAAAAGATGGCGGGAGTGATCTTTTCCGAAAGACCTGAACTGAAAGGCAAGATCTATCTGAGTTATTGTCCGGAAAGGGTTTTGCCGGGAAATACCGTTTACGAGCTGATTCACAATGATAGGGTGATTGGAGGAATCGACGAGATGGCATCGGAGAGAGCTGTCGACTTTTATAGCCGTTTTGTGAAGGGATCGCTCTACAAGACAAACGCACGTACTGCCGAAATGTGCAAGCTGACTGAGAATGCTTCGCGCGATGTGCAGATTGCATTTGCCAATGAACTCTCCATTATCTGTGAGAAGGCCCATATCAATGTCTGGGAGCTGATCGAACTGGCCAACAAACATCCCCGGGTGAATATCCTCCAGCCAGGTAGCGGAGTGGGAGGGCACTGCATTGCCGTGGATCCATACTTTATCACTTCCGATTTTCCGATTGAGTCGCAACTGATCGGGAAAGCCAGGGAGATAAACAATTACAAGGCCTTCTGGTGCTCGGAGAAGATTCTCTTAACCATGAAGGATTTCAGCTTGCGCGAAGGCCGGGAACCGGTTGTTGCGCTGATGGGGCTCGCCTTCAAGCCGAATATCGAAGACCTGAGGGAGTCGCCTGCCAAATATATTGTAGCGAAGGTGATGCAGGGACAGAACAACGCCGATTTCCTGATTGTAGAACCCAATATCGAAACGCATAAGGTGTTTAAGCTTACCGATTACAGGGAGGCGTACGAAAAGGCGGATATTGTTGCTTTTCTGGTAGCACACGACCAGTTCAAGAGGCTGGAATACCGGGATGACAAGATGATTCTCGATTTCTGCGGTATCTTCAAAAGATAAAGTTATGCGTAAAAAGATCATGCTTGTTTTTGGAACCCGCCCTGAAGCCATTAAAATGGCTCCGTTGATCAGAGAGTTACGGCGGCATCCCGACAGATTCCAGGTGCAGGTTTGTGTAACCGGGCAACATCGGGAGATGCTGGATCAGGTGCTCCGGCTCTTCGAGATCATTCCCGATTTTGACCTGAAGGTGATGAAAAGCAATCAGGACCTGTATGACATAACCACCAGCATCCTGGTCGGAATGCGCGATGTTTTGCAACAGTCGCAGCCCGACTGGGTGATGGTACATGGTGATACTACCACTTCCGTGGTGGCTGCCCTGGCCGCCTTCTATCAGAGAATTCCGGTAGCACATGTCGAAGCGGGCTTAAGGACCAACAATATCTACAGCCCCTGGCCGGAAGAGATGAACAGGCAGATCACAAGCCGTATCGCATCATGCCATTTTGCACCCACCCCTTTAAGCAAGCAGAACCTCCTGAACGAGGGAGTATCCGAAGAGCGTATCGTCGTGACCGGGAATACGGTTATCGACGCTTTGCACTGGGTTACCCAGCGGATCAAAACCGATGGAGAACTCCGCGAGGAGATACACGAAACACTGATCCGGAACGGATTGCCTGAGAAAGTGGTGAAAGGCGTTGCCCCCGGCCTGGTATTGATTACCGGTCACAGGAGGGAGAATTTTGGTGAAGGATTCATCCAGATCTGCCGGGCAATAGATACATTGTCGAAGAGATTTCCAGAGATCCATTTTGTCTACCCGATGCACCTCAATCCGAATGTGCGTGGGCCCATTCGAGAGGTCTTCAACGATGAGACGAGGGATAATCTCCATTTTATTGAACCCCTCGACTATCTGCCGTTTGTTTGCCTGATGGAAAAGAGCCGCCTGATCCTGACCGACAGTGGGGGGATACAGGAGGAGGCGCCGGGTCTGGGCAAGCCGGTGCTGGTCATGCGCAATACCACGGAGCGACCTGAAGCGGTGGAAGCCGGGACAGTGAAGCTGGTTGGAACCGATTACGATTTGATTCTCTCGGAAGCTTCCCGTCTGCTGTCGGACGAGAGCTATTACTACTCCATGTCAAACCGCTCCAATCCCTACGGAGATGGTCTGGCATGTAAACGAATTGTTGACAGTATGTTTGGGATCGTATGAACGTACTTATTATCAGCACATCAGATGTCAACGGAGGGGCTGCGATTGCCGCCTTCCGGTTGATGAAGGCACTCCATGCCAGGGGAGTGGGAGTGAAGATGCTGGTTCGCGACAAGCGCTCCGATAGTGAGCTGGTGACAAGGAGTGGGTGCAAACTGATGAACGATTTCCGTTTTTATCGGGAGCGGGGAGAGATCTTTTTACATAACTGTCTGTCGCGTAACTATCTCTTTGATATATCCATCGCCTCTACAGGTGTTTCGGTTGTCACTCTACCCCAATTCACGCAAGCCGATATCATTCACCTGCATTGGATCAACCAGGCGATGTTGTCGACCTGCGAGATAGGGAAGATCATCGCTTCCGGGAAAAAAGTGGTGTGGACGATGCACGATATGTGGCCCGTTACCGGAATCTGTCACCATGCCGGAACCTGTACCCGGTTTCATCACTCTTGCGGAGATTGTCCCTACCTGAAACGTCCGTCGAAAAATGATCTTTCCCGCAAGATTTATAAGGAGAAGCGGGCGGCATATTCCCTCGACAGGATCAGTTTCGTGGCCTGCAGCAGATGGCTCGAAGAGCAGGCAAAGAGAAGCAGTCTTACGACAGATCATAACCTGGTCTCCATTCCCAACCCTATCGATACGGATCAATACTCTCCCGGGGACAAGATGGTAGCTAAACGAAATCTTGGGTTGCCAACAGATAAGAAGATAGTATTGTTTGCAGCCGTAAAGGCATCCGACAAACGGAAGGGGGTGGACTATCTGATTGAGGCGGCCAGGCTGCTCAAGGATAAGGGGGTGTTGTTTCTGATCGCTGGAAGTAATGGCGGCGAGATTGCAGAACAGCTGCCGGGAGTATGCCTGGATGCCGGATTCATCTCGCCCGACAGGATGCCTGAATACTACAATGCAGCCGATGTTTTTGTGACACCCTCGCTGCAGGAGAACCTCCCCAACACCCTGATGGAGGCAATGGCCTGCGGCACGCCCTGTGTTGGTTTCAATACCGGGGGAATCCCCGAAATGATCGATCACCATAGAAGCGGTTATGTGGCAAAATACAAGGATGCAGGCGATCTGGCAAACGGACTGCACTGGACACTTTTTGAAGCCGACCAGCAGCTCCTTTCGGAAAATGCCCGGGAGAAGGTCTTGTCGGAGTATGCCGAAGAGAAAGTTGTTAACCGTTACCTGAGAGTCTATGCAGAATAGTAACGACAAGATTACCAATTTGGCTCACTGGGAGAGCTACTGGGCAAATTACCAATTCGAGAAGATTCCCCGGAAGATGGTTTTTGAGCCATTTGTCTCCAGGCTTCGCGGGAGCAGGAGCTTTATCGATATCGGCGGTTTCCCGGGGGTCACGGCAGCCTACTTCTTCAAACAGGGCATTCCTGATATCACGATTCTCGATCACTTCATGGATACTGCCGTAGTCCGGCGGTTTGAAGCGTTCCACGGTCTGCCGGAGCATACGATCAACTGTATCGGGAGAGACTTCTTCTCATACACTTCCGATAGAAAATATGATGTGGTCTTTTCATCCGGTTTTATCGAACATTTTCAGGATACGTGGGGGGTAATTGCACGGCATGTGGAGCTGCTCTCCGAAAATGGTCATCTGCTTGTGTTGATTCCCAATTTCCTCGGGTTGAACGGGAAGTTGCAACGGTGGTTCGACAAGGAGAATCTCGATGCACATAACCTGTCATCGATGGAGATACCGAGGTTGAGAGAGATCATGCAAACGTTCGGATTGAGGGATGTGGAGGTGGATTATCTGGGAAAACCGATGCTCTGGCTGGAGCCGAAACCAGCCAACAGACGCCTTCGCAAATGGGTGAAACTGTTGAGTTATGCCGTAAAACTCTTTCCGGTGAAGGGTAGATTCCTCTCGCCGTTTGTTGTAATCTACGCCCGCAAATGAGATCGCTTACCGTCATAACCGTTACCTACAATGCCGAAGAGGTGCTGGAGCGGACGCTGAAAAGTGTCCGGGAGCAGACCTATCCCCACATTGAGCATATTGTTGTGGATGGGAAATCGCAGGATGGTACCTTGGCGTTGATACGGCAGCAGGAAAACCCTTGCTTGAAATGGGTGAGCGAGCCGGACAAGGGATTGTATGATGCAATGAACAAGGGAGCGGCAATGGCTACGGGCGACTATCTTTGCTTTTTGAATGCAGGGGATACCTTTTATCTGCCCGTGACGGTGGAGAAAATGATGAACTCTTTCGATGCTGCCCTCGACCCGGATATTCTGTATGGAGAGACGGCTATTGTGGACCGGAGCGGAGATTTCCTCTACATGCGCCGGCTCAGCGCTCCCGAAGTGCTGACCTGGAGAAGCTTCAAGCAGGGAATGTTGGTTTGTCACCAGGCTTTTATGGTCAAGAGATCGATCTTTGAACCCTATGACCTGAACTATCGTTACTCTGCCGATGTGGACTGGTGTATCCGCATGATGAAAAAGTCCCGTTACATCCACAATACCCACCTGACGCTGATCAATTACCTGAATGAAGGGATGACCACGGCTAACCGGAAGGCTTCACTCAGGGAGCGTTACCGGATCATGGTAAAGCATTACGGAGAGATCTCAACTTTTCTGCACCATATCTGGTTTATAGTAAGAGCGGTTATAAAACCCGAAAAATAGATGTCTTTCACCGGAGAATGGAAAAATGGAGATGAGAGAGAGAAGAAAATTAAATGTTGAGGAGCTGAACAGGATAAGCATCGAGGAGTTTCGGCAGGTGCCAAAGATTCCTCTGGTGGTGGTGCTGGATAATGTCCGCAGCCGACACAACATCGGTTCGGTTTTCCGTACGGGCGATGCATTTCGCGTGGAAGAGATAATCCTTTGCGGCATCTCCTCTACTCCGCCTGATGCCGAGATTCATAAAACGGCCTTGGGGGCTGAGGATTCAATGTCGTGGCGTTATTTCGCATCTACGCTCTCGGCTGTCAACGATTTGAAATCGCGTGGCTATACAGTGTTCTCGATTGAACAGACGGAGAACAGCCATTCGCTGGAAAAGTTGAGGCTGGACCGCCATGGGAGGTATGCCGTCATCTTGGGGCACGAAGTGCATGGAGTAGAGCAGGAGGTTGTTGATGCCTCGGATGGCTGCGTGGAGATTCCCCAGTATGGAACCAAGCATTCGCTCAACGTTTCCGTTACGGCTGGAATTGTGATTTGGGACTTTTTCAAGCAGTTGTCGCCATGACGCTTTACTACGACAACTGGTGCGGAAATTGCATCCGGTTTATGCGCTGGGTGTGCAGGCTGGACTGGTTTCACCTGGTTTCATGCAAAGAGTTGCGGAACGAGGAGCATACCGGTACGGCGGCAGGGTTGAACCTGGCACTGGCCGAGGAACAACTGGCCTCGGTTCACAAAGGGGTTTGGAAGTATGGATACGATTCCCTCTACCGGACGCTGCTTCGGCTTCCGCTCTTCTGGCTGCTTGCTCCGTTCCTCTGGATATTGAAAGTCACCCGGTTGGGTACTTGTCTCTATCGGCAACTGGCGGTGAACCGGCATATTGTTCCGTTGCACTGCGTACGGTCGACACCATCTTGTAAAGCTGGTCGTTCGGCCGGATCTTGCCCGGAGTCTTGATCGAGAAATGGTCGCCCTTTACGGCTTCCGGAACCCGTTTCAGATTTACGCGTATCTCCTCTGCCGCCAGGAAGACCGCACCGGTGGTAGGACCGGTAATCAACAACTCCTCTCCCTCTTTCACCGATTGTGCCTCCACCAGGAATTCGGCAACGCCGATATTTCCAAAATGCTTGATCGCCTTGCCGACATACACTTTCCGTTTGGTAGCTCCGGAACCGTAGCGGTGTGTCCACTCTCCCAGCCGCTGGCCTAGGTAGTACCCGTCCCAGAAACCCCGATTGAAAACGGTTGCCAGTTTTTCATTCCACAGCTCTATCTTATCCTGCGAGAAGCTGTTGTTGCAGTAAGCTTCTACCGCCTCCTTGTAGCAGGCGGTTACCGTCCTCACATACTCCGGTCCGCGGGCCCGCCCCTCGATCTTGAAAACCGTAACGCCAGCATCCATCATCTTGTTCATGAAGTGGATGGTTTTGAGATCTTTGGGCGACATGATATATTCGTTGTCGATTTCCAGCTCGATCTCACTCTCCTTGTCCCTGACGACATATCCACGGCGGCAGATCTGGTTGCATGCCCCCCGGTTTGCCGACAGATTCTTTTCGTGCAGGCTTAAATAGCATTTGCCCGATACAGCCATGCAGAGTGCCCCGTGTGCAAACATCTCTATGCGGATCAGCTCGCCGGAGGGTCCTTTGATCTGCTGTTCAACGATATCTTTGTGGATTGATGCTACCTGTTCCAGATTGAGTTCGCGCGCCAGCACCACCACATCGGCAAACTGGGCATAAAAACGCAATGCTTCAGTGTTGGTGATGTTGAGTTGAGTGGATAGATGTACCTCCACTCCGACGCTTCGGGCATACATCATCACAGCCACATCGGCGGCGATGATTGCCGACAGGTTGGCCTCCCGGGCAGCATCCACCACTCGCCGCATCAGCTCCATATCGTTGTCATAGATGATGGTGTTGACGGTAAGGTAGCTTTTTATCCCGTTATCCCTGCATATTCCGGCAATCTTGTGCAGGTCTTCCACGGTGAAGTTGTTGGAAGACTTGGCGCGCATGTTCAATCCTTCGATACCGAAGTAGATGGAATCGGCACCGCCTTGAATGGCTGCCATCAAAGATTCGTAGGAGCCTGCGGGTGCCATTATCTCGTAGTCGTGGATATTTCTCATTTCTGTGATTTTTCAAAGTGCAAAAATACGACATTTTACCCAAAGGGCATACATATTTATTGGCCCAAACGCTTTGTTCATAGCATATTTTGTCGTATCTTTGCCGTCCGAAAAATATCTTTCGGTTTAAATCATTAATTATTAATTCATTTTAGTATGAACAATTACGAAACCGTTTTCATTTTGACTCCCGTTTTGTCTGATGCACAGATGAAGGAAGCGGTTGAAAAATTCAAGAACCTTCTCACGGACCAAGGGGCTGAAATTGTAAACGAAGAAAATTGGGGTTTACGTAAGCTGGCTTACCCCATCGACAAAAAAACAACCGGCTTTTATACGTTTTTGGAATTCAAGGCCCAGCCGTCAGTAATCGACAAGTTGGAGGTGAACTTCCGTCGTGATGAGCGTGTGATTCGTTTCTTGACGATCAAGCAGGATCATTTTGCAGCCGAATACGCTGAAAAACGGCGTAACAACAAGGGAGGCAAAAAGCAGGAGACCAAAGAGGCTCCCAAGGCTGGTAAGAAAGTTGAATTAGAGGAAAAGGAGGATTAAAAGATGGCTAAACAATCAGAAATCAGATATTTGACTCCCGTATCGGTTGATGTTAAAAAGAAAAAGTATTGTCGTTTCAAAAAGAACGGAATCAAGTACATCGATTACAAGGATCCCGAATTTTTGAAAAAGTTCCTGAACGAGCAGGGAAAGATTCTTCCACGCAGAATTACAGGCACATCGCTTAAGTTTCAACGTCGTATCGCGCAAGCAGTCAAGAGGGCACGTCATATCGCCCTGCTTCCGTACGTAACCGATTTAATGAAATAAAAAGAAGGAGGAAAAGTTATGGAAGTAATTTTGAAGGAAGATGTAGTGAATTTAGGCTACAAAGACGATATTGTAAACGTTAAGAAAGGGTATGCCCGTAACTATCTTATTCCTCAGGGAAAAGCCATCATTGCGACCGAGTCTTCGAAGAAAGTGCTGGCTGAAAACCTGAAGCAACGGGCCCACAAGCTGGAGCAGATCAAGGCAGCCGCCCAGGAACTTGCAGAAAAGCTGCAGAGTGTGTCACTTACCATCGGTGCAAAGACCAGTTCTACCGGAACAATTTTCGGTTCGGTTACCAGTATTCAGATTGCCGACGCACTGAAAGAAAAGGGTTTTGAAGTGGACAGGAAAAATATCGTGATTAAAGAAGCGGTAAAGGAGGTTGGAAACTACGTAGCCGTCGCCAAACTGCACAAGGAGGTATCCGTGGATATACCGTTTGAGGTGGTAGCTGAGTAATAATATTCCAAAATTTTTATATAAAGCTGATAATTTTAAAATTATCAGCTTTTTTGTTTGCTATGCATGTTCATTATCTATAGGGTTAAAGTCCCGAGCGGGCTTATTTTGGCGAGAACCGTTAGTTGATGGCAAGGGTGTTACCGCGAGGTATAACCTGAAAGAAGCCTAAAACAAAAGTTGGTACTAACGAACAGAAACTGCATACTAAGGCTTACCCGGGGGGTAATGTGGCAATAAACACAGACGCCCTAAAGCCGTCCGTAACCCGGGGTAGTAAATGCAGTAGTATTAACAGGAAGATAATGCACTTAACGTAGGAGGTCTCTAACCCGAAAGGGGCAGAGAAGTCAGCAGAGGCCATAGTACCGCTATAAATATTGAGTAACGTCAATACAGGGAAGGGCTGAATTTTCAATTAAGGAGCAGTTATTTTGTAAATTGTAACGACCATTATGAACCCAGGTAAACACGGGAACTTACAGATGAGTCTTTTTGACGAATGGGAGCGTGGCCAAAAGGTGAAGGGGACTGACGTATTCAGTTCAGGAAGCGGTTTGGTACGGGACGAGTGGTTGTCAGGTTGCAAAGAGGAACGAGCCTTAACCCAAGATTTAATGAGTGATATAACGGACTTAAAGAATCTTGATGCCGCATTGCGGCAAGTAATCAGTAACAGGGGAAGTGCGGGCATTGACGGGATGACCGTTGACGAACTTAGAGATTGGCTTAACAGCCACCACCGAGAACTTCAACGCCAGTTAATGACAGGCACATACCAAGTTACGGCAGTTAAAGAGGTATTAATCCCGAAGCCTGATGGCGGGAAACGCCAACTGGGTATTCCCACGGTCAAAGATCGCTTGGTACAACAAGCGATAAGCCAAGTACTGTCGAAACGTTATGACCCTATATTCTCCGAATACAGCTACGGTTTTCGTCCACGGCGTAACGCTCATCAAGCATTACGTAAAGCGGGCGAATACGTGGCCGAAGGAAAGGATTGGGTTATCGACATAGACTTGGCAAAATTCTTTGACGAGGTGAATCACGACCGATTGCTTTGGCAGTTAAGTACTCGCGTTGGTGACAAGCGCGTACTTAAGTTGATAGGTAAATTTCTTCGAGCAGGAATGCTAATCGGGGGGATGGCCAATCAACGGGTGAAAGGGACACCGCAAGGCAGCCCACTATCACCCCTGTTGTCGAATATCGTCTTAGACGAACTGGACAAGGAGTTAGAGCGGAGAGGACACTGCTTTGTACGCTACGCCGATGATATTATCATAATGGTCGGAAGCGAACCAGCCGCGGAGCGATCGATGCAAAGCCTCTCCAAGTTTATCGAAAATCGGATGCGATTAAGAATAAACAAGGAAAAGAGCCATATCGTCCGTCCTCATCAACTCAATTATCTCGGTCATACTATCTTAAAAGGCGGGAGTTTAGGATTAAGCCGAAAGAGCGAACAACGCTTCAAGGCGAAACTAAAATCGCTTACCAAACGCAACAGGGGCATTAGCTTCGATCAGTTAATAAGCGAGCTAAATCCCGTTCTACGAGGCTGGCTAAACTACTTCAAGCACGCAAAGATGAAAAGTCGTCTTCGCAACCTTGAAGCTTGGCTTCGTCGTAGATTAAGATGCTATCGTTTAAAACAATGCAAACGGGCGTTGGGCATAGCCAGGTTCTTGACCAAGTTGGGCGTTCCTTGGAACCGGAGCTGGACAACGGCGGGAAGTTCTAAGGGATGGTTTAGACTGTCAATGACCCACGCTGCACACGAGGGAATGAACCTTGAATGGTTCAAGAAAACGGGACTTTACAGTTTAACGGCCAATTACGGTTAAACATTGAAGAAACCGCCTAATACGAGAGACGTACGTTGGGTGGTGTGAGAGGATAGCAGAGTTAGGAGTAATTACCTATCTTTGCATCCTACTCGATTATTACATTTGTGGCGACGCCAAAACTTTTGTCAACAAGCAGATAGATATAAAACAATGAATTTTTTTGTAGAATATCTTCATGTTTTGCACAAACGGTTTGCCTCGCGGACTGTAGTGATATTCCTTGTATTGATGCAGGTGCATGCTTCATGTACAAGATCGGGTAGTTCCACTACCGAGAGCGTCCAGTTCAGAGATAGCCTGGAGAAGCGGATCCATTACGGCAACATCTCTACCGATTCCATACTCAGTCTGTTCAACAGCTATAGCGTATCGAGAAATCAAGTCGGCATTTACGTTACCAGTTCCGAACTGGGCGACAGATACCGGGGACTCTCCGATTTCTCCAGGGCAATCAACTTTCACCAACAATCATTAAACGCCGCCCTCATTCTGAAAGACACGATCTATATTGCTCAGGCATATAACAATATTGGAACCGACATGAGAAGGATCGGTGCTCTTCCTGAAGCTTCGGATTACCATTATCGGGCTCTTCAGATTACTGAAAACTATCATGATGTCGACGAGAAGGCAAATCTGAGAAACAGGGTAATGGCCCTGAATGGAATCGGGAATGTTGCCCTTTCAATCAATGATTACAAGGAGGCCGAGCGCAGTTTCAAGGAGGCGCTCAAGGGTGAGGCCATCCTCGAGAGCCTGTTGGGAGAGGCCATAAACTATGCCAATCTGGGAGCAATTTTCCAAATGCGGAGAGAGTACGATTCGGCAATGTACTACTACAATCTTTCAATGATAAAGAACCAGCTTGTGGGATCAGAGTTGGGGATAGGACTTTGTTATACGCACTTCGGGGAAATTTTTGAAGAGCAGTATGAGTACTCCAAGGCGGAGAACGAGTTCCGGAAAGCTTATGAGGTGATGGGCAGGATCGACGACAAGTGGCATTGGCTTGTCGCCTGCTTGGCTGTTTCCCGGATAAACCTCAAATTGGGGAATTTCAACGAGGCTCTTGGTTATCTAGAGAAGGCAAAGGCAACAGCACTGGAGATCGAATCGCCCGAACATCTGTCGGAGGTATATGCCTTGTATGAGATGTACTATAGCCGGAATGGCAACTATAAAGATGCGCTCGAGAGCAACAAGTTAAGTGTGGCGTATAAGGACAGTATCATCAGTGTTCAGAAGAATAACCAGGTGATAGATACCCGGATCAATTATGAGCAGGAAAAGAACCTGAAGTTTATCGATCAGTTGAACCGGGAGAAAAAAGTACAGGCCCGTGAAACCCGGATTATTCTTGCAGGTTCTGCCATTGCGTTGTTGTTTCTGATATCACTCTCCATTGCGTTATGGTATGCTTTTTTGCAACGTACGAAGAAAAACAGGATGTTGCGTGAGATCGACAAGGTAAAATCGCATTTTTTTACCAATATCACCCATGAGTTCCGGACTCCCCTGACCATCATCCTTGGTCACAGCAGGCAGTTGCAGAACAAAAGAGTACCGTATGAAGAGGAGAAGTACTACCTGGCAGCCATTGAAAAGCAGGGTGAACAGATGCTGCGCCTGGTAAACCAGTTGCTCGACATCTCCAAGATAAGTTCAGGATTGGACAAGCCGGTCTGGAAAAGGGGAAATATCGTTACTTTCATTGGAATGCTGATCGATCGGTATCGGTTGTTTGCAAACGACAAGAATATCATCATCTCTTTCCATCCTCAAAGTTCGATTATTGAAATGGATTTTGTTCCCAATTACATTACCGATATATTACAGAATTTGCTTTCGAATGCCATCAAGTACACTTCCGATAGCGGTCTGGTAAGTATTCTGGTCACCTCAGACGAGGAGAACGTGAAAATTAAGGTGGCAGATAACGGGGTGGGAATCAGCGAGGAGGATCTCGGAAAAATATTCGATCTCTTTTACCGTGTATCCGATTCGTCGGGTAACCAGCATGGAAGTGGAATAGGACTGGCCTTCACCAAGCAGCTGGTGGAACAGATGAACGGAACCATCGAGGTGAAGAGCCAGCTTTACAAAGGGTCTGAATTCACCGTTACCCTTCCGTTGCGTTCATTTGGGAGTGAGAATATTGAGAAATGGGAGCCGGGCAGCGACTCACCATACAATACCAATTTTTCAGTCTACCGCAAACAGGAGCTCGGGCCACCTCCCGACATCTTGGCTGAAGAGGAGTCTCCCGGTATTGAAGGAAAGCCCACAATCCTTTTGGTGGAAGACAATCCTGATGTCCTCGCTTTTGTCTACACGCTCTTAAGGGATGGCTACAATGTTGTCACGGCTGTTGATGGCGTGGATGGCCTGAAGAAAGCGTTCGCCCTGGTACCCGACATCATCATAACGGATGCGATGATGCCCAGGAAAGATGGTTTAACCTTGTGCCGGGAGGTGAAGTCGTCGACGATTCTGAACCATATTCCAATCATCATGATCACTGCAAAGACCGATTCCGACGATATGCTTGCCGGTTTAAAATGCGGGGCAGATGTATATATCCGTAAACCTTTCCAGCCCGAGGAGTTGCTGATCAGGATCTCCAACCTTCTTGATTTTATCAAGGTGATGAAGGTAAAATATATGAACGCGGTACTGGATGAAGATTCAAAGGAGCCTCAGGATGCCAATATGGTTTTTCTCCAGAATGTAACTGATCTGATTCTTGAAAAGATATCCAATCCCGACTTGAATCCACAACTGATTGCTGACGCACTGAACGTAAGTACATCCCAGCTGAACCGGAAAATTAACGCGATTACTGGATTCTCCTCCTCATCATATATCCTTCAGGTGAGGATCGACTATTCCAAGCGATTACTTCTACAACCCAATAAAAATGTTGGGGAGGTTGCCGAGGCTTGCGGTTTTTTTGATATGGCCTACTTCTCCCGTACATTTAAAAAAGTTACCGGTGTTACCCCAACAGCCTACCGAAACCAGGCCTGATAACATTTGACTATTTTTTATCGGTTAAACTCCTTTTATACAATATCTTACA
Source organism: Petrimonas mucosa (assembly GCF_900095795.1). NCBI lineage: Bacteria > Pseudomonadati > Bacteroidota > Bacteroidia > Bacteroidales > Dysgonomonadaceae > Petrimonas > Petrimonas mucosa. The sequence goes on from NZ_LT608328.1 coordinate 871,671, forward strand.
TTTTGTATAATGCTCGTGTAGTACAAATTTGAAAAAGTTAATGTTCAAATTATACAAATAATTGTTCTATTTGTTATAAAATATCATCGCATGCTCCGATATATTTAGTCGAGCCTTAAAAAGCCCATTTTTCTCTGGTTTGTAAAATTTCACCTCCCCTGATGGGGTGAAGTTGCCTGTTCAGGAACACAATTATCTTTTCAAGGAAGAGCCAAAAAGATGACTTCCACTTGTTCATCATCCTTTTGAAGTTGAATCCGGCAGCTGCGAGCATAACATTGATCTCATCCCCGGTGATTCCCTTGTAGTAATTGCGGGAGAGACGGTGATCTTCTTTCAGGTGTCCGATTACCGGCTCAATACCTGCCCGCTTGCGGAAGTACTTTCTCTCTTTATTCTTCCTATAGGTGCTTAGAGCCTTTGAAAAGGATTTGGGGATGTGGATGAGTGTATCCCTGACTTTACTTCTTCCCCGGTACCCCCTGTCGCAGATACCGTTTCGGGGTTTTCTTTCCGTCAACTTCTCCACTTGCTCGATAGCCTTGTCTAGCGTGTGCCCGTCAAATTCATTTCTAAAACTCAGTGCTCCAACAATTACACCGCTACCGGTTCGTGTGATGGATACCTTGTTTCCAAACTCGTACAGTTTATGCTCTTTCCCCTTGCTGATGCATTGCACATCCACCTCGTGCAGTGAATAAACCTTGTTCTTGTCTTTCTTCTTCTGGGCCAGTACCCGCTTGTACAGGTCCAGTTCATTCCGGTAACCATCAACCATGGTACCCAGCTTCCTTTCCACATCGCGTACCAGCCGTCCGGCTATGGTTCTCACTTTCTTATCCGCTTTCCTGGCTTTACCCTTGTTTCGTGGGTGATTTCGGAAGCGCTGATCGTAGGAAAGATCTTTCAGGATTCGCCTGTAACTCTGGCGCAAATCCAAACTGTTCCTGTCTGCTATCTTCCAGCACCTCTTGATAATCTTCTTTGCCAGTTTGTCATCCGTGGGGAAGGTGATATTTTTCTCCTGGACAGTGGTGTCGATGTAAACGTCCTTGTCGTTCGAGTCTTTACCATTGATACGGATGCTCTCCCTTAAGATCAGCTCAATACCCTCTTTGCCGATGCGGTGACGGAAATGAACCAACTCTGACGCTTCACAAGGAACACGAGGTTGGAATTCCTGTTCACCACAAAAATACTGGTAGTAATTGTTTTCACTCCATTGTTCCACCACGCTTTCATCCGAGAGATCTCGGATGTGTTTCAGGATCAATAATCCCACCATCAGGCGAATGGGCTTCGCCGGACGTCCGTGATCGGGACAATACAGGGGTGAGAACTCTCTTTCAAACATCTCCCAATCAATTTTATTGGCCAGAATGAATAGCGGGTGCTTATGATTCAATGTGCTTTCCAGTGAAAAGAACAATGAGTGTTGTGAACGGTCTTGTTGTTTTGCCAGCATGATTTTCTGCAAGATTTATATCTCAAATTTACGAAAACTTGCAGATATAACCAAGGAAAATATCTATTATTTTACTGTATCATAGACGATTGAATACTTTTTAAGGGCTGACTATTTACATATTGTAAGCCATGGGTCTCGGGCTTAATTTTATTAATCTATTAAAAAATGATTGAGATGAAAACTTTATATGATTATCCGCAATAGTTCCTATTGTAAATTCTTGACTTGAAATCAGGAGCATACGTTACAGCGGCTATCAACAGTCTTTCAAACTGGTTTTCCCCGAAGTAACGCCTGTTGAATTTATAACAGAACTGGTTGAGGTAATATTGCAAGTATTCTGGTTTTATCTTGTAATACACGCCCAGGAGCTGTCGTTTGGCATTGCTGATCGCGGTATGCACCCAGGGCAGCACCTTGGAAAGATCCTGGTGTGGAATAACAGATGCCGTATGTGAATGAACATGCTCTTTCAATTTAGTGTAAGATGTTGAGTCATCGGTGGTCAGATCCGCCGTGCTTTCAACGTGCTCTTTGACATTCCTTGTAATTGTACCGGACTTCAAGTCACTGATCACTTTCATTTTCAGGTATCTAACCTTCTTGGGTTTCTTACCCGGCTTGGGGTTTTCAATGGTTTTGCTTTCAGCCATTACCAGCACTTTGGTCTTTTTTTGGCTCCCGCGGCCGCGCTTCAACGGTTTGTCCCTCTCTTCAAGGGATATTTCGGTGGAAAAGAAGGCGTCATCCAACTCGATGGCTCCCTCAAGGGTGTACTCATCATCGCGTTTGCCCATCACGTCACGCAGTTTATTGACCATTTCCCATATGGGCTGGTAACGCTTGTGCCCCAGCTGGCGCTGCAGCTCCGCAGCGGAAAAGGAGCCCTTGGTCGCCGTGAGCAGGTGCATGGCCACGAACCAGTAACGGTAGGGCAGGTTGGAGTGCTGCATGACGGTGCCTGAACGCAAGGTTTGGCGTGCGCGACAACGCTTGCATTCATAGGCCTGCTTGTTTTCCAGCCAATAATGTTCTTTACAATTACAATGACGACAGGTTACTCCCATTTGGTCTCTTTGTTCTTTGAATTTTTTCCGACAGGATTCCTCATCGGGGTAATTTATAGCAAAATCCAGGATATTCATAGTTTGAATCTTTATATCGCTAGCGATGTAAATATAATGAATATCAGTGAATTGTGCAAGTATTTTTGAAACTTATTTATAACTTTTTCCCGCTAAATTCTTTAGGAATAACTGCGGATAATCATAAAACTTTAAAAGATGTCTTGGGACAAGACTACAGTAAAAAAACAAAAAGTGAACTGATCGATCTGCTTTCTGGGCTGGAGAATACTTTAACTCCTTCGGTTTATGAACAGATCAGTGGAATTGCACCTTCGGAGCTGCAAGGCCTTACGAGAAAGGAAATCATCGATATTATCGATAGCTTCAAAGCCAGTTACGACCCGAAATGGGAAAACTTGGCGGCCAAGGCTACATCGGATGTTGCCAAGTTGCTTTTTGGCAGGATGGCCGAGGACGATAATATCTTCAGGACCTCAGATGCGTCCAGTGCCGATTTTGCGGCTGAACTGGGAAGTATCGACTTTGCCACGATTATCGGGGGGCCGTTGGATGCCTGCGTGAGGGCGCAATCGAATGCATCGATAAGTACGGTAAGCTTTATCAATGAGGTGGGATTTGAAACAGACTCTTCTGGTACAAAAAAACTCAGGATGGCTGAGTTCAAGTACAAGAGGAGTGTCCCCAACCCTGCATACGATCCTGAAAATCCCGGTAGTGCTACTCCAACTATTCAGCAGGATGCGGAGATAATCGTACCATTCATTGCTCTCCTCAATGTCCCCAGTTTCCGGATCGAATCGTGCGAAGTTGACTTTAATGTGAAGCTCAACTCCACCTATACCAAGAATGTAAGCGATGAGTTTGGCATCAATGCAGGTGCATCGGGCGGTTGGGGACCTGTAAAGTTCAAGGTGGACGTCTCGTACAAAAGATCATCAAGTACCGGTATCAAAGTGGAGAAAGAGTACTCGCTGGGAGTCAAGGTAAGGGCAACAAACGACGAAATGCCTGCCGGACTCGAAAAAGTGTTGGGATTACTGGGTTCAACAAATTAAAACCATGATCAAACTCTCGGATTACCTGGATTATCTCTACAGCGAGATAATCCAGGCTCGTAAGAAGGCGGATGAGAAGTCGGTTCAAGTGGCCAAAGAGTATGCCAATCACGAGTACTTGAAGTTTTTCAAGGCACCTCGTTTCACCTTTCCATCGATAAAGATGGATATACCGTTGAAGGTGAGTAATATCAGTGCCCAGTCGAAATACGACTTCAAACTTGATAACGAGAAGTTCCTGAACGAATTGAATGAACGGATTGTAACTGTAAACAGAGAGAAGCAACTGAACATCTCCCCGGTTACAAAAGAGGAGATCCAGTCGACTGAATTTACAGAACTCTTCAAGACTCTCGAGAAAAAAGACCAGAAACTGGTTAAGAACATCAACGATGAGATAAAGAAGATAGACATCTCTCCGCAAATCACGCTGCTGAATAAAAGGGTTTTCACCCCCCAGGACAGTAAGGTAGAGGCAGAGCGTGCAGAAATGAAGAGGATTCTGACGGAGACTATTGCCAATAGCTATTCGCTCGTCTCTACCAAGTTGAATGATATCTATATCGATCCGAATACGACCGGTGCGGAGGATAAGGACAAGCTATTCATCAACCTCCATATCGAGATGGAGGAGGAGGGTTTGCGGATCAAGTCGATTACCGATAAGAACGGGCAACCGGTCGAAGAAATCATTTTTGAATAGATGAAAGAGTTTATCCACAACAAGATCAGGGTAATTGACGAACTTCTCGCCGAATTCAATCATGTGCAGAAGTTGTTTGTGGAAAAATCGTTCGATTTTGAGCATCGCTTTAACGCTTTTCTGGCCAAACTCTCCGATTACTTTGAAATGAGAGGTGACAATGCCAAAGCGTCGGAGGTTCTCAGGATAAGAAGCATGCTTCAAACGGTAAAAAGAGGTTTCGATCCTTCCAGAATGGAGAAGATTACCTCATGGAGGGGTGAATTGTTGTGGGGATTTTCCTACAAGGGGATTGAGAGTCTTGACCTGTTGTTGCAGGATATCTACAAGAAAGAGATCTCAAAGCTGGAAGAGGGTGAGGAGATTCTCTCAAACCTGATCCTGAGCCTTTGCCAGCAAGGGGTATTATCGAATGAGAAGCTGAAAGAGCTGAATTCGATAGCAGAAATTGAAGCATTCTGGAACTTTCTTCTGACACAGAATGGGACTATATCCATAATAAATAAGAAGTTGCTCGCAAATTTGATTCCGGAAGACATCTTTCTGCTTATCGAAAAAATTGTTTCCAACATCACCATACAATAACTGAAGATTATGGCAAAAGAGAGATACATTGTTTTGCTGGATAGCCAGAATGAGAAATCGATCAAGAGCGTGGAGAAAGGGTTCTCCGTAAGCGTAACCTCATCCGAGTTCCTGTCGAAGGAGAACCGCTCATTTCACATTATCGACAATAACCATGCCGTCCTATACAAGAATCTGGGCGTCATGGTGGTGGACGATGTGGATGAGCAGCTATTGACCGCCTCGATAAGCGACAGTAGGAGTCCGGTTGTCTATTTTGAGAAGGAGAGGGAGTTTTTTCCAGCAGATGAGTTTACCCTGATTGATGATTTGAAGGCGACAGTTGATCAATTAAACAGCAAGATTACAGAACTGGAGAACTTTATCCGGAGCAGGTCAATGCCCAAACCTGCTGTAACTGATCTGGAGTGGGGATTAAAGGCTATTGGTGTCGACGAGGCCCGGTTTACGGGTAAAGGGGTGGATATCTGCATTCTTGATACCGGTTTCGATGTTTCGCATCCCGATTTTGCGGAGAGGTTTATTGAGGGAAAGTCATTTGTTGAGGGTGAAGAGTGGGACAAGGATCTCAACGGACACGGAACGCATTGTGCCGGTATCGCCTGCGGATATGTACGGGGTGATACCGGTAAGCGCTACGGGATTGCCAAAGATAGTAACCTGAAGATAGGCAAGGTGCTCGGCAACAATGGAAAGGGGACAACCAGCAGTATCATCGATGCCATAGACTGGGCAATTACCAAGAAGTACCGGGTCATCTCCCTCTCACTTGCTTCACCAGTAAAACTGAATGAGAAACCCTCCCCTCTTTTTGAAACAGTAGGCAGCAGGGTGTTTATTTCACCCCAAAAGTATACCAGTATTTCAATCCAAAAGTATACCATTTTAATTTAATCTCCAAGTCCGTTTCCCTGTTGGGGGCGGTACCGCCCCCAACAGGGAAACGGGCGTTCTTATTCTGACTGTTATTTTCATTTTCCATTCATCATTTTTTCTGTTTCTTTCAGCCGGTATGAGTCTCCGGACATATTTACAAGATATGCCTTATGGGTTACCCTGTCTACCAGTGCCGCTGTCAGGACGGGGTCACCAAAGATCTCTTCCCACCGGTCAAAGCCGAGGTTCGTGGTAATGATGGTCGATTTCCTGCCCGTTCTTAAGGAGAGATGGTTAAACAACAGTTCAGAGCCTTGCTTGTCAAAGGATACATATCCAAACTCATCGCATATGACCAGGTCATATTTTTCAAACTGGGCTTCTACCTGTTTCAGTGTGCGCCCGGAGTGGGATTCACGTAACTGTGTCAACAAGCGGTGTACTGTGGTGAACAACACTTTATACCCCTGCATGCAAGCCTTAAGCCCCAACCCTATGGCGATGTGTGTTTTGCCCGTACCCGGGTTGCCGGAGAGGATCACGTTCCGGGCCGCCGGGATGAAGTCCAGTCTTTCCAGTAAAGGGAGTTTCTCCCTGGCACCCGGAGGTAACTGGTCACGCTCAAGGTCGGAAAGATACATTTTAGACGGGAACCGGGCATTCCTTATTTGCGCTTTCTTCCGGTTCTCAAGCCTGAGTTCATATTCACGTTCCATGAGCATTACCAGGTACGCTTCATAATCAAGCCCCTGTCGGGCCGCTTCTGTTGCCAGTTCCTTGTAATCACGCCTGAAAACAGGCAGTCGGAGCTCTTTACTGTATGCTGTTATTTGCCTGTTGATAGTGTCCATCATAGTTTGTTTTTTGCATTAGCCCGGCGATGCCGGCAAGTTGTTCTTTGGCCTTGATACTTATCGTATCTTCCGGCTCCCAGGTTGGGTTTACACGGGGTTTATTTCCCAGCAGGGCCCGAAGCTTTTCCACGCTGATTCCCTGGCAGCCGGTGTCCAGTAATCGCTTAAGGGATTCCTCGAGTCTCTCACGGCTCACCATTTGCCCGCGGCAGTATGTGAGCAGGTCGATAAATTCACGGGGTTCGCTTTGGAAATAATCCATGTACAGCCCTTTAAGGTAATGGCTGCCGGCAAGTGCCAGGCTACCAGCCAGGGCGCCCGGTTTCTTCTTGAATGTTGACAGGTAATGCTCTATCTCCACATTCCAGGAGTGTTTTTCGTAACTACGTACATGAACGGCCACCCGTTTGTTTTGCACGTACACCTGCAACTCGCGGCTGCGGACACTCACATCGACAAACTCTCCCACCAGGTGATCGGGAACCGAGTAGCGGTTGGTGCGATAGCTGATGGTGGCATATTTATCCACCCGCAACTGCACCTGTTCACTGCAGACAAGCTCCATGGCCGGATGCTTGCCCAAAAGGTTCTTCTCCTGAGAGAACAGTTCGTCGGCGCTCTTGCCTGTTCCCTGCTGCTTCCCCGCATTGAGCCTTTTAAGCGTTGCATCAAGCCACTGTTGGGCCTCCAGGATGTCCGCAAAGGCATCCTTGGGGGCGAACGCTTTACGGCGGACATACTCCACGCTCCGTTCCACGTGACCTTTTTCGTTTCCACGGCATATGTTGCAAAAGCGATGCCTGAACTGATAGTGCCCCCGAAGCTGGAGCAGTGACCGGGTGGGCTCCTTTTCATGCGGCCCGACAAACCTGGCTACCGCAACACGCATATTATCGTAAACCATCTCACGGTAGACGCCACCAATGGTTTTAAAAAAACGCACGTGAGATTCCATGAAAGCCAGGGTATCCTGCCGCTCGTAAATAAAAGCATAGCGGTAATTGCTGAAGGCGGAGGTAAAAACAGCAAGTTGCAATGACCTGCGTTTCCCTGCAATGCAGAGTTTGATCTCACCCCAGTCAAACTCACAGGTTTCCCCGGCCTGATAAACCTGGCGAATAAATGCTTCTTTGGTTACTACCCGGTTCTCCCTGCGCGCAATATGATTACAAACCGTGGTATAGCCAATGTCAAACCCTCGCCGGTGAAGTTCCTCAAGGATGTCCTTTTTCTTTAGCATCTGCTTGCGCAGGCCTTGCCCACGCTTACGCTCGTTGTCTTCAAGTAATTCATCGATGACAGTTTCCACCTCGCGTGTTAATTTGAGCCTCAGACGAGGTGTAGCCATTTTATAGACCGGTTCACTGGATAGATTACACGATTGCGCTGTTTCTTTACAGACTGCCGATTGCAATGCCTTTTCGTGTTCCTGCAGGTACTTCCTGATTGTTTTGCGACTAATTTGCAAATCACGGGCTATTTGACGCTGACTTTTTCCATCGCGGAAGCTGCTAATTATAATCTCCTGTTTTGTATACATACTTATCATTCTTTATGAACGAAGTTGTTCCGTTCAAGTTTGTAAGTGGTATACTTTTCGATTGAAATGTGGGGTACTTTTACACTAATATATACAGCAGGGCATTGGAGAACAACTGCCTGATAATTGCAGCTGCAGGCAACGACAGCAACAGACCGGCATTACCCATGCCGGTTTCGGCTCCGGCTAACGCTGTCTCCATTATGGCCGTTGCAGCGATTGATAGCCAGATGCAGATAGCCCGCTTTTCGAATGGAGGACTCAATGCCTCCACCGGGGGTGATATCAACGTTTGTGCTCCAGGTGTGAATGTGTTGAGTTCCTATCCGAAGAAGAGTGCAAATTCTGGTAATTATCAGATACTAAGCGGTACAAGTATGGCTACCCCCCACGTTTCGGGGTTGGCAGCCCTTTATATGGAGCAGTATCCCGATTTGAACGCCAGGGAGATATGGGAGTTGATTGAAGAGCATGCCAAACCGATCGAAAACCTCAAATATAGGGATGTCGGGAAGGGGCTGGTACAGGTTATTCGTGAAGAGTAAGATGAAAACCTACTTTGGAGTCATACAGAACGGTTGGTCGTTCAAGGAAGTTGAAACGAAGCTGACCCGGCTAGGTATACGTGTCGATACCTACTATCCCAAGCTGAAGATTGTCAAGTTTGTCACAGACAGGATCATCTCCCAGATCGATTTCGATTTTTTTATTACGGTGGAAGAGGAGAAAGATGATTTTGCCATTCAATAGCTGCACGGTTTTCACAAAAAATCAACCGTCAACACCATAGAGGGGAGGTGTTGATTTTTTTAATTGCATAATAATTAGTAAATTACGAATAGTTAATTTTTAAGATATAGATCGATTTTTGATATTTTTTTCTTTCTGCTTTTGTTCTGAAATGATGCACATATGTTTTTGCAAACCAGTCGGTTATTCTAAAATTGATGTGCGTGGAATACAAGTGAAGAAATGTTAATGTTCACTGAGTCCAAAAAAATGTGCAAAGAATCCTAACATTTCAATTCGTGCAGCGCTATTTTTGTACAAGTGTAAGTGTAAAGCCAATAAAAGGGCTTTATCCGTGACTCTCTAAAAAATATCAAATTTTGTTTAACATGCGCGTGGTATTCTATTGTGACACTGGTAAGCCCTTTTATTCCCTTTCTATATTATAGTCTAATGGTGTCCGTAAGTTTAACTGGAACGGAGCCCCAGGTGGTTACTCTCAATTCCGGCTGATCATCAGCACCTGTCTGTAATACCCATTCACATAGTACTACAAACATGATAAAAACATGAAAACAGTTCTCAAAAACGAAACAAGATCGATACGGGCGAATATGTATTTTCTTCAGAAAGTTACTGATATGATCAATCAAAGGATATCCGATCCCGATCTATCTCCTGGTTCGATAGCAAAAGAGTTGAATATAAGTGTCTCTCAACTGAATCGGAAAATCAATGCGGCATCGGGTTATTCAACTAATGCTTATATTATTCAACTGAGGCTTAATCATGCAAAAAAACAGCTGATTCAATGCGATAAGAATATTGGAGAGATAGCCAAAATTTGTGGTTTTGCCGATCTGGCCTATTTTTCACGGACGTTTAAAAAACATACGGGAGTTACCCCGTCTTACTATCGTAATTTTGTTTTACTGCCCTGAATTTGCTTCAAAGTACCGGGAGAGCTCTCCCTATTCCTCTGCGTGAGGCTTTAGGTAACTTGATCGGGGAAAAAAGATATGCTTTGCTTTTTTGAATAATTCTACTAAAATTTCCTTTGTAAAAAACGCCGCCAGGCAGATTCTCTCTTCTGGCGACGTTTTTTTGTGTCTACTGGGTGATGTTATCTCCCCAATATTTCCATTGTGTCTTTTGCAATGGTCAGCTCCTCGTCGGTGGGAATGATAAGCACCTTCACTTTCGACGTAGGCTTGCTGATCACTACCTCCTTGGCACGGACCGACCGATTCAGCTCTTCGTCGAGTTCAATGCCCATATACTCCATGTTTTCACATACCGTGCTGCGCGTAACCCACTGATTCTCGCCCACACCTCCAGTAAAGACCAGGATGTCAACGCCACCCAGAACTGCACTGTAAGCGCCCACATATTTCTTGATGCGGTAGTTGTAGGTATTCATCGCAAGAATTGCCCTCGGGTTGTTCTCCTTTATACCGGCTTCGATCTCGCGCATATCTGACGAGATCCCCGATATACCCAAAACACCCGAAAACTTGTTCAACAGGGTGGAGACACCCAATGCGCTCATCCGCTCCTTTTCCATGATGTAGGAGATTACCCCGGGATCCAGATCCCCCGAACGGGTTCCCATCATCAGACCCTCCACCGGGGTCATCCCCATGCTTGTGTCGATCGATTTTCCGTTCTTGATGGCGGTAATGGAGACGCCATTGCCGATATGCGCGGTGATGATGCGTTGCGATTCGTAAGGAACATTCAGGAACTCACAAGCCCTCTTGGAGACATACCTGTGGCTTGTGCCGTGAAATCCATACCGCCGAATGCCATATTTCTCGTAAAGCGAGTAGGGTAATCCGTAAACGTAGGCGTAGTCGGGCATGGTCTGGTGGAAAGCAGTGTCGAAGACACTCACCTGCGGCGTGTCGGGCAGCAGTTCCTTGATAGCGAAAATCCCCTTCAGGTTGGGTGGATTGTGCAGGGGAGCAAGCTCGATGCACTCTTCCAGCATCTCGATCACCTCATCGGTAATCAGTACGCTCTTGTTGAACCGCTCTCCACCGTGTACCACCCGGTGCCCGACGGCGTCAATCTCGTCGAGCGACTTGATACAGCCGTATTTCTCGCTCAGCAGAACCCCGAAAATGTATTCGATTCCTGCGCGGTGTTCCAGGATCTCTCCCTCGAGTTGCACTTTCTGCCCGTTGGGGAGAGTGAGTTTCAGGAACGAACCTTTCATTCCGATCTTTTCCACGCCTCCCTGAGCAACAACCTCGTTGCTTTCCATATTGAAAAGCTTGTACTTGATGGAGGAACTTCCGCAATTTAAAACTAATATCTTCATTTCGACAAATTCTGATTTCTGACTTTTCTCAATTAAACAACGATTTGTTTTCGGAGATCACGTTCCCGTTCTTATCGTAGATGTAGAATCCCTTACCGGTTCGAACACCAAGCTGATTGGAGCGGTAAAGCTTCCACAATAACGGATTGGGCTTGTAATGTGTCTGTCCGAAATCGTTGAACATGGCCTCCATGATGGTTACGATACGTTCAATACCAATGATGTCTGCCAGTCTGAAAACGCCGTAGCGCTGTCCGTAGATGATGGTGAATGTCTCTTCGATGCTTTCCATGCTGCTTACTCTCTCCAGCAGCATCTGGCACGACTCGTTGAGCATTGTCGTCAGCAGTCGTATGCTCACATTACCGTTACTTTCGTTAATCCGGTGAGGCCGGTAGTTGATCAGTTGAGCGAAGATCTCCATTTTCTTGTAGACCTCCTCCGATGTATACATCCCCTTTACGATCTCGAGGATACGGGCGTCGGGGTGGGAGACAGGAAAATAGAGGCTTACGCAGCGCTCCTTGTGCACCAGGTCGGCAGCCAATTCGCTGATAATGACCGTTGGACCGTTCGTGGCAATGATGGCATCGGGTTCGAGGATTTCATCCAGTATCTTGAAGATGTTTTTCCGGAGCGGGGTGCTGCGGCGACCGGTTTCAGAGTAACGGGTACACTCGATGACCATGTCGCAACCGACGAAATCTTCGTAGTTCAATGTCGGAGTGATCCGGTTCATGATTACTTTCTTCTCCGATTGGGTCAGACCCCACTTGCTGATTTTCTGGTCCATGACCCGGTTCAGTTCCTCAAGAACGACGTCGATACGTTCCTGCGATTCATCCATGAAAACCACATCCATTCCTGCCGATGCTGTCAGGCTGATGATGGTACGCCCCTCTTTTCCGGCTCCTACAATGCCGATTCTGGAGAAGAGCGCTTTCTTCTCGTGGCTGATGTTGAGGCCATACTTTTCGATAGGTTCAATGATTAATTCACTCATTATATTCTGTTTTTTTTTGTATTCACCTTGTCGATTTTAACGCAATGGCCTGATTGGCTGTCATGGCCACCATGTTATAGATGTCGTTGACCGAACAGCCTCTGGAAAGATCATTTACAGGGGCTGCCATTCCTTGCAATATGGGACCTATCGCCTCGGCATTCCCCAGCCGTTGTACTAACTTGTAGCCGATATTTCCGGCCTCCAGTGTCGGGAAGACCAACACATTGGCCTGTCCTGCAACTGCACTTCCCGGTGCCTTGCTCGCTCCCACCGAGGGTACCAGAGCGGCATCGGCTTGCAGCTCACCGTCGATCAGCAGATCGGGAGCCAGCTCCTTGGCAATACGGGTAGCCTCGGCCACCTTGTCTACCATTTCGTGTTGTGCACTTCCTTTGGTCGAAAAACTCAACATCGCTACGCGAGGCTCCATTCCCACAATGCCGCGTGCAGTCTGTGCCGATGCTATGGCAATCGATGCCAGTTCCTGGGCATTGGGGTTGGGCATTACGGCACAATCGGCAAAGAGAAGGACGCCCTCTTTTCCATATTGCGACGTTTTTGTAAACATGATAAAAGCCCCGGACACCACGCTGACATCAGGTGATGTCTTGATGATCTGCAAGGCAGGACGGAGCACGTCGCCAGTGGTGTTCTGCGCACCTGCAATCTCGCCATCTGCATCGCCGTTCTTGATCATCAGACAGGCCAGATAGAGTGGATCCTCTACCAGTACGGCAGCTTTCTCGGGCGTCATCCCTTTCGATTTTCTCAGTTCCACCAGCAGGTCGATATAGGTCTGTTTTTTGTCGTGGTTTTTGGGATCGATCACACAGGCGTTGCCGATATTCTTCAGCTCGAGTTTGTTTGCCAATGCATCTATTTCTTGGGGATTCCCCAGGAGAATTATCTCTGCTACCCCGTCGTGGACAAGCTGATCTGCAGCCTGGAGCGTGCGGGGTTCCGTTCCTTCGGGAAGAACGATCCGTTGTTTATCGGCTTTTGCACGCCCGATAATTTCATTAATTAAGTTCATAGATTTTATATGACGGTTTTTGTTGGAACAGGAAAATCGGGAGGTAAATCGGTTACAGTCTACCTGCCCTTTTCAATCTGTAATTAATCTTTTTACAAAAGTAGTAAAAAAAGCGATAGGGGGCTTCTAAACGGGGAGGGGAAAATCAGCCAATTCCCCCTGCCGCCTTTACCATTTTTGTCCGGATCGCATCGGTACACAGGTTTCCGATGCTACCGGCGTGCGTGTGGTTCAATACGGGTTCAAATGAGAAGGTGCCCTCCTGTACTTCCCGTCCTACCTGCTGATACGCTTCGCGGAACGGAACGCCCCGCAAGACAAGTTCGTTTACTTTCTCCACCGTAAAGAGATATCGATATTTTTCATCTTCCAGGATGTTGTTGTTCACAGAGATGTGTGACAGCATGAAATGGGTCATCTCGAAGAGGGTATGCAACGTCTCGAGGGCCGGGAAGAGATTCTCCTTCAACAGCTGGAAGTCGCGGTGATAACCGTGTGGCAGGTTGGTGGTCATCAGCGCGATCTCGTTGGGAAGTCCCTGTAGACGGTTGCTGTGCGCACGGATCAACTCCCATACGTCGGGGTTCTTCTTGTGCGGCATGATGCTCGATCCGGTAGTCAGCTTGTCGGGATAGGAGATAAATCCATAATTGCCCGAGAGGTACATGCAGTTGTCGGCTGCCAGTTTGTTCAGCGTGGCGGCAAACGATGCTATGCTGAAAGCGAGGATACGCTCGCTCTTCCCCCTCCCCATCTGAGCGGCAACCGAGTTGTAGCTAAGGGTTTCGAAATCGAGTTCCTGCGTGGTCATCTCCCGGTCGAGCGGAAATGAACTGCCATACCCGGCTGCAGAGCCGAGCGGATTCTGGTTGGCTACCCGCCAGGCGGCAACCAGCGTATGCATATCGTCCACGAGCGTTTCGGCATATGCCCCGAACCAAAGTCCGAAGGAGGAGGGCATCGCGATCTGTCCGTGCGTGTAACCGGGCAGGAGGACCGACCGGTATTGTTCGCTGAGGGTTTGCAACAGGTCGAAAAGTTCCAGTGCTTCAGTTTTGATCTTCCTGATCTCATCCTTGAAGAAGAGTTTCAGGTCCACCAGCACCTGATCGTTCCGTGAACGGCCAGAGTGGATCTTCTTGCCCGATTCGCCGAGGGTTTCGGTAAGCATTGCCTCGATCTGCGAATGGATATCTTCAGCGTCGTCGCTGAGAGTGAAATTCCCCTCCTCAACATCCGAGAGGATTCTCTGCAGCTCGCTACGCAGCTTCTTTTCTTCGGCCTCTTCCAGCAATCCTATTTTTACCAGCATCTTGATGTGGGCCATCGAACCGATGATATCATATTTTGCCAGCCGCAAATCAAATTCCCGATCTCTTCCCACCGTGAATTTCTCTACCGACTTGTCGGCATCGAAGCCTTTGTTCCAGATTTTTGCCATGATCTATTTGATAAGTTTTGTTGCTTCTTCAATAAACCGGATATAACCGGCTATCCCATCTGCCAGCTCGCTGACCAGCACAAACTCATCGGCCTGATGGGAGCGGGCCGATTCACCCGGTCCCATTTTGATGGCCGGGCATGATATACGCATCCAGTCGGATGTAGTAGGGGAGACGTAGGTTTTTACTCCCATCCTCTCTACCGTTCTCATCAGCAGGTGATCCGACGGCGTGGCCGAACTCCTGTTTGTGAGGTTTCGGGCAGTGAGCCTGCTCTTTACCTTCGACTGGAGAAGCTGCACTATTTCAGGGTTGGAGTATTGGTCGGTCGGGCGGATATCCACTACGAAGGTACATCTGTCGGGAACCACATTGTGTTGGGTACCGGCAGATATCTGCGTGACGGTAAGTTTCACATCGCCCATTGTAGGAGAGAGCCTGTCGAACCTGACCGAACGGATCGCCTGGATATCCTCCAGGGCAATATAGAGCGCATTTACCCCCTCGTTCCTTGCCGCATGACCACTCACCCCGGTGGCCTCCCCGTCGATCACCAGCAGCCCCCGCTCGGCAATGGCAGCCTGCATCCCGGTCGGTTCACCGATAATGGCAAAATCGATTCCCGGAATCTCTTTTGCAAGACGCGTCATCCCGTCGGGTCCGGAGTTCTCCTCCTCGCAGGATAAGACCAGCATGAGGTTGAAAGGTAGTTCAGAATTGTAGAAATGGAGGAATGTCTGCAGCAGGCAGACAACGCTTGCTCCGGCATCGTTGCTGCCCAGACCGAAAACGTGGGTGTCAGACAAAGGGGGATTGAACGGATCGAAGGTGTAGCTAGCTGCAGGCCTGACGGTGTCGATATGTGAATTGATCATCAACGTTTGCTTTGCAGCGCTGTGGTGTGGCTGACGGGCAATGATGTTCTCCTTCAACCGTTCCGTTCTTACCCCCCTTTCTGAAAGGTAATTGCATAAAAAATCGCTCCGCATCTTTTCCTCCCCCGAGAAAGATTTCATGGAAACCAACTCTCTGAGCAGCTGTGTCGTATTGCGGAGATATTCGTTGTTTAGGTGCATATTGATGTTTTTATCCGATCAACATAGTTCCTCTCTTCTGCAACAGATTCCGGGCGTGGAGGATCATCACCTCCGATACCCCCTCCTGTATGGCGCTGAACGAGTTGTCGAGTTTAGGAATCATGCCGTCTGCAATCACTCCCTGCTCCCTGAGCTGGGCAAATGTTTCCCGGTTGATTAGCGGGATCAGGCTTTCACTGTCGTTGACGTCGCGCAACACTCCCTCCTTTTCGAAACAGTAATACAATGTAGTGCGATACTGTTTCGAAAGCGATATTGCAAGCGATGAGGCCACCGTGTCGGCGTTGGTATTGAGTAGTGAGCCGTTGCCATCGTGTGTTATGGCGCAGAAGACTGGGACAATCTCCTTTTCGAGGAGTGTGGTGATCAGTTCCCCGTCCATTTTTCGCGTAATCGGGTCACCCACGAATCCAAAATCGATAGGCTCCGGATTCCGGCGTGCCGAAGGAATGGCGTTGCCGTCAACGCCCGAGAGGCCGATGGCATTACATCCGATCTGTTGCAGTTGGGCAACGATGCTCTTGTTGATCCATCCGGCATAGACCATCGTTACCAGTTGCAGTGTTTCGGCATCGGTCACGCGGCGGCCGTTGACCATCTTGGTGGTGATACCGAGTCGTTCCGCCATCTTCGAAGCCAGTACGCCTCCGCCGTGAACAAGCAGTTTCCTCCCTTTCAACTGGTGGAAATCATGCAAGAAACTGGTCAGCGCTTCAGGTTTGTCGACAACGTTTCCACCAATTTTTACGACGGAGAGCGGGAGATTGGAGTGAGTAGCCATACCTTTATACTTTATATTTATTGCAGTTCCAGTAAAATTTCCTTCAATACCGTTTGTGCCGAAACCACACGATTGGCTGCTTCGGGTATAACGATTGATTGCGGGCTTTCTATCACCTCGTCGGTAACGATCATGTTACGGCGGACAGGAAGACAGTGCATGAAATAGGCATTGTTGGTCAGTGCCATCTTTTGGGTGTCTACCGTCCACGACCTGTCGCTGTTCAGTATCTTCCCGTAGTTGGGATCCTGGTAGGCCGCCCAGTTTTTCGCATAGATGAAGTCGGCATCCTTGAAAGCCTTCTTTTGGTCATATTCCACTGTGGCCTTTCCTGTAAACTGTGCATCCAGTTCATACCCTTCAGGGTGTGTGATTACAAATTCATAATCGGTAGCATTCATCCACTCGGCAAATGAGTTGGGAACTGCCTGGGGCAGTGCCCTCGGATGAGGAGCCCAGGTGAGTACGACCTTGGGGCGCTCCTTCTTTTTATACTCCTCGATGGTGATCAGGTCGGCAAAGCTCTGCAACGGGTGGCGGGTTGCAGCCTCCATGCTGAATACAGGTTTTCCTGAATACTGGATGAACTGATTGAGGATTACTTCGTTGTAGTCGTATTCCTTGTTTTCGAACTGGGCAAACGAGCGTACGCCGATAATATCGCAGTATGATCCCATCACCGGGATCGCCTCAAGGATATGTTCAGGCTTGTCACCATCCATCACCACGCCACGTTCAGTTTCGAGTTTCCACGCTCCCTGGTTGATATCAAGTACGATAACGTTCATGCCCAGGTTCATCCCGGCTTTCTGTGTGCTCAACCTTGTGCGCAGGCTCGAGTTGAAGAAGATGAGCATCAAGGTCTTGTTTTTGCCGAGGTGCTGGTCGGCATATGGGTTCTCTTTCACATATTTCGCTTTCTCCAGGGCGCTTCGAATGTCGCCAATGTCTTGAACGCAGGTAAAGTGTCTCATATTTTGAACTTTTTGACTAATAGGTTTCGATAATCTGTTTCAGTTCGTTCAGGAAGGTGTCGGCTTCCTGTTTCGATACCGAGAGCGGAGGAAGCAGACGCATCACGTTGTTCTTTGCCCCGCCTGTAAAGATGTGGCTGTTGAACAGCAGTCGGTTACGTACTTCCGAATAGCTGGGTTTCAGTTCGACGCCCAACATCAATCCCCGGCCACGGATCTCTGCGATTCCGTTTAGGGTTGACAACTCTTTCAGCAGGTAGTTGCCTATTTGGAATGCATTCTCAATTAGCGACTCCTCCTTCAGTACATCCAGGACGGCAATGGCTGCTGCACAGGCCAAGTGGTTTCCGCCAAAGGTCGTTCCCAACATCCCTTTTTTTGCCTTGATTTCGGGCGAGATCAATACCCCACCGATCGGAAAGCCATTTCCCATTCCCTTTGCCACCGTTATCATGTCTGGCTTAATGCCAGCATACTGATGGGCAAAGAAACGTCCGGTACGGCCGTAACCCGATTGAATCTCATCGAGAACAAGCACCGTTCCATGCTTGCGACAGGCAACTTCGAGCTGCTGCAGGAAATTGTCTTCGGGAACGAAGATGCCGGCGACACCCTGAATACCTTCCACCATCACAGCCGCAACATCACCCTTTGCCAGTTCGCTTATGGCTCCCTCCACATCGTTGAGGGGGAGAAAGGTCACTTCATGTCCGGAGTTGAAGAGCGATTGGATCGACGGGTTGTCGGTAACGGCAACCGCTCCGGAGGTGCGGCCGTGGAATGATCCGCTGCAAGCGATTATCCGCTTTCTTCCCGTGTGGAAAGAGGCCAGCTTCAATGCGTTCTCATTGGCTTCAGCGCCGCTGTTGCAAAGAAAGAGTGCGTAGTCGGGATAGCCGCTCTGTTCCCCAAGTTTCTCTGCAAGCTCTGTTTGCAGGCTGTTGATGACGGAGTTGGAGTAGAAGCCGATTCTGGCAACCTGCTCCTGGATCGCTTTTACATAGAGAGGGTGGCTGTGTCCGATGGATATGACGGCATGTCCACCGTAGAAATCGAGGTATTCCACTCCCTCCCTGTCC
Organism: Petrimonas mucosa; assembly: GCF_900095795.1. Lineage (NCBI taxonomy): Bacteria > Pseudomonadati > Bacteroidota > Bacteroidia > Bacteroidales > Dysgonomonadaceae > Petrimonas > Petrimonas mucosa. The sequence goes on from NZ_LT608328.1 coordinate 890,304, forward strand.
CAGACATGGCAACCTTCTGCCCTGACCGGCTCAATGTCCCACAAATTATATACGTCAAATAGATTCATTTTCTCATTACAAGTTCTAAGGTGTGAATAGACGCTTAAAATGCACTCCCTTTCAGCTTCAATCCTGTGGTTTCATCCAGGCCGAACATCAGGTTCATGCTTTGTACCGCCTGTCCCGAGGCCCCCTTTAAGAGGTTGTCGATAATGGAGGTGATATGGATATACCCATTGTGAAATCCGATATGAAGCAGGCATTTGTTGGTGTTGACCACCTCCTTCAGGCTGATCGGTTCATCAGAGACGAAGACAAATGGAGAGTCGTTATAATACTCCTTGAAGTAGCTGATCGTCTCCGTTTCGGACATCTGACCGTTCCATCGGGTATAGATGCTGGCGAAGATTCCACGGGTAAAATCACCCCGCATGGGAACCCATTGAATCGGTGGAACTTCTCCGTTCCCGACAACTTTCAAGGTCCGTTCGATTTCCGACAGATGTTGATGGGTGAATGGTTTATAAACCGAGATATTGTTGTCGCGATAGCTGAAATGCGTTGTATCCACCGGTTTCTTGCCGGCTCCGGTTGATCCGGTGATGGCGTGTACGTGAATCTCGTCGGTCAGCGCGTTGGATGCTGCCAACGGCAACAGCCCCAGCATGATGGAGGTGGCAAAACAGCCCGGATTGGCAATGCTGTTGGCTCTCCTGATCTGCTCCCGGTTGAGTTCGCACAGCCCGAAGATGAACTCTCGCCCGCCGAACTTCGGGTCGTTGCGGAAATCGTTTCCCAAGTCGATCACCTTGCATGTCGCCGGAATGTTGTTCTCGGCAAGGAAGGTGCGCGATAGTCCGTGACCGAGGCAAAGGAAGATGAGGTCGGGCTGCCCCACCTTGCCGGAAAAGGTAATGTCGGTCTCTCCAAACAGATCGCGGTGTATCGAGGAGACCGGCACTCCGGCAGAACTCGAACTGATTACCGACTCAATTGTTACTCCGGGATGATTCAGTAGAATCCGGAGCAGTTCGCCGGCGGTGTAGCCGGTTCCACCGGCAATGGATACTTTTATCATCGTTATTACTGCTTGATGAACTATTCGTGAATCTTGTAGTAAATTTTCAACGGATTGGAAATTACCTTGGTAAAGCCAACCACATCCTGTCCCGTGAACGACTTGTTCACTTCGCCATATTCTCCGAAGACCGGATTCATCAGGTCATATTCGGTAGAGCAGGCCAAAATAGAGAAGTGGTAGGGGCGAAGCTCCACATCCACTTCACCCGTTACAAACTGCTGGGTGTCGTCGAGGAAGGTCTCGATATTGCGCATTACCGGTTCCAGGTATTGGGCTTCATGCATCAACTGTCCATACCAGTTCGACAACTGCTCTTTCCAGTATAGTTGCTGTTTGGTGAGTACATGTTTTTCCAGCAGATGGTGGGCTTTAATCAGGATCAGGGGAGCGGGAGCCTCAAAGGCAACCCTTCCTTTTGTACCGATGATGGTGTCGCCAACATGAATGTCACGGCCGATGCCAAATCTGGATGCCTGTTTGTGCAGCGCACGGATGAGCTGGACGGGCGTCATCTTCTCGCCGTTTAACGATACCGGTTCCCCTTTCTCAAATCCGATCTTTATCCGTTCCACGCCCTGATCGGTCACCTGTGAAGGGTAAGCCTCTTCGGGAAGGATTCCGGATGATTTGAGCGTTTCAACGCCACCTACACTGGTTCCCCACAACCCCTGGTTGATGGAGTATTTCGACTTCTCCCACGAGAAATTGAATCCTTTCGATTTCAGGTAATCAATCTCCTCCTGACGAGAGAGTCCCAGCTCCCTGATCGGAGCAATGATTTTTATCTCCGGTGCCAATACTTCAAAAACAAGGTCGAACCGCACCTGGTCGTTCCCGGCACCTGTACTTCCGTGGGCAACATAGTCGGCGCCGATCTTTTTTACATGCTCCAGTACAGCTAAAGCCTGGAAGAAACGTTCGGAACTGACCGAAAGGGGATAGGTGTTGTTCTTAAGAACATTCCCGAAGATCAGGTACTTTATTCCTTTGTTGTAATAGTCGTTAACCGCATCAATGGTCGTGTGTGATGCTGCTCCTAACGTTTTGGCACGCTCTTCGATCCCGTTGAGCTCATCTTCGGAGAAACCGCCGGTATTGACTATGACCGTATGTACCTCCAAGTTGCGCTTATGGATAAGGTACGGTACACAAAATGAGGTGTCGAGTCCACCGCTGAATGCTAAAACTACTTTTTGTTTCATAATATTTCAGGCTTTTAGTTTATTTCTTGTACAATTTGTTAGGCGCTTTTTTCTTGACGATCGGCTTGACGACCTTTTTAGCGAACGAACTGGCTGCAACCTCTTTCTGGGCCGGATCGTATAAGAGTCCGGTACAGAGGCACATCTTGTAGTTGTTGCGTTGAAGGATGTCGAAGTTGCGACAACCCTGACATCCCTTCCAGAACTCTTCATCGTCGGTAAGCTCGGAGAAGGTAACCGGCTTGAAACCCAGTTCGGTGTTCATTTTCATTACCGCCAGTCCGGTGGTGATGCTGAAGATCTTTGCATTCGGGAACAGTTTTCGGGAAAGGTCAAAAATCTTGCGTTTAATTTTCTTGGCCAACCCCATATTCCGGTAGTCGGGATGAACAATGAGTCCCGAGTTGGCGACAAAACGCTGGTGACTGAACGTCTCGATGTAGGCAAAACCTACAAGTTTCTCTCCGTCGAGCGCAATAACTGCCTTACCTGCATTGATCTTCTCTGCAACGTACTCGGGACTCCGTTTGGCAATACCTGTGCCGCGGGCCTGAGCCGACTCATAGATTAGATCACACACTTCCTGTGCGTATTTTGCATAAGCGGAAGTAGCTATATGAATTTCCACATCCATTTCGTGTAATGTAAATAAAATGATGAATTAATATGATGAATAAAAAGGGTTTCCTAGTCCGGTATGATGTAGTATGGTGATTTTACGGTATAACCTAAAAACCCGTAAAAAACCGGAAAAATCAGAAGCATCGTCGGAACAGATCCATAACGATGTGCCAGTGGGCAATATGTGTCTGTAATATTTTCATCGGGTCTGCAAAAGTAATACTTATATTTAACAAAAACGAAAAAAGGAGAGAAAATTTCAAGTAAAAATGCAGTATGAAAGCTCTTTGCCAAATTATTTAAAAAAAGTGTAAAGAGTGTTTATGAATCGTGGATTTTTCCCTGATTTTCTTATATTTGTAACAAAGCGAGAGCGCTTTTTCTGTTATTTATAGAGAGTTACGCGTTAGAAAATAGAAAGTTACGATGAATTACAAGAGTTATTCCCTACACAATTTTACAGAGTTACCACAACTATCCCGATTATCATCCGAACAGGTCGAGGCTATCCGGGTAGTAGGAAGTGTACTACCCTTCAAATCAAATAATTACGTTACCGAACAGCTGATCGATTGGAACAATATCCCCGATGATCCAATTTTCACACTCACTTTTCCCAGAAGAGAGATGTTGGCTAAGCCGCATTATGAGAAGGTGGCCGGGTTGTTGCGTTCGGGAGCAGATCCGAAGCTGATCAAGGATGAGGTGAATAAAATCCGGCTGAAGTTAAATCCCAATCCGGCAGGACAGGTACATAACATCCCATTGTTTGAAGGGACCAAACTGCACGGAATTCAGCATAAATACCGGGAAACGGTGCTTTTTTTCCCCAGTCAGGGCCAGACCTGCCACGCCTATTGCACCTTCTGTTTCCGTTGGCCTCAATTTTCGGGAATGAGCGAGCTGAAGTTCGCCATGAAAGAGGCTGCCCTGCTGCACAAATATCTGCTGAAGCACTCCAAGGTTACAGATCTCCTGCTTACCGGCGGTGATCCGCTTACGGCAAATGCGAAGATTCTTTCGGCCTATATCGAACCGATCCTGTCGAAAGAGTTCAGCCACATACAGAATATACGTATCGGATCAAAATCGCTTGCTTACTGGCCATACCGTTTCCTGACCGATAAAGATGCCGACGATCTCCTTTTACTCTTCGAAAAAGTGATCAAAGCAGGCAAGCACCTCGCATTCCAAGCACATTTCAATCACCCCGATGAACTGATGACCGATGCGGTGAAGAAGGCCATCGGAAGGATACGCAATACGGGCGTACAGATCAGGACTCAATCGCCATTGTTGCGGAATATCAACGACAATCCCGAGACTTGGACAAAGATGTGGAAGGAGCAGGTAAGGCTGGGTCTTATCCCCTATTATATGTTTATAGCCAGAGACACCGGTTCAAAGGCATTTTTTGAAGTACCCCTGGCCAAGGCTTGGAACATTTTTCGGAAAGCTTACTCCAGCGTAAGCGGCATTGCCCGAACGGTAAGGGGACCCAGCATGAGTTGTAGTCCCGGGAAGGTGCATTTGCTGGGCGTTACGGAGGTGAACGGTGAGAAGGTATTTGTCCTTCGTTTTTTGCAATGTCGGGATCCTCAACTGGTTGATATTCCCTTTTTTGCCAAGTACAGCCCTTCGGCCACCTGGTTCGACGATCTCAAGCCTGCTTTCGGTGAAACAAAATTTTTCTTTGAAAGAGAGAACTTCCCCGGAAAGATGGAGCAGGACGACTACTTCTTATGGGAATAGCCAATTTCGACTTCCAGTGCGTGAGCACTTTTTTATCAACAAAAAAGAGAACGTTTACTATAATTAACATAGAATTATGGGAATTATTGCTTATTTTGCCCCCTCAATCGGGAGGCTGAAAAGTATCCCGTAAATGTCGGATGTTATATAAATAAACGTGGCCTGTTAGGTCCGAAGCATTCTTTGTTGTCTTGAAGTGTAGCCTGTTTTCAAGGGTGGAGACGAGGGGCTCGAAGAAATGGTTTTTGGTTCAATGAGGCAGTAACTTGGAGATTATTACATGGGCAAAATTATTGCAATGGCAAATCAGAAAGGTGGTGTTGGGAAAACCACTACCACCATTAACCTGGCAGCTTCGTTGGCTGCCTTGGAGAAGAGCGTACTTGTAGTTGATGCCGATCCGCAAGCGAATGCTTCGTCGGGATTGGGTATCGATATCCGGGCGTTGAAACATACAATCTACGAGGGACTTATCGGTAAATGCAAACCTGCCGAAGCAGTGATGAGAACTCCTTTCGAGAACATCGATATCATTCCGTCTCACATCAACCTGGTTGGAGCTGAGCTGGAGATGGTTCAAATGGACAATCGGGAAAGAAGGTTGCACGATCTGCTGAACCCGCTACGGGCAACGTACGATTATATCCTTATCGATTGCTCACCGTCGTTAGGTATCATTACGGTGAACGCGCTTACCGCTTCGAATTCTGTCATTATCCCGGTACAATGCGAATATTTTGCTCTGGAAGGATTAAGCAAGCTGTTGAACACCATCAAGATAATCAAATCGAAACTGAATACGGGCCTCGAGATCGAGGGTTTTGTGCTTACCATGTATGATACCCGTCTCCGTTTGCACAACCAGATATACGAAGAGGTGAAGGGTCACTTCAAGGAGCTGGTGTTCGATACGGTTATCCAGCGTAACATCACTCTCAGTGAATCGCAGAGTCATGCAAAGCCGGCACTGATGTATGATGCCGGATCGCGAGGTGCAATCAATCACATGCAATTGGCACAGGAGCTGATCGATAAAAACAGTTAACTTTTGATAACACTCACGATAGCGTGAAATCAAGGCATATGGCTAAAAAAAACGTATTAGGAAGAGGTTTAGATGCGCTGATTACCATAAACGAGGTTGAGTCGCAAGGGTCTACGTCGATCAGCGAGGTAGAACTGTCGAAGATATTCCCTAATCCCGACCAGCCCCGGCGCGTTTTTGACGAAGAGTCGCTCGAGGAACTGGCTATATCTATCCGGAAGATCGGGCTTATCCAGCCGGTAACATTGCGCCGGGAGGGTGAGGATACGTACCAGATCATTGCAGGTGAACGACGCTACAGGGCATCTATAATGGCCGGGCTGACCTCAATTCCGGCATATATCAAGGCAGCTGACGACAATGAACTGATGGAGATGGCTCTCGTTGAGAACATTCAACGTGAAGACCTGAACTCCATTGAAATCGCCCTGGCCTATCAAAACCTCATCGATTCGCTTTCACTTACCCAGGAGCAGTTGAGTGAACGGGTAGGGAAGAAGAGGGCCACCATCACCAACTACTTGAGGCTGTTGAAACTTCCTGCCGAGGTGCAGATGGGCGTGAAGGACAAGAAGATCGACATGGGGCATGCCCGTGCACTGGTCACCATCAACGACCCCGTAGCACAACTTGCCCTATACAACCGCATTCTGGAGGAGGGATTGTCGGTCCGCAGCGTGGAGACCATTGTCCGTGAGTATACTGAAGGGAAGCCGGTAAGCGGTAAACCGGAGAAAGGTGCCGGGAAAAGCAGCGGCAAACGTTCGGCCGGATCCAGGTCAGACGACTTTGATGCGTTGCGGCAACACCTTTCCAACTATTTCAAGACCGATGTTCAATTCAACTGCAACAAAAACGGAAAAGGAAAAATTACGATCCCCTTTTCGTCTGCTGAAGAGCTGGAACGGATCATCGCGATGCTCGACACAATGAAGAAGTGACGTTTATGCTGAAATACCGTACCATTGTTTGCTTACTGTTCATCAGTGTCGTCTTTCATGTTGAGGCGCAGCAGAACACGGTTCCTCAGCCCCCCGATTCCGTAAAGGTCATCGCACTTCCCGACACCCTTGTCGTGGAGACCGGATTCAAGCCCGATCCGAAGAAAGCGGTCATCTATTCTGCAATATTTCCCGGATTGGGACAGATCTACAACCGTAAGTATTGGAAATTACCGATACTGTACGGCGGATTTGTAGGCCTCTCCTATGCAATTACCTGGAACAACAGCCATTATCAGGACTATTTTGATGCCCAAAGGGCATTGCTGGATGACAACCCCGATAACGATGATATCTGGAAAAAGATGCTGCCATACGGTATGGATCCTGAAACGGCGGACAGGAACTGGTTTTCAGATGTGGTGAAGGACAGGAAAAACTACTTCAGGTATTATCGGGATCTCAGCATAATCATCACTGTGGCGCTCTATGGCCTTGGTATTGTGGATGCCTATGTGGATGCTCAACTCTTCGAGTTTGATGTAAGTCCCGACCTCTCCATGCGTGTGGAACCGGTGCTCATGAATAGAGTGGAGACCAATTACCTGGCAGACTCCTTCGGCTTTAAGTGCAGCATAAGTTTTTGACCTCTTCACGGAGCCTGCCATCTCTTTCCTGAGCCATTGCCCGGTGTTGACAAATGAAATTGACGATTAATTCAAAATAGCATGAAACAGTTTCTATTCGCGCTCCTGCTCTTTACTTTGGTTTTGCCGGCCGGCGCGCAAACATCCGGCACGAAAGCGATCGATCAACTCCTCCCTGTAAGGGGTTTGGCAATTGCAGCTCCCTCCCGTGAAGGGGTAAACCTTTTTGTCAAGTTTATCGATGAGGAGCTTGCTCCCGCTCATATCAACCTGCTTGTTTTGAGGATCGACTGGAATTATGCCTATGAGAGTCATCCCGAGCTGAGAGATCACAACCCGCTTAGCCGCGACGATCTCGGAAAGATCGTAGATGCCTGCAGGCGGAACGGGATCAGGTTGGTACCTCAGATCAACCTGCTGGGACATCAATCCTGGGCCAAGACTACCCACAACCTGTTGCGGGTATATCCGGAGTTCGACGAAACGCCGCATGTCAACACCGAGACCGATTATACCGGGTGGCCCAACGACAAGGGTCTCTATTGCAAGAGCTATTGTCCCCTGCATCCCGATGTCCACAAGGTTGTCTTTGCGTTGATAGATGAACTGATGGAGGCTTGTGACGCCGACTGGTTTCATGCAGGGATGGATGAGGTCTTCTATATCGGTGATGACAACTGTCCGCGATGCAGTGGAAGAGACAAGGCTGAACTCTTTGCCGGAGAGGTGACCAGGATATCCAACCACCTTGCATCGAAAAAGAGGCGTCTGATGATCTGGGGCGACCGACTTATCGATGGCAAGACCACAGGAGTGGGCCTTTGGGAAGGAAGCTATAACAACACCTACCGGGCGATCGACATGATTCCCAAGAGCGTCTTTATCTGCGATTGGCATTACGACAGGGCTGAACCTACTCCCGTCAACTTTGCAACGAAAGGATTCGATGTGGCAGCCTGTCCCTGGAATGTAGCGGAGGTGGCGGCACAACAGCTCGATATGATGATCAACCTGAGGCAGCAATCGAATCCGGTGTTGGGCGAGCGTTTCAGGGGAGTTATCGCAACCGTGTGGACAGGGGTGGATCACTTCCTGAAGAGCTATTACGACCCGGCTACATATGATGGTGACCAAAGCGACAAGAAGAGCGACGCGCGTACACTCAAATCTCTTCTGGTGGCCTACAAGACCATCAATAACCGCTGACCGGGAGTCTCAGCTTTTCAAGCAGCAAAAAAAGAGAGGTTGCCTTTAACGGACAACCTCTCTTAAAATTATGATAACGATCTAACCCCTTTCGTTATACGTTCAACGATACCCGTTTAAATAGGGTTACAGTCAGTTCCTTGTCGCTTTGTTTGAGATACTGCTCGATGGTCAGTTTGTTGTCCTTGACAAACTCCTGTTGCAGCAGGGTAGACTCTTTGTAGAATTTCTGAAGAGCACCCTCGGCAATTCTATCCAACAGGTTTTCCGGTTTACCGGCTTCACGTGCTTTTTCACGTGCAATCTCCAACTCCTTCTCTTTTACTTCTGCGGGAATGGCGTCGGGGGTAACCGAAATGGGGTTCATTGCCGCAACCTGCATGGCCACATCCTTTGCAACGTTTTCAGCCACGTTCTCCTTGTTGAAACCAACAATGGTAGCCAGTTTGTTACCCATATGGATGTAAGCAACCACCGACGGAGCAGTAATGTGTTCGAAATAACCCAGCTCCATCTTTTCGCCGGTAGCACCGATCTTGTCTGTGATCAGTTGGGCTACTGTTCCTTTGTCAAGCTGCACGTTCAACAGCTCTTCCAAGGTTTCGGGTTTATATTCGATAGCGGCATCCAGTATCTGTTGAGTCAGTGCGATGAACTCTTCGTTTTTGGCAACGAAGTCGGTTTCGCATTTCAACGCTACTACTGCAGCATAGTTTCCTTCAGCCTTTGCAAGCACGCATCCTTCGCTTGCCTCGCGATCTTCACGTTTGGAAGCTACTGCCTGTCCTTTTTTGCGAATGATCTCTACGGCTTTGTCAAAGTCGCCATTTGCCTCGTTAAGTGCATTTTTGCAATCCATCATTCCCGCACCTGTCATTTTGCGTAAATGCTGGATTTCTGCCATTGTAACTGCCATATTTCTATGTTTTTTAAGTTGTTTTTGTTTCTGGATATCTGTTGCCCCTATTACTCTTCAACGTCTGCGTCTTTAGCATACTTGCTCACGACAGATGCATTGATGGCATCCTTATCCTCTTTCTTGACGCGCTCTTTCTTGGCAACCTTAGATTTTCTTTCCCTGCGAGGAGCTGCACCTTCCTCATCCTGTTCTTCAGCTGCACTGGCATCCGCTTTTTCGATCTTGCGTTCGTCCAGACCTTCCTTGATAGCTTCGCAGATGTATCCGAGAATCAGATCTACAGCTTTTGCTGCATCATCGTTGGCGGGGATTACAAAATCGATATCGTTCGGATCGGAGTTGGTGTCCACAATGCCGAAAACGGGGATACCCAGTTTGTTGGCCTCTTTTACCGCAATCTGCTCCTTCATTACGTCAACAACGAACAAGGCGGAAGGCAGGCGGGTGAGGTCCTGGATCGATCCGAGCATCTTTTCGAGCTTGGCGCGTTGACGGGTGATCTGAAGTTTTTCGCGTTTTGACAAAGTGTCGAATGTTCCGTCCTTGATCATCTTGTCGATATTGCTCATCTTCTTCACCGCCTTGCGAATGGTAGGGAAGTTGGTAAGCATACCGCCGGGCCAACGTTCGATGACGTATGGCATGTTGACACTCTGAGCTTTCTCCTCGACAACCGGTTTAGCCTGTTTCTTGGTAGCAACGAAGAGAATTTTTTTGCCGGATTTGGCAATCTGTTTTAAAGCCGCAGCAGCTTCTTCGGTTTTTGCAATTGTTTTGTAGAGGTCAATGATGTGGATACCGTTGCGCTCCATGAAGATGTAGGGCGACATTGCCGGATTCCATTTCCTTTTCAGGTGACCGAAGTGCGCTCCGGCCTCGAGTAGTTGGTCAAATTCTAATTTTGCCATTGGTTTGTTTGATTTTATTCGTTTACATTCTTTTTCTTAGTCGAACCGTAAGGTAAATTACCGGGACGATCATCCGCGGGAACGTCCTTACGATTTAGATACTAAACGTCATTAAGTGAACCGGCTATCAAGCAGCGGTCCGTATATATCTTCCGGCCAAATAATCCGGCGAATATACCCCAAAATTAACGTTTCGAGAACTGGAATCTCTTCCTTGCTCCGGGACGCCCTGGTTTTTTACGTTCAACAACACGGGGATCGCGGGTCATGAAGCCTTCGGCTCTCAATGCCGGCTTGTCCTCGGGGTTCAGCTTCACCAGTGCGCGTGCAATAGCCAGTCTGGCTGCTTCCGATTGCCCTTTGTATCCACCACCTTTCAGGTTGATCTTGATATCGTATTTCTCAGTCACGTTGAGTTTGTTCAACGGTTGTTTAACGATGAACTGCAGAATGGATGAGGGGAAATAGTTCTCAAGTTCGCGTTTGTTGATCGTGATCTTACCCGAACCTTCACTCATGAATACACGAGCTACAGCGGCTTTGCGTCTTCCAATTGAATTTATTACGTCCATCTTATTATTTGAGTGTATTAATATCTATTTGTTTCGGTTTCTGAGCTTGATGCGGATGTTCGCTTCCGGCATACACGTACAGGTTGTTCAGGATTGCAGCGCCAAGTTTATTCTTTGGCAACATTCCTTTAATCACTTTACGGAAAAGCTTGTCGGGACTTTTCTTCATCAGGTCGGCAGGAGTAGATTCCTTCTGACCGCCGGGGTAGCCTGAATAACGCAGGTAGATCCGGTCTGTCCATTTATTACCTGTGAGTTCAACTTTGTCCGCATTCACGATGATCACATTGTCTCCACAATCTACATGCGGTGTGAAGCTCGGTTTGTACTTGCCTCTCAGCAATTTTGCCACCTTAGAACTGATTCGTCCTAACGACTGGCCGCTCGCATCGACCACAACCCATTCTTTCTGAGCCGTTTCTTTGTTAACGGAAATGGTTTTATAACTTAACGTATTCACCTCTTTTTGTTTTTTAAATCGTTTAATAAAATCAAGTTTTGATTTTCGCTCCCGTTTTGTCTGGCTAAGGGACTAAATGGCAAATAAAAAGCTATAAATCAAACTTTTAAGTAATAAATTTTAATAATCGGACTGCAAAGTTACAATAATTCAGGTAATTAACAAAGTGTTTTCGGGTGAAAATCAGCTTCGCCATGTTAAAAATTTTTCGGTTTAATTCCGATCTCGCCATCCTGTTTATTGCTCATATGGCCAGAACCCTTTCCCACGGTTGCCGCAGTTGCTTATGCCGATACTCCCTGCCATAAAAGAGCGGTTGAAGAGGTTTTTTGCAAAAATCGAATTTACTGCAACCTAAGTTCAACTTAGAAGTGCAACATCCACGTGTTGTTTTTTGAAATGATTCTTCACAACAATCGTGAAAAACACCGCGGGGGTTTGCCTAACGGCCGGGGGCGCGCAAGCCCCCGAAGAGAGTCGGACAGCAACATAAAAGAAAAAGGAGACCGAAGTCTCCCTAAAATTAACTATTATGTTGCTTATGAAAAAATACAAACAGTTAACTTCAGAACAAAGGTACGCGATTTATTTAGGTTTAGAAAACGGTGACACCCAGCGGACGATCGCGAGCTTGATAGGTGTCAGTCCTTCAGCGGTGTCCAGGGAGTTGCAGCGCAACAAGGACAAGCGCGGGGGCTACTCGTGGCGACTGGCCCACGAGATGGCGATGGAGAGAAGGGAACGCCTGCCCGGCAACCGGTCCACCCCGGAACGGATCACGGAGATGCTGGAAGCCCCGGTGTACTTCACCGACCCCTATTCGGCATGGCAAAAAGGATCGATCGAAAACGCGAACAAGCTCATCCGGCAATACATCCCCAAGGGGGCGTCCTTCAAGGACTATCCACCCGACAGATTGAAGCGGATACAGCACAGGCTGAATGAAAGACCGAGGAAAAAATTGGACTTTAACACACCCAAAGTTGAGTTTTACAAACAATTAATGTAAATTGCACTTGCTGCTTGACTCTGCCCAAAGATAAAAGATAAAAAACATTTGTGTAGTTTTAAAAATTGATTTAACTTTGCAGCCGAAATTAGAAAGAGAGAACGGCCCCGTAGCTTAACTGAATAGAGCATCTGACTACGGATCAGAAGGTTACAGGTTTGAATCCTGTCGGGGTCACTTATTAAGACACATCATTAAAGCTATTGGACTGTGATACAGAAAGATAGTTTTTTATTTTTTCTTGTTTACACGGCATTTGCACGACAGAAGTATCCATCCTACTTTTCGTAATCCTTTCCTGAAGCGGAAAAGTAATAATCACCATCAGCAAATTAATCAATCTGTAAGTTGAGCGAAGATATAATTCCCTTGATTCATTGTTTCTTGCTTTTGGGCGAAGCTAAAAACAAGTTTTCAATTCAAATCGTCACGCCCCAAAAGGATGCCTAACTATGCGATATACAATAATTTCAAAGATCGTTTTTTAATTTAAAGTGCCCCCTAATGAAAAAATGTCTAAAAAATGATGTGTTTTTTACGATTTGGGAATTATTCTTTACATTTTAACAGTCTCTTTTATGAAGTTAATCCTACCTTTGAAGCGAATGTGTAACCTTCAACTGTAAAATAAAGATGGATGAAAAAGAGACAACCCGGACCAACGAAGAATATTATGCCACTCCCGATTTTGAGGTGGTGGAAATTATATTCGAACAGAACTTACTGAGTACAGGTTCAAACACTGATGATTTTGGAGATGGAGGAGACTTTTAATTTATACAAAACAGATCGGCCATGAGAATAATCAGTTTCACTATGACTCTATTGCTGATGCTGTGGTTAACTGCCTGCAGCAATCAGGAGGTTGTTGACAAGGAACCGGAAGCGACACCGGCTCGTCTCCTCAAATTGAAAGCTTCCATGCCGGGTGAGGGGACAAAAAGTGGTACGTTATCCACCCGTCTCACTTTCACGGAGACCGAAGAGGGAACCATCACGGTTCAATGGAAAACGGGAGACAAGATCAACCTCTGCTTTGTCAGCGAAGATGGCACTGTTGTGCGAACGGTTCCGGATGTACCCGTGGCCAATATCTCGGAAAACGGGAAATATGCAGACTTTGAAATAATCATCCCGGAGGCAATCACTGGTACCTTTCATCTCTATGGCATCTATGGTGCTCCCTTCTCGGAGGCAAACAGCAGCATTGTTGTTTTGCCCGCTCCAGCTGGATCCTCTTCAGGAACTGCACTGAATGATACCGAAGCTGTCAGTGTGATGCGGTTTGCAGCAGAGAACCTCACGGAGACCTCCAGTCCACAGGTCTCCTTCAGTCACATAGGCTCTATCTTTTCCGTCTGGATTTATAACAATACCACATCGCCTCTAAATGTGAATCAGATCAAAGTTTCAAGTGAGAATCATGGTTTCCAATGGTTGAAAAACAGTTCCGGCCAGGCCTTGTTTAATCTGGCAGACAATCAATTTATTGCTCCCAATGTGGGTAGTGATTTGCTCTTTTCCTCTTCCAGCCTCTCCATTGCTCCCTACACGACTAGAAGGCTCTATCGCTGGGTGGTACCGGGTGACGCAATTGATTCCTCCGATACATCGAAAAAAATAGACTTTAGCTGCTATACAGGTTCCTATTTTGTTAATACTGTTTCCGCCAGAACACTCCTGGCAGGTAAGTATTACCGGCTCAAGATGGTCTGGGACGGAAGCATTTTCTCCAATATAAAAACACCCACGGAGAACAACCTTGTCGCCTACTGGCCCTTCGACGGTAATGTCGAAGATGCTGTAGGGTCGAATCATGGCACCCTGTATGGGAATGTTACATTGACAACCGGTCGTAAAGGAGATGTGGACGGTGCCTATCATCTGGACGGAAGCAAGGGTGATTACATCCGTTGTGTGACGCCGGGCATCACCGGATCCGCAGCACGTACCATATCACTGTGGGCAAAGGCCGATGCGCTTTCGACCAGTGTGCAGGCTCTCGTTGCATATGGGGAAGATGATGGCAGTTTCTTTTATGGCAGGCGATTTGAGATAAGCCTGAAAACGGGGAATCTGGTTTTTGACAAAGGAGGTACACAAATCAGCAAACCCTCTTCCTTCGTGATCAACAACCGGTGGAACCACTATACGATCGTTTACAAGGGCAGAGAAGCCGGAGAGACAGTTGACACCCTCTACTTTTATGTAAACGGAACCTACCTCTCACCACTCTATACCAGTTCAACGCAACTCGTGAACACCACTCCCCAGCATCCAATTTATTTCGGATCACTCTATGATAAACAGCGTTACTTTAAAGGGGCAATCGACGAGGTGAGGATGTATGACCGTGCATTGTCTCCTTCCGAGGCGAAAGGACTCTACTACAAGGATTGGTCAAACTGATAAAGTCATAACCAAATCCAGGATAAAGATCATTTGTAACATATCAATAGAAACGATACATTTTTAAGTTTTAATACTCAGAGAAAAGCTTTATTTTTCGTTTTGAAACAATCAGAACGAAACGCAAGAGCAAGGCTATAATTACCCCCGAATCTTAGACAACAAGAATCATTAAAATATAAAATGTATATCCGCAGTTATTCCTAAAGAATTTAGCGGAAAAATAGTTATAAATAAGTTCGCAAATGCTTACACAAATCACAGATATTCATTATATTTACATTCTGAACACATGTAATATTTCAAGCTATGAATATCCTGGATTTTGCTATAAATTACCCCGATGAGGAAACCTGTCGGGAAAAATTCAAACAACAAAGAGACCAAATGGGAGTTACCTGCCGTCGTTGTAATTGTAAGGAGCATTATTGGCTGGAAAACAAGCAGGCTTACGAATGCAAGCGTTGCCAAGCGCGCCAGACGCTGCGTTCGGGCACGGTCATGCAGCATTCCAACCTGCCATACCGTTACTGGTTCGTGGCCATGCACCTGCTCACGGCTACCAAGGGCTCCTTTTCCGCCGCCGAGATACAGCGACAGCTGGGGCACAAGCGTTACCAGCCCATATGGGAAATGGTCAATAAACTGCGTGACGTGATGGGCAAGCGTGACGACAAGTACACGCTCGAGGGCGCCATCGAGCTGGACGACGCCTTCTTTTCCACCGAGATATCCGTTGAAGAGAAGGAGAAACCGTTGAAACGCGGCCGTGGAAGCCAAAAAAAGACCAAGGTCCTGGTGATGGCTGAAAGCAAAACGGTTGAAAACCCAAACCGGGTAAAAAACCCAAGAAGGCCAGATACCTGAAGATGAAAGTCATCAACGACTTGAAAGCCGATACAATTACAAAGAATGTCAAAGAGCATGTCGAAAGCACGGCGGATCTGACCACCGATGATTCAACTTCTTACACTAAATTGAAAGAACATGTCCATTCACACACGGCATCCGTTGTTCCACACGAGGAATTGCCTAACGTGCTGCCTTGGGTACACACCGCGATCAGCAATGCCAAACGACAGCTCCTGGGCGTGTATTACAAGGTAAAACCCGAGTATTTACAGTACTACCTCAATCAGTTCTGTTACAAGTTCAACAGGCGTTACTTCGGCGAGAACCAGTTTGACAGGCTGTTGATAGCCGCCGTATCGTGTGCGCCTGATTTCAAATCAAGAATTTACAATAGGAACTATTGCGGATAATCATTATATTTTATCTTGGTGGAAAAACCATCGGAAAATAAAATATAAAAATTTTTCTTTCAACTTTTCCATCATTTTCTTCAAGTTCCAAGCCGTAGCTGCCAGGTATTCGTTGATTTGTATGCCTTTTTCAGCCTACAAGTAATTCTGTTCCATACGGAAATCCTTTTTAAGATGTCCGAAAATAGGTTCAATTGCCGCTCTGGCTCTGCATTTGTTCCGTTTCTGCCGTTTTTGACAAGGGGTGTCTTTGACTTTGGGCTTGCCGGGTGTAATAATGCTTACGTCTTTTATCTGCTTTCGTCCTTTCCCGCCACGGTCATAAATGAGTTCTTTGGGTAGTTTCAACTTATTCTCTTCCATCTGTTCGAGTAACGGTTCTATGGTGTCGCCGTCGTATGGGTTTCCCAAAAATGCTTTTACCGCCGTGATGATTTTCCGCCCTTTTCTGCCCGTGGTGATCATCCCCACTTTATTGCCGAACTCATACTGCTTGTGTGCCTTTCCCTTGGCAATACAGCGGGTAAAGGGTTTATGCAGACTGTAGATTTTATCCTTGTCGTTTTTCTGTTGATTCACTGCACGCTTGCAGAGTGAAAGCGTCTGTTCGTATCGTTTCTTTTGTTCCTCTGTCATTTTACGTTCAAGTTCCCGAAGTTGGATATTGGCGATCGTTTTCAAGCGACGTTTGGCTTTGTCTGCCCGTTTCTTACGTTTGGGATGCTTGCCGTTGTAAGTGTCTCGCAGCAGTTGTTTACTTTCACGGGTGTACCGCTGACGTTGCATGATGCCTTCACTCCCTGCAATGGCATTGCACTTGTCGATAACCTTTTTGCAAAGCTTGGCATCGGTAGGAAAGGTGGTGTTGTTTTCTTGAACAGTAGTGTCCGAAAGAACAAACCCGGTTTGTCCCGGCAGTTTTTTACCGTGAAGTTGTACGCTGTAAGCGAATATTTTTCCTATCCCTTCTTCTCCCACACGGTTACGGAAATGGACAAAATCGCTCGGATCAAAAGGAAACTCATGTTCGAAGAACTCGCATCCACAAAAGTACTGGAAATAAACATCCCGAACCCAATACTCGGGAATACGCTCATCGCCAAGATTGTACAGGTGCTTCAAAAGCAGGCAGCCGACCATCAAACGGATTGGAACGCTTGGCGCACCTCGTTGTGAATACAAAGGTGTAAATTCTTCCTCAAAATATGACCAATCGATCTTGTCTGCCAAAAGAACGAGTTCATGCCCCATATCGATGAAATCTTTCAGCATCGGGCGAAACAAATCGCGTTGTCCTTTTTCCGGTAATTTTCCTAACATGATTTGCAGAGTTTTAGTACCTAAAGATACAAAATATTGCAAAAAAACACAACTGTTTATGAGGTTATTTTACTGAATATCTGATAAATATACGCTTTTAAGGAGCGACTATTTATAGTAAAGATTGTCCCTTTCATCAAAAATAGTCATTTTTCCGATACCGGAACAGGGAAAACATTCAAGGTGAACCCCAAAGGTTTTCTGCCATTGGAATTCACCTTGAATGGGTTGGGTGATTCAGGTCAATCCCTGTAGTCGACCCAGACCTTCATCTGGCCGGGAGCCCGGTTGTCCCAGAGGTAGTAGGGGACAAAGCGGATGGTATCTTCACCGTGGAGAGCATCGATCACCACCACCTCGTCGGTGAGCATGGTCGCTTTCTGCCCGATATACCGGGTATCGGCGGTCAGGTTGATTCCATCGAATGACGGGTTGTCTACCTCCTCCACACAGTAGACCAGCGGTCCCCGTTGGATGGCCCTCTTCCCTGCATTCGCGGTCACCCGCGGGTCTGCCTGGATCACCTCCACCGGCATCTCCAGCGTGAGTGATACCTTATCACCCCTCTTCCAGCTCCTCTCAATCACGGCATAACCCTGTTCAACCGGAACATTCTCTAGCTTCTCGCCATTCACCGTAATCGAATAACTCTTGCACCAACCGGGAATTCTAAGCCGCATCTCTTTCCGAAGCGTCTTCTTCAGCTCTTCCATGCTAATCTCCACCTTCCCGTCCCACGGGTAGCGGGTCTGCTGTTTCAGGGTGAGGCTCTCTTTCCCCAGGTCGATCTTTGCGCTGCTTCCGATATAGAGGTTTACCCACAGGGCATCGCCCGACACGCCGTAGATGTAGTTGCCCACCGACGGCAGGAAGCGGGAGATCTGGCTCGGACAGCAGGCGGTTCCATACCACTCCTTCCGGTGGTGGTCACCCCTCGACGCCAGCGGATTGACATAGAAGAAGCGGTCTCCTTCCAGTGAGATTCCGGCCAGTGCCCCGTTGTAGAGCGATCGCTCCAGCACGTCGGTGTATTTGGAGTCGCCCGTCAGCTGATGCATGCGGCAGTTCCACAATACCATTCCCACCGAGGCGCAGGTCTCGCAATAGGCTTCGTAGTTGGGGAGGTCGTAGGGCCGGGTGAACCCTTCGTTCTGTCTTGAGGAGCCGATACCGCCGGTGATGTACATCTTCCTTAGAACCACATCGTCCCATAACCGGTCCAGTGCCTCAATATAGTCCTTTTCGCCGGTCAATGCGGCCACGTCGGCCATGCCGCAGAAGAGGTACATGGCCCTGACGGCATGTCCCGTAATCTTGCTCAACTCCCTGACCGGGAGTTCATCCTGGTAATACTGCCGGTTCCAGGGACCGTTGGGGCCCCGGTTCCCATAGCCATGTCCCCGCTCCTCCAGGAGCCAGTAGGCAAAATCGAGATACTTCTTCTCGCCGGTCACTTCGTGCAGCTTAACCAGGGCCAGTTCAATCTCTTCATGTCCGGGTACCCAATGCCGTTTGCCCGGACCGAATTGGCTCATCATGTGCTCTATCATCCGGGTAGCCGCCTTCAGCAATTTATCCTTGCCGGTTGCCTTGTAGTAGGCAATGGCCGCCTCCAGTAGATGTCCTGCGCAATACATCTCATGCTTGTCCATGTCGGTCCAGCGGTTTTCCAGTCCTGTCAGCGAATAGAAAGTGTTGATGTAGCCATCCTCCTCCTGTGCTGCCACAAAGAGGTCGATCCACTTGTCGCACTTCTTCTCCAGTTCGGGGTCCGGTTTGTTGACCAGACTGTAAGCCATCCCCTCCAGTGCTTTGTAGACGTCGGAATCGTCGTAGAAGATGCCGGAGTGTTCGCCTTCATCCTTCGCCGCATTCATGAAGTTGCGGATCCGGCCCGTCTTGTTCTCAATCTGGTCGATGCAGACGGGCAGAGTGGTGGTGGCGTGCCTTTCCAGCCGGGGAGACCAGAAGTCGTCGTTGATGGTTACCTGTGAGAAATCGACCTGACGGATCTTTTTCGTGGCAGGCTGCTGCTCCGTCCCCGAGGAGTGGCATCCCCATGCGAGGAGGGGAATCAGCAGGTAAAAAGTGATAGATGATTTTCTCATGAGCTAACTGTTTTAGGCTGTATCTTGCAAACTATTTTCTCGTAACCGGGAATTCGGTGATCCGCAATGTGGTACATCCATAGGGAATCAGCGTGATCTCCTCTTCCGGAAGGGTCTCGGCCTGATACTGCACACTGTAGGGCAGTGGGCCGGCTGAACCGTTGTACTTCTGCCATTCTGGGAGCCGTTTCCCTTTTGTCTTGATCTCGATGGGGGCATTGACGCTGTTCCAGGGGTAGCCGTTCATCCCCTTTTTGACAACCTGGAACTCGCTCGCGATATTCTCCTCCCTGATCGACTCCTCCTTCAGGCAGTAGTTCCATGGAGAGCTGCTGTGTACTTCGTAGTACCAGTTGCCGTACCTTGTTCCAAACTTGTGGTCGTCGGGCACCTTGACCCACTTCTCTTCCATTTTCAGGGCATAAACCAGCGGGCCTCTTTCCACGACGGCCGAACCTTCATACCAGCGGGATACGGTCACCTTCATCGGCAATACCAGTTCCACCTCGTCGCCAGATTTCCAGACCCTGGAGATCCGCTCCATCTCGCCACCCGCTTTATTACCGAGGGGTTCACCGTTTACACGGAGTTCTGCCTCCTCACACCAGCCCGGAATACGTAAATAAAGTGGGAATTCCACAGATTCCGTCGCCTTGTCGGGAATATCTATCCTGAACCGGATGGTTTCATCGAAGGGGTAGTCGGTTTTCTCCTCAATCTTCACCAGGGTGCCCTGGCCAACTTTGGCAGTTACCACGCAGGGCGAGTAGTATAATGCGGCTAGACCGTTGTCGTCGGAGGCATACCAGAGATGTCTCGTGAATTTGGGCCACCCTTGGTGCAGGTTCGACGTGCAGCAGGGATATCCGGTCAAGAGGCCAAATAGCTGATCGGTCCCGTGGTAGCAGGTGACGAAGTTCCTGGGGGTTCTCGATACCTCCACCTGGTTGAGCTGCTGGTAATATTGGCGCGCGTCGAAATCGTCTGAAATCTGGGTGGGCAATGCGTTGAACGATACCCGCTCCAGCCAGTCGGCCCACTCGACGCTGCCGGTAATCTCAATCATCTTCTCCAGGGAGAACATCAGTTCAACCGTGGTGCAGAGCTCGGAACCCTGTGTCGGGTTGCCGGTGTGCAGCAGCTCATCGCCTCCATATACCCCGATGGGCCAGCCGTGGGTCCTCATCAGGTCTTTGTATCCCTGCCGGATCGCTTTGATATGTCTCTCGTCGCCGGTTGTCTGATAACGGATGACCGGCTGCTTCATCCCCTGTGCCAGATTGACACAGTGGACGCTGAAGAGCGAGGAGAGCATCTCCCTCTCCTCAAAGGCGGTTGTCCAGTCCATCGTCTGCTCGGTTATCAGGTCGCCCAGCTCGAGCAGAAACTTCTCGCCGGTCAGGTTATAGAGCCAGTAGACCACCATCAGGTTGTCGCCGCCCCGGTAGTGTCCCCAGCGGGTCCAATGGTTGAGCGGGGTTTCGGGCAGTTCCTTTAGCTGATATCTGAAGTAGTTGAGCATGAATGGGATGACCCGCTCATCGTTGGTGGCCTCATAATATTGTTTCATGAACTTCAACACCACCATTTTGGGCCACCAGTCGCGAGCGTTGTTCCGCTGCAGCCCCTCCTCGGGTTCACGATCTTCGGAAGGTCCGAAATAGCCTGCGGAGTCTTGGCTCTGCAGCACCCATTCCACCCAGGGCTGAACCTTCGCCTTTAACGAGTCGTCGTCGAGGATATATGCCAGGGGCAGCAATCCGTCGATCCAGTAAGGTCCTCTTTCCCAGACGTCGCCGTCACCGCCGAGCCAGCCGTTGCGCGGGCCCATCACCTGGGGATAGAGGGAGTCGAGATGGCCGGTCATTCCATCTTTCATCTTCAGCAGCTGCTCTTTCAGCCATCCTTCGGGTCTGACCTCCCCCAGGGGAAGTTCTATAAAAGGTTTGGCAATCAGTGGTAATCTGTTTTGAAGATATAGGCTTGTGGGAGGTTGCCCTGTTTGCTTTGGGGTGCACATAGTGGTTAAAAAGATAAGGGTTGTTAATAAAATGGTACCTAAGCAACTTTTCTTCATAATGCTAAAATTTTACTGATCCTACTAAATGATTCTATTTTGATTTATAATGCATCCTTCACACATCGGAACCCAACGGTGGCTTTTCTCTCGAATCCCGGAGAGAGCCGCAACAGATACTGTCGGTAGTTGAGTTCGCGGGGGCCTCCCTGTACATACCAGAAGCTCGATTTCGGCATGAAATAACTTCCTCCCTTGACCATGATGTAGCGGTAGGTGGTGTTGTCATACACATCGCTGGTCAATTGCCAGACCGACCCGACCAGGTCGTAGAGGCCATACGGATTGACTCCCTTTTCATATTTCCCGACAGGGTAGAGGTAGCCGTCGCCCAGATTGCAGCGGGTGGAGTCGATACCCCTGATATGCCATACCGAGAGGGTATTGGTGATGAACTCCTCTTCCCGTTCCACCGGCGTCTCCTGAATCCAGGGCCACTCATTGCCTGCTTCGGTTTGTGCGGCATACTGCCATTCAACTTCGGTGGGGAGCCGCTTCCCTGCCCATCTGGCATAGGCTTTGGCATCTTCGATCGTGACGTAGATGACAGGGTAATCCTCCTCGCCGGGAGGAATCTTCCCGTTTACCCAATGCTTCAGAAAATTGGTGGTATCCTTTGGCTGATAACCGGTTGCCCTGATGAACTCCCGGTATTGCCGGTTGGTTACCGGGTAACGGTCCATGAAGAAGCTCTTCATGAAGATCCTCTCCCCATTCTCTGTGGGATGGGGGGGATAGGGGATAAATGAGTCGCCTGTACGGTAATTGTCGCATTGGAAATAGCCCGAGGGGATGAACACCATCCCTTCCGGCGCGGTGGCGGCAGGCTCGGTAGTCTCGGCTTCAGAGAGGAGGCGTGCTGTGCCGGGGGTGATGTTGATGATCCGCTCATCGATAACCTCCTCGCCCTGCATGGCCTGAATCACAAATTTTCCCTCATATCCGGGAAAGTGGTGTAGTAGTCTGATAGAGTGCCCGCCGATGCCGAATGTGGCAGCCCGCTTGCCGTAGGTTGGCAGGCCGGCCCAGAGCCGGATGCTGTCGCCCTCGCTGCTCGAGAAGGTCAGGAGGTCACCCTCGAGCCTTACCTTCAGCCGTGCCGGAAAGAGGGCGATGGCGGTGACCGAGCTTTCGTTGTTGGTCCCCAGGTCAGCGATATGGAACCCCTGGAGCGATACTTTCAGGTAGTGCTTTCCGTTGATGCTGTTTACCTCCAACTCCTCATGACGGAGGAGATCCAGGTAGTGCTCATTGTCACCCGGAGGCTCAACTTCGAATAGGTTGCCGCAGAAACCTTCGGGATGCAGGTTGAATACGGTGTAGAGGGTTTTGGACAGACCGAGCCACCGGTTCACGTAGATGCTGTCTGCGAGTGTGGGGATCAGGGGGGTGTATGCCGCCTGCAAGAAGTTGTTGCTGTGTTCCCGCTGTACCCGCAACAGTTGCCCCCAATAGCGCAGTTGTTCATCGGACCAGCCGAATCTCCCCGGCGGAAAACTGTTGATCTCGGTTCCGTGTCCGTTGAAGAAGGAGATGTTGAACTCCCTTCGTATGGGTTCCCTGGCCTCCTCGGCCACTCTGAAGATGGCAAACTCCGGCTTGATAAATTTGTTTAGGTTGAGCAGCGGGGGGTAATAGAGGGCATTGTGCACCCTTCCCGAAACGATTCCCTGCATGTCGCGGGGGACCGCCATCCCCTCGCTGTACATCACCACCCCCTTCCTGGCGGCGTCAACAGCATCCTGCAACTCCTTGCTCGATGCTCCCCTCGTGTCGAGCACAAAGCCGTCGATGTCGGCAACCCGGGTGATGTTGCTCATGCCATCTAGATGGTCCTCGTCGGACCGGGTGCTTTCGTCCCATGGATTGTAGCAGAGGAAGAAATAGGCGCCGTTTTGATGGCATATTTCCGATATCGCCTTTAGCTGGTCGAAGCCTCTCGGCAGATCGCGGAACATGTCCCACTGGTTGCGCTGGTCCATGCCCAATGCGGGCCAGGTGGGCCAGATCCCGAAAATGTCGTATCCGCCCATTAGCTGTTTCATCTTTTTGAGGTAATCCTCGACGTGATACGACCCGTCGGCCTGGTCATAAAAGCGTCTGTCCCACGCCATCATCAGGTTGGCGGCATAACAGTTTCGGATCCATTGCAGGTCTTCCCGCTCAAAGAGGCTGTTGTCGAAGGTGCCGGGAGCAACATCATAGAGGTATCGCTCCTGAAACATCAGCCTGAGCCCGTTTTGCCACTCTCCCCGGTAGCTCTCCAGCCAGAGGGCGTATTGGATGGAGCCTCCCGGATGGAGGATGGTTTCAAACCGTTTCAGTCTTCCGTTCTGCAGGCTTTTGTTGTCGCGGCGGGTCAGTGCCACCAGGTGGTTGTCGCCGTCGGTCTCCACACAGGAAAAGCCCAGTTCCCAGGCGTTGTCGGGCAGAATAACGTTAACCGGACTATAGCCGGGCCTGAAGAGATATGAGCGTGACAGGTAGTGTGGCCCCCTTCCCGTAATGTAGATATGGCGATCATCCCTGCCCAGCGGGACCACATTGTGCAGGCAGAGCGTGTCGCCTGAGATATTCCTGAAGGTAATGACCATCTTGATTCCGGGAGCCGGAGTAACCTGGCTGCAGGATATCTCCACTTTATCTGACAGTTTCTCGGTGGAGTGGATGGTTTCATCCAACTGGTAGGATATCAGGGGCAATTTCCGCTCCATTCGGATCTCAGGGCCAAAAGAGCGGATGAGGAGCGGGTTGTTCTTTTCAAAGACCAGTGGTCCAGGATTTTGCCCGTTCATGGACGCCGGCATGGCCAGCGAGAGCAGTATGAAGAATAACCATATCTTGTTTCCTTTCATAGTCGTCACTGTTGTTGCATTCATTGAAAGAGGCGACACGATTATCTGGCGGCTGATTCCGCCAACATGGCGCCTTGATAGTCGACCACATAGTACCACCAGTCGTTGAACTTGCCATCCCGGGGGTTTATTCCCCGATAATGGGGCAGGTGGCCTAGATAATAGGTCATCCAGCCCAATTGCCATGAGCCGTCGGGATTGCCCCATTCAGTCCGGTTGATCTTCCGTTTCTTCTTCCCCTGCAGGTAGGGGTAGTTGAGCCATTCATCCACATAGCTTTCGATATAGGTTTCGTTGCCAAAGTCGTAGTCATATTGCCCGTTTGGCGGATAATGGACATTCCCTACCTGTGCCGCGCCCTTCTCATACCTCTCATATCTCAATCCATAGGCGGAGAAGAGTTCCCAGGTGGTCAGGTCGGATAATTCCGGTTTCTGTTCGTAATTCCACCATCCATATACCTGCATCATGGTCGATTCGAAACGGTGGCTGAAGCTCTCCAGCGCACAGGCAAGATTCCGCTCGTAATTTAGCCCCATGACCGATAGAAGCTTGTCTGAGGGGAAGGTGTCGTCGGGCGGTGAGTTGATCCAAAATGCATTCTCACCCATCATGTGCGATTCATACATACCGGAGTAGGGAAAGCTCCAGACCCACACCTCATCTATTTCTCCCCTGTTGAGGGCGAGGTCAAACTGGTAGTGGCGCACCATCGATCGGTAATCGTAGGAGGTGCCAACGGTCTTGAAGGTTTTCCAATCCTTCTCCTGGAGCAGTGAAATAATCTCTTCCAGGGAGAATAATCTTTTCTGCGGGTCATTCTTCAGGAAGGTAAAGAAGCGGTCGGCATGATGTTCGCTCACTATTTGAAAATCAATCGTGTAGTCCGAAGCCTTTTCGAGTGCCGCTTCATATCTTCTGCAAAGCTCCACCGGATCGTTCCAGAGAAAATGGTAACCAGGCGTAAGGAAATATTGGTGAAAACGTTTTCCCGTCGACGGAATGATGGGGTTTTCATAAACCACCGCCACCTTGACCACCTTGGTTCCGGCATTTCCATTCTCCAGTTGAATGCTGAAGGAGGCATCTTTTAGCCATTTTGACCTCAGTTGAATTTCCGCCTCTTTCCGCAGGTTTCCCTGGTAGATATTGAGGAAATAGTGCCCCTTCTCTTGGGCATAAACCGACAGGAGGCCGTCGGGATTGGTCTCTCCGCTCATCACGATATTATTCCCCTGCTCCCTCTCTTCCGGAGAGAGGTAGAATTCAACGGTGGCTCCGGCAACCCGCTTTCCGTCAGGATCAGTGACCGTAATGCGGAGATCTGCCAGATGATCGCGGTTTTCACTTCCCGGTTTGCATGCACCGGGGATGAGCAAGACCAGAATGAGGAAGATGCCACTCCCGATTAACCATGTTGAGGGTCTGCTTGGATTCTTCATTAAGTTGGCGTTAATTAATGGTTTAGGGTCAAACTATCCCGAAATTTCAGGATGGTTTGACCCGGAATGGTGACACTCTATTTCAACACGATGAAATGGTGGGTATGCCCATCATTCATCAGCAGGTAGCGGGTGATGTCCAAAACGGTGAGGTCATCCTTTTCAATCCTCAGGTAGTAGATCCCTTTCGATTTTTCAGCATCCAGATCAGGCTGGAAATCCTTGAAGGTGAAGATTGCTTTGCCGTCGGCACCGGTGGTCCCGCTCAGGAAGACATTGGTATTGTTGTCGCGATCGGCCTGGGTCTTGAAGATCTTCACCGTGGCATCCGAGACAGGTTGTGTCTGGTTGTCATCGCTGAAAACCTGGAGATGAAACTCCCAGGGAATGGACTTCTGGAACTCTTCGAAGATCCCTGATCTGTCACAGGAGAAGAGAAATATGGATAGCAATATGCATGTTAAAAGTCTCGTAGCTTTCATAGGGTCACATTTTAATATGTTGTACATAATGGAAATGGATTAAAACTCATACTCTTCGTACCTCTCCTGCTCTCCACCAAAAGAGTAGGATTCCAGATCGTAGAAACTGAGTTCGAGTATAGGAATCGGCAACTGACGGAACGAGCGTGTCGTCAACTGGAATTTGTCGATTGGTGTCCGCCGCCTGTCATAGAACGGAGTGGCGGTGTAGGCGTAACCGCACTCTACAAACCGTTCGTAGTAGATGGCTTCCATGATCTTATCCTTGGTGGATGTATCGGTGATGTCATTGAGATGTCCCCGGTTGACCCGAGTCAGGTTGACCAGTTGGACAGCCTTGGCCGTCTCGTTGGTTTGCAGTGCGGCTTCGGCATAGAGCAGATCAGACTCCGCTTTGGTGAAGAAGTAGAGATCGCCCTCTCCCGATTGCTGTCCTGTTTCTGAAAACCGTTTCAGAGCGTATGAACTGTACTTGCTGTAACCATCGTAAGAGAGACCTCCGGTGGGAGTATTCACGTCGGGGTAGTAGATGAAGTCGGTTCCCAGCCGGTAGTCGGGAGACTGCGCTTCAGGCAATGTCTGTCCCTGCCCGAAGTCGGTAGGCAACGGCCAGATGGCGCCCGGATCCCCCGGATAGGCCATCATGTTGATCACCCTCATGCCGACGCGGCCCCACTGGTTGCCGCCCGGCCAGGAGGCTGCGGCGTACGACCATTCATCCCAGCCCTGCAGCGGAAGTGTGGCCTTCACGTCCTGAGCCAGTCCGTCGGAGATATATTTCTTCACCCTATTCCAGTCAACAGAACTGTACTCCTGCTTGGTTCTCGGGTGGTAGGCGATTGCCCGTGCCGCCATGAAGTTGGCAAACTGGCGCAGCTTGACGTTGTTGCCCACGATGTCGGAGGGCATCATGCCGGAGAAGTTAGTGAAATTGTGCGTGTTGCAGATCTCAATGCACTTGTCGAGATAGGAGAGTGCCAGCGACTGGGCTTCCGATGCAGGCCTGATGTCATCGGCCGTAATGGATTGGATGTCTGAATCTTCAGTGATCAGGAAACACTGGTCGAACAGCAGGCTCAGTTCGGTATAGAAAGCCCCCATCAAGAAGTAGCAGTTGGCCAGGACCTTGTATGTCCGATCTTCGTTGTCCTCCTTGTAGACCATCCCCTTCTCTGCGATGGTGGCCAGCATATTCCTGACGGTGCTGATCTTGCTGTAATGGTTGTACCACAAGGTGCGGGGGAACCCGGCATTCTTGTCGCTGTTCGGTATCATGGGCTTTTCGTAGCCTCTTCGGTAATAGTATACCTGGAGGTTCCAGTTTCCGGCGCCGGCGGTAAAGGCATCGGAGTTGGTTGCCAGAATCCAGGTGTCGCCGTCGTATGCTCCCAACATGTGGTGCCACCAGTTGTTGTAAGCGCCTCCAATCAGCGACGGGTACTGGTTGATATCGCCCATGACCGTCTCAATATCCGGATCATACTCGTTTTTAATGTCGAGGCCGGAGAAATAGGGTTCACAGGAGGTCACTCCGAAAAACAGGATGATGAGTAGATATATTGCTCTTTTCATAATGGTAGTCTTTAAAATTCGATTGTTATTGTACCGGTAACCGTTCTGATATCGGATGGATATTTGGGCGTGTCGGAGCCGTTCAGCGTTCCGCTTTCAACGGTACGGGTCTCCGGGTCGGGACCTGAATAATTGGTCAGGGTAAAGAGGTTCCTGCCGACAATACCACATTTGACGCCGTAGATATAGGGAATATTCCATTTCTGGAGCTGTTTTTGGGTGATGTTGTAGTTCAATGACAGCTCCCTCATTTTCAGGAAGGTCGCATCCTCAGTAAAGGAGGCCCTGGAGTGCTGGTTCAGGTAGTTCATCGGCTTCCGCTTGTCCCATGAACGCTCTGACATGTCCCAGAATGCGGCGTTCCGCCCTGCGAACGACATGTATACCTTGGTGTTGTTGTAGAGAACCCCTCCCTGTTGCCACGACATGGTGAAGTAGAGCATCCAGTTTTTGTAGCTCAGCACGTTCATCAGGTTCATGTTGAAGTCGGGGATCATGTTTCCAAGATATTCATTCTGCGAGGTGTCGCCATTTTCGTCCAGAATAGACATCTTGGCCTCGTCGCGGGTGCCGATCAGATCTTTACGGACCACATAGCCGTAATTATTGATGGTGAAGAGATCCTCCACGCTCTGGCCTGGCTTGATGAGCTTGCTGGTTTTCACCTGGTCGAGCGAGGTGGCAAATTTGCTGGAGTAGAGCTTGCCATACTTCTCATGTGAAGCCACCTTGGTGTAGCCGATCATGAAATCGGGCCGTCCCAGTTCGCCAACATACTCGGTCAGCTTATCCCAGGTCAGGGTGGCATCCCATCTCCAATCCTTGTTTTTCAGCAGGTTGGTGGTCAGCGACACTTCATGGCTGTGGACAAAGAACTCGCCAATGTTGATGTTCTGATATTGAAATCCGGTAACACCCGATACAGTCATCACGTAAGGCAGGTCGGTATTCCGCTTATAGGAGTAGGAGTAGGTGAGGTCAAAACGGTCGAGAAACCGGGTGTCGATACCCACCTCCAGCTCCTGGGAGAGGGCCGGTTTCAGTTTCTTGTTACCCAGCTGTGCACCACCGTAGAGAGTTCCATTGCTCAGCGAGAAGGTCTCATACTTGGCACCGTAACTGGGCAATATGCCTGCGGTACCGTAAGATACCCTCGGCTTCAACATCTGGAAGTGGGGAATGGTGAAATCTTCGGTTGCATTCCATGCTCCCGAAATCCTGTAGTAGGTCTGCCACATGTTGTCGTCGCCGATGACCGAGGAGCCATCCCGCCGGATCAATCCGTCAAAGATATATTTCCCTTTGTAATCGAGGTTACCTACTGCGGTAAAGCTATTGGAGACAACCCGGCTGCCCCAGGATGAGTGGTCTCTGGTGTCGGGATCGGCCAGTTCGAGGGAGACGTTGTTCATCCCCGAAACTGCCAATCTGGAGCCGTTGCCCCATAGCCCTTCACTCTTCTCATCCTCGTAGAGGTATTGCAGTCTCAAGGTGGTGGTCAGATCGTCGAATGATTTAGTCAACAGGCCGCTGGCCTCCAGATTGTGTTTAAAGGTGTTTCCGGACCCTTTGTAGACATAACCCTCGTCGCGGATGCTACCGTCGGGGTAATTGACCAGCAGGCGTCCCTTCGGTGTCAGATCCTCATCCTGGTAGTGGAAGAGATCGATGTTGTAGTTGACGTTGAAGGTGGACCAGGTGGTGGGGATATATTTGATGCCGTAACTTCCCAGGAAACGGTTGGCTGTTCCCCGTTGAATCTTGTTGTTGATGTCATAGAGGGGGTTGATGTTGTTTCGGGTGGAGACAATGTTGGGGTTCACCTTGTAGGGTGTTCCGTCCAGGTTGTCGGCCAGGAAGTCGGCATTTGGGTCGGCATAGTAGATGTCGTCGAAATTGACAGAACGGCGGTCATTGATGGTTCTGACATACAGGTTCGAGAAGGTGAGGGTGACATTCTCAGTGGCCTTGGTATCGAGGTTGACCCTGAAGCTGTGCCTCTTTACCCCGTCCAGATCGCGGATGATACCGGGATTGTGGGTATACTGGATGGAGGTATAGTAATTCATGTCGCCATCCTTGGATCGCCCGGTCAACCCTGCCGTAGTGGAGTTGAAGAGCCGGGGCGTGAAGAAATCCTTGTAGGCGTCGTGGTCCATGATATATTTGTTGTCCCAGACCTGGTCATCATCCAGGATGCCCCGCATCGGCTGGCCCGCCTCATCCAGCTTGTGGCCGTGGGCAGTTGTCCTCTCCGGGAGAAAGCCGATCCAGTTGCTTCCTAGCTCGCTTTTTACCGATACGCGGGTTGTTCCGCTCTGCAGGTTGCTTCCCCGTTTTGTGATGATGTTGACTACACCACCGGCAGCTTTTGCACCATAGAAGGAGGCGGCAGCCGCACCCTTGATCACCTCCACGCTCTCCACATCCTCCATGTTGATATCTTTCAATACACCGCTGGTGATGACTCCGTCGATGATGATCAGCGGCTGGTCATTGCCGGTGAATGAGGTGGTACCACGAAGTTGTATCATCGGCTCTTCCATCGGGTTTCCACTGGCCGTGAAGACCTTGATTCCGGGCATCTTTCCCGAAAGCGCGCTGGCCACGTTGAGGGCCGGAACTTCGGTGATGATCTCCTTGTTGATCTTCTCCACGGTAAACGACAGTTTCTCTTTGGATGTCCCTTTGGCCACACCGGTCACGATGACCTCCTGAAGGAGTCTGGTGTCTTCTTCCAGGACGACTTCAATATAGGAGCGGTTGGCGGTGGAGATTGTTGTTTCATGGAATCCGATATAGGAGACCTGGATGGATGCCCCTTCCTTTACCTGCAAGGTAAACTCTCCGTTGATGTCGGTTACGGTTCCGTTGGTTGTTCCCAATTCGATCACGTTGGCCCCGATGATCGCTTCCCCGTTCTGGTCAATGATCTTTCCGTAGATTCTCCTTGTCTGTTGCTGGGCCACTTCTGTAACTGTCTGGATGTTGGGGTTGCGATCACTCTCGACATTGGCGGGGTAACCGGAACTACCCTGTGCCGTCATCGAGCAGATGAGCAACCCGAGTAACAACCACAATTTCATGTTTGCATTCCTTTTGCCGAACAGATATTCGACTAAATCGCGTGCGATTGGACTGATGTTTTTCATACTCGTCTGTTTAATAGTACCGTTTTCGTTAAAAAAGTTGATATTGTTAAGAGTAGAATTTTGCCGGTGCCATGGCAAACACCCTGCCTCCTGTTTTTATTTTCAAAGGTGTGTTAAATAAGATTTTCAGGGGTGTAAAATCAGTTCAAAAATGTGCAATATCGTACCAAAATAGCCCGGAATAGGTTAAAAATCCTTTGGCAGTATGCCGAACTGCTTGTAAAAACATTTCGAGAAATAGTTGGGGGAGCTGAAACCCACCATATAGGCGATTTCACTTATCTGATACTGTCTCTCCCTGATCAGTTCGGCCGCCTTTTTCAGCCGGATTAGCGTGATGAACTCATTGGGGGTCAATTCAGATATCACCCTCACCTTCCGGTACAGGGTGGAACGGCTGACTGCCGCCTCTTCGGCGATCTTGTCGATATTGAGGTCGGGATCACTGATATTCTCATGGATAATGTCGATGATCTTCTGCATGAAAAGCTCATCTGCCTTGGAGTGTGATATATCCTTGAAGGCCATCTCCGGTGACTTTCTGAAAAGCTCTATCATCCTGCGCCGGTTTTCCAGGAGGTTTTCGATCCGGGCCAACAGGTATTCGGTAGAGTAGGGCTTGACGATATACTCGTCGGCTCCGGTGTTGATTCCTTCGATCCTGGCTTCGAGAGCATGTTTGGCCGTCAACAGGATAACAGGGATGTGGCTGAACTTGATGTTGTCCTTGATGGCCTGGCAGAGCTCCAGTCCATCCATGACCGGCATCATGATATCGGTAATCACCATGTCCACATGGTGTTTCTCCAGTATCTCCAGCGCCTCCATCCCGTTTCCACACTGAATGAGGTTGTATCTGGGACTGAGCTGGTTATAAAGCAGGTGCTGGAAATCGCGGTTATCTTCAATCGTCACGATGGTAGACCGCTTTTTCTCATCGGATGGCAACGGGTGGAGGCAGAGCTCGGCCTTCCCTTCCTCAGCCGTTTCGTTTTCATTGATCAGCAGGGTCCTCTCCTGATGGTTGGGCAGGGTGAGCACGAAGATTGTCCTTTTCTCCTTCGAGTTATCGCAGTAGATCGACCCCTTGTGGAGCTCAACCAACGATTTGACGAAGGCCAGCCCCAGACCGGTCCCCTTTTTGTTGTGGTTTAACTTGAAGAGCGGCTCGAAAATCTTGTCGAGATACTCATCGGGGATGGTATTGCCATCATTCTCCACGATAATCCTGAAATGGTCGTCGGAGTGCTGCAGTTCCAAGATGACTATCGATGCTGAATATTTCAGCGAGTTGGAGAGCAGGTTGCTGATAATCTTGATGAATACCTCCCGGTCGATGTCGGCCAGGTGCGAGCTGGAGGAGTAGTTGGTGGTGAGGGTGATCTGCTTCAGTTCGAAGCTGGGCCTGAAGATATCGATGATCTCCTCGAGTACCTGTACCACGTCGACCCGGATGAAGTTCAACCTGAGGGATTTCGACTCACTCTTTCTGAAATCGAGCAGTTCGTTGACCAGTTTGAGCAGCCGGTTGACATTGCGCTGGACGATGGTGAGGTTTTCGAGGTAGGGGTTATCCTGGCCGATCTTGCTAAATATGTCTTCAATCGGGATCTTGATCAGGCTCAAAGGGGTCCTTATCTCATGGGTGATGTGTGTGAAGAACTCGATTTTCGAGGCAAGAAGTTCCTTCTCCTTGGTGTTCTCTAGCTCTTTCAACGCCTGTTCGTTCCGTTTCCTGGCTTTGCGAAGGAAGTGGCATATAGTTAAGGTGATAATGGTTGAGACCAGTGTGAAATAGAGGATGTATGCCCAGATGGTCCTGTACCAGGGAGGCAGAATCTTGATGCTCAATGTGGCGGCCGTCTCGTTCCAGATGCCGTCGCTGTTGGCCCCCTTGACCAGAAAGGTGTAGTTCCCCGGTGGAAGGTCGGAGTAGTTGACATTGTGTTCCGGCTGGATCTGCTTTACCTGTATCCACTCGTCGTCACGTCCTTCCAGCTTGTAGGCATAGAGGTTACCTTTCGGATAGACGTAGCTCAGCGCCGCAAAACTGATGCTGAAGACGGAGATGTTGTGGGGTAGGGTTATTCGGGAGGTTCTTGTGATGGATTGTTTAAGTGGGGAGTGGGTGGTTCCGATGGGTATCTGTGAGTTCCAGATCTGAAAATTGGTCAGAACGATTGGTGGAATGATGCCGTTGGTCTCCAGCTCGACGGGATTGAAGGCTACAAACCCTTTTACACCGCCAAAGTAGATGGTGCCGTTTTTGTCCATATAGCCCGACTTATAATTGAATTGGTCTCCCAGTAGCCCTTTCGAGTGGAAGTAACTGGTGATTTTCATTGTTTCCGGGACCAGCATGAAGATTCCTTTGTTGGTACTGCCCCAGATGTAGCCTCTCGAATCCTCAATTAACCGGTAAATCACCTCATTGGGCAACCCCTCCCTGGCCGTGGCTACGTTCCGGAACGAGTCGGACGCTTTGTCATAGATGGCCACGCCGGCCCCTTCGGTGCCGACCCACAACCTGTTTTTTTTGTCCTTCAGGATGCAGATGATCGATCTTCCGGTGTCGTTCACCCCGTGGGCAGATGGAATCAGATAGTGCCGCCACCGTTCAGTGAACCGGTCGTAGGAGTAGATACCATCCCCGATGGTAGCAAACCAGAGAATGCCGTTATGGTCCTCGGTAATGTCGTTGACCTGGTTCCTGATAATCTCCTCCCTGACCCGGATGAAGTTGTCGGTCGACGGTTCATAGAACTGCAACCCGGTGGATGATCCCAGCCAGATTCTGCCCGAACCATCCTTGTAGATGGAGTAGATGTTGTCATCTTTCAGGTTGTGTGTGCTATTGGTGTAGTTCTTGTAGCTTCTGGTGGGCAGGTCCATCACATAGAGACCCTCCGAGAAGGTTCCTACCCATAGTTTCCGGTTGTCGTACAGGAGGGAGTGGATATTCTTGGCCGGGATGCTGCTTCGCGAGAATCTCCCCGTGGTCAGGTCAAGGTGGTTTAACCCTTCATCCTCGGTTCCGATCCAGAGATTGTTCTGCTCATCCTCGCAAAACTCGCTGATACTCTTTCCACTGATGGAATTCTGGCCGGAGATGGGATAATATTTCCTGAACTGGGTGAAGGCGGGATGAAAGTAGTTGACCCCGCCGAAAAAGGTGCCTACCCAGATACCCCCTTCCCTGTCCTGGTACAGGCTGTGTATCGCATTGTCCGACAGTGAATAGGGGTCGTTGTGTCGGTGTCTGATGTTGTGGCAGCGGTTTGTCTTCAGATCATGGATATAGATGCCCTCCTCCGTTCCGATCCAGAGCTCCTGCGTTTCAGTCTTCATCAGGCTTCTCACGTAGAGGGGGGTACCGTTGCCCCCCTTTTCCAGGAAAGGCATGAACCGCTCACGGGTCAGGTCAAACTGCAATACCCCTTTGTTGCTGGTTCCGATCAGCAACCGGCTGGAATTCAGCGGCAGTATAATATTGACATCGTTGTCCGACCGGTTTTTGGTCTCACTATCCAGCAGAAATCTGCTGATTGCGCCCGTCTGGGGATGGATTCTCAAAATGCCGCCTCCATGGGTGGCTACCCAGATGTTGCCCTTGGAGTCGAAATCGATTTTTCTCGCGTTTGCGTCGTGGATGTCGCACAATTTCAACTTCCCGTCGCGGGTGTAGAGAAAGACCCCCTTCTCTTGGGCAGCAATCCAGATGTTTCCCTCCCGGTCTGCTTTTATATCGCGGATGATTCCCTCCACCATCTCCCCCTCTCCGGTCTTTTCCTCAAAGCGGGTAAATTTTTCCAGGTTGAGGTCGTGGATGTAGATGCCATTGGCTGTTCCCACCCAGATATGGTCATTATCCACCTGTAAGAGGGAGAGAATCTTGTTTGACCCGATGCTACCGTCAACGCTGTCATCCCGTTTGTAGATCTTGAAGTTGATGCCGTCGAACCGGTTCAATCCATCAATGGTCCCCAGCCAGATGAAACCGCTGTTGTCTTGGATAATGGAGTAGACCATGTTCTGGGAGAGTCCATCCTCCACAGCCATGTTCCTGAAGTAATAGACCCCGTTTCCCGACTGGCCTTTTGCGGAAAACTGGCAAGTAAGCGAGCATATCAGCAGCAGGAGAAGTTTTTTATAACCATCCATGTCGAAACGTTTTTTCTGTGGTACCGGACCGCTGGTTGGTGGGTCACAACCGACATCAAAGTTAGTAAATATCCAGTAGATCCATTTATCATGGAGGGGGTCGGAAGCATGGGATTTTCCTGCCGTTGTTTTTGGTTGTCAGGTTTAGGCACCCCTCTCTCCAGTCTATTATTGTTAAATATTTTTTACGATATTGTCTCGATTTTGTATTTTTTTATACTTTTTTGCGGTTGGATTGGTTGAAGGTAAATCGAGAAATCAGGATGGACAAACAACATTTTCTTTCAGCAGAACTGCTTTCTTCTCCTGTTCTGCGCTTCGCTCCATGCACAGGAGTTCCGATTGGGAGCCCCCGGATATTTCCGAAATGGGGGTGTCGATCATCATGCATGGCCACCGGGTGGCCACCAACGGGGATATCCATAAGATCGGTTTTCAGCTCTATATTTCTGTATAGCGTCTATCCCGATTTTTTGCCGGGAATATATCTTCAATGCGCTCAACTTCATCTTGGGATGTTCCCACGGGTCCAACACCGCCTCCTTCGCATCGGGCGTGGGTGCTCGCTCCGCAACGGTGGGGTATGGCCTGAATCGTGCCGACTGCTCCTACATCCCTGTTGGGGTGGTCTCGGGAACTGCGCTGATCCGCCTCGATTTTCCTGAACTGCTGGAGTTACCCTATCTCTGATAGCAGGTGAGTATGTAGCGGGGTAGCTCTTCGCACTACATGTTCCTGGTTCTGGTAAGCCGGACAGTTGTTGACCGGTCAATAAGAAAACAGGAGGAAAACTTTCTGGTTTCCTCCTGTTTTTCAGTTCTCTCGCCTGTCTAATTATAAGTCGGCACTGTTTCTCGGTTCGAAATAGGCTTGCGGGTGAAGACAGGTTGGGCAGTTCTTTGGCGGTTTCTTGCCGGTGAATACATAGCCGCAGTGACGGCAGTACCACTCGATCTCCTCTTCGCGGGCGAAAACGGTTCCATCCTCTACCCGTTTCAACAGCTTCAGATATTTTTCTTCGTGAATGGCTTCAGCCTTGGCAATCATGCGGTACATGGTGGCGATTTCCTTGAAGCCTTCCTCTTCGGCTACATCGGCAAAGTGGGGATATAGATCTGTCCACTCCTCGTTTTCACCTTCAGCAGCAGCTTTCAGGTTTTCGGCTGTCGTGCCGATCTTTCCGGCCGGATAAGCGGCAGTGATTTCAACCATTCCTCCTTCGAGGTACTTGAACATACGTTTAGCATGCACCATCTCCTGATCTGCAGTCTCCATGAAAATGGCGGCAATCTGCTCATAGCCTTCTTCCTTGGCTTGTTTGGCAAAGAATGTGTAACGCATTCTGGCTTGAGATTCGCCAGCAAACGATTTCAGCAGGTTCTGCTCTGTGCGGGTTCCTTTTACACTTTTCATAATCAGTTGTTTTGTAGATTAATTGGGATTTAATTTTCACAAAGATATGAAATTAAAGAGTGATTCAGTTTCCTGGTGTGGAACTGGAGGGAAATTTAAACCATTTCTAAATAACCGGCCAAAGCTATGAGGGGTTGTTGGTTGTATGTCAGGCAAATTCACTCAGTTCGAGCCATCGGTCGCTCTTTTCTTCAATCAGGTCGATCACTTGTGTTATGCGGTTTGATGCAGCAATAAGCTCTTCCGACGAGAGGGTCCCCGAGGAGAGTTGTCGGGTCAGCTCCTCCTTTTCCGATTCAAGACGCTGGATCTCCGCTTCCAGCGCCTCAAACTCTTGCCTTTCCTTGAAAGTGAGTCTGGTTTTCGTGGCTGGAGCAGCTTTTTCAACCGGTTTGGACGGCCTGGATGATTTTGTCTCTTCGGCAACCCGTCTATCTTCTTCCGTCTTCCATTCCCGGTATTGGGTATAGTTGCCGGGAAAATCTTGAATCTCTGCATTTCCGTGGAAACAGAGCAGGTGGTCCACCACCTTGTCCATAAAGTAGCGGTCGTGCGAGATGACAATCAGGCAACCCTTGAAATCGATCAGGTACTCCTCCAGGATGTTGAGCGTGACAATATCCAGATCGTTGGTCGGTTCGTCGAGAACCAGAAAATTGGGATTCTTGATCAACACGGTACAGAGGTGCAGCCGTCGCTTTTCGCCACCGCTCAATTTGTAGACATAGTCGTGTTGTTTGGCAGGAGCAAAGAGGAAATGTTGCAGGAACTGCGATGCGGTGAGTTTGTTGCCATTACCCAGATCAACAACTTCGGCAATTTTCTGAACCACGTCAATCACCTTGGTCTGTTCGTCGAACTGTAACCCTTCCTGGCTGTAGTAGCCGAAGTTGACCGTCTCCCCGATATCAAAACTTCCCGAGTCGGGCGGTTCTATCCCCAGCAGCATCTTGATGAATGTAGACTTCCCGGTGCCGTTGTTGCCGATGATCCCCATCTTTTCGTACCGGGTAAAGATATAGTTGAAGTTTTCGGTGATCTTGATCTCGCCGAAACTTTTAGTAACGTTGCAGGCTTCGAATATTTTCTTTCCGATGTAGGAGCCTTTGGCCGACAACCTGATGTCGCCTGTCTGCCTCCGTTGCTTGAGCTTCTCTTCCAGTTCGTGAAACGCATCGATGCGCGATTTTGCCTTGGTGGCACGGGCTTGCGGTTGTCTGCGCATCCAGTCGAGTTCCTTGCGGTAGATATTCCGTGCGCTCTCTGTCTCGGCATGCTGAGCCGCTATCCGTTCTTCCCGTTTTTCGAGGTAATAGGCATAATTCCCCTTGTAGGTGTAGATCTGGCGATCGTCGATCTCGATAATCTGCGAGCAGACCCTGTCGAGGAAGTAGCGATCGTGAGTGACCATCAGCAGGCTGATGGCTGATCGGGAGAGGTACCCCTCGAGCCACTCCACCATCTCCAGATCGAGGTGGTTGGTGGGCTCGTCTAGCATGATCAGTTCCGGCTCCGAGATAAGTACGTTTGCCAGGGCAACCCGTTTGATCTGACCTCCGGAGAGTTCGCCGATTTTCTGGTCGAGGCGGAAAATTTTCAGTTGGCTGAGGATCTGTCGGATACGCTGTTCATAATCCCAGGCCTTGAGCATATCCATCTTGGCCAGTATCTCGTCCAGTTCCTGATGGTTGCCCGACGAGATGATCTCTTCGTACCGCGCAATTACCTTAACCGCCTCGTTCCCGCTCTGAAAACAGGCCTCCAGTACAGTGAGCCCGGGATCGAACTGTGGCGATTGCTCCAGATAGGCAAACCGGATGTCGTTCCGGAAGACAATGCGACCACTATCGCCAGGCTCCTTCCCGGCGATTATATTGAGCAATGAGGTTTTCCCGGCACCGTTTTCTGCAATCAGTCCGATCTTGTCGCCTTCGGCAATACCGAACGAGATGTTGCTGAAAAGTACCCGATCGCCGAAGCTCTTGGTCAAGTTGTTGATCTGTAGCAAAGGGTTTGCCATAGTTGATAAATTTATGCCATAGCGGATTGTTCCTTGAACGCAGGTGCAAAAGTACAAAACAATTCAAGATTTCCGTCTCACTATGACCCGGAAACTCAAAACCTCCATTGCCAATAGGTAAAGAGGTCGGTCCGGCGCTTTCCGCTGATCTCTTCTGTTCCGGTTCCTATGGTATCCCGGTTGAAATAGCGGGTGTGACCAATCTTTGCGGAGAAGGAGAGTCGCGACGTGATGGAGTAGCGTCCCGATATCGCCAGCCGTGTGCCTTTGCCGTAGAACGACGGCATGTAGAAGGTCGACAGGATATTTTTTTCGTAGGAGTAGAGCCGGGAAGCGTAGGTGTCGGAGTTGAAATATCCGGCGTAGATGTCTGCACGGATCTTCTTACCACCCCGGTATCCGGCATGTTGCGAGAGCATGAATCCCTTTTCAACCGGGAAATGTCGCTGGCGATAAAAGGCGCCATCGAGGGTGGTGGTGAAGTCCCATCCGCTTTTCAGCGCATGGTTATACCTGAGCCTGATCTTTTGCGTATTGTAGGGTAGGACGGTTCGGTAATCCTCATCGGGGTATGTTGCGTTTTGCTCTTTCCGGTTGAACTTGTAGCGCAGTTCGAGTCGACTGTCCCGGCTTATGGTGTATGTCCCCAGAAAATAGAGGTCTATGCCCGACGACGGTTTGTCGACCTGGCTCTTCGGCCAGGGAAAGCGGATAAGGTCGATATAGCCCGTTACCGACACTTTTCGCAATGGCTTGAAGTTGCTCCCCAGGTAGAATCCCCGCTCGTTACGGACCTGGCTTCCGTCGGAAAATGCCTGTGCGTGCATTGCGTTGTAGGAGATGGGGAAATGGCGATAGAGTGCCGACAGGGAGAAGAGTCCCGACGGTGTGTACTGGACCATGTGTGAGGATGCTATGGCTCCGTTGCCTGAGAGTGCAGTCTCACCCGCAACTGTCAATCGGTTGAATCGATAGGAGTAGTCCACACTTGCATTGCCGTGCGACCTGCCGCGGAAGCTGTAATAGTTGTATTCTCGGACCACCGGGCTGTAGATCTGGCTATAGATATGGTACAGCCCGCTTGCACCGATCTGGAACTGCCCGTTGCGGTAGTTGATGTTGATACCCGCCACCTGCTCGTATGCATTGCTCTTCTTCTCGATCTCCAGCGGGGTTCTGTGATATCCGTCGGTTTTGAATGAGGTAATGGTTCCGTCATCCGAGAGGTTGGCATCGAACCGCTTATTGGAATAGAAGGGGGTGACGGTTAACCTGCCCACCTCGAAAAGGGCGGCAGCACCGCGAAAATACCCGCTCTCGGCGGAGGAGAAGTGACGTTTGGGCTCCTGGGTACGGCGGATGATTGCATTGGTTCCCCACGATTTAGAGAGAGAAAAGTCGTTGTTCAGTATCAATCCCTGACCGAACGAGAGGCGATAATCGCCCACGGCCAATGTCTTCAATCTGCCCAGGTCGCGGACGATCAGGTGAAACCCGTAGTGATCGTACCCCATGGGATACTCTTTCCGCAGAAACGGTTCTCCTGGATCCTTTTCGGCGACAAACCCCGCCTGAAGCTTGTCGCGGTAGGTAAAACCATACTTTACCGAGGTGTAGAAATCCTCACCCCGATATTTCCGGTTGGGATAGCGCTCCAGTATGCTGTCGGAGAACTCGCCGTATCCAGCCCGCTCCTGGAGGGTCTTGTCCAGCCTGAACTGCACTTCATGCCGACCACGGTCGAGCATCTGCTCCACCGTCAACAGTTCCTCTTCGGTTTCACCGACAAAAAAGAAGGGGAGAATCAACTCTACGGTGTTGAAATCGAGGTAGGGGACATTCCGGAGTTCAAATACGGTGTAGAGCGGACGGTTCTTCTCCAGAAACTCGATGATGTGCGCCGCCTGTTCGTTGCTGACCAGTGGAAACCGCTCCAGCTGTTCAAGCGTTACCCTGTTCAGGTTCATAGGGTTGCCCTCCAGCATCGTCAACTCCTGAAACATGTTTTCGATGGTGGCACTGTTGAGTCCCTCTTCTGCCAGCTGTTCCAGGTGAGAACGCCAGTCGTTGGGTTGTGCTGTGGCAAAGGAACAAATTGCAAAAAAAGCGACCGCTAGAATGATATGAAATAACCAGTGTCTCATTCATCCCGAAGCTAAAAGCGCAATTTCTACAAATTTAACCTTTCCAGCACAATTTTCCCAATTTTCTGTTGAATAAAAAAGTTCCGGTACAGCGATGGACCGCTTACGCTTTCTCTTCCGGAATGGTAAACACCTTCGGGTTGTCTACCTTCTCGTCCAGCAGTGCATACTCCAGCACCTGCTTCACATCCTCCACATAATGGAAGTTCAGTCCCTCCACATATTCAGGTTTAATTTCACGGATATCCTTCTCATTCTCCTTGCAGAGGATGATGTCGGTAATCCCTGCACGTTTTGCAGCCAGGATCTTTTCGCGGATCCCGCCCACCGGCAGTACTTTTCCCCGGAGGGTGATCTCGCCGGTCATCGCCAGCTTCTTTCTCACCTTCCGTTGCGTGTATGCCGATGCCAGTGAAGTGACCATGGTGATGCCCGCCGAGGGGCCATCCTTGGGCATGGCGCCTTCGGGAACATGAATGTGGGTGTTCCAGTGTTCGAAAATGGCCGGATCGATATCCAGCAGGTCTGCATTGGCGTGTATATACTCCATTGCCAGCATGGCCGACTCCTTCATTACATCACCTAGATTTCCGGTAAGTGTCAATTTCGACCCCTTGCCGCGACTCAGCGAACTCTCTACGAAGAGGATCTCGCCGCCTACCGCAGTCCAGGCCAATCCGGTTACCACACCTGCATAGTCATTGCTCTGATAGCGGTCTTTGGTGTACTCCTCGATGCCCAGATATTCTGGCACGTCGGCAGGTTTCAATACCTTGGGATACTCTTCGTTGGAGGCAATCTTCCGGGCAATCTTCCGGGTCACCTT
The DNA here is from genome assembly GCF_900095795.1 of Petrimonas mucosa. Classification (NCBI taxonomy): domain Bacteria; kingdom Pseudomonadati; phylum Bacteroidota; class Bacteroidia; order Bacteroidales; family Dysgonomonadaceae; genus Petrimonas; species Petrimonas mucosa. The sequence goes on from NZ_LT608328.1 coordinate 931,910, forward strand.
CGCGATCTTCTTGTCCAGTTCCCTTACACCCGATTCGCGGGTGTAGTCCTCAATAATCTTGTTGAGGGCCGGTTTCGATATGCTGAACGCCTTCTTCTTGATACCGTGGTTCTCCAGCTGCTTGGGAACCAGGTGGCGATAGGCAATCTCTACCTTCTCGTTGCTGATGTAACCGCCCACATTTATCAGCTCCATCCTGTCGAGAAGGGGTTGAGGGATGGTGTTCAGGTTGTTTGCCGTAGCAATGAACATCACCTTCGACAGATCGTAGTCGATGGAGAGGTAATTGTCGTGGAAAGCGGTGTTTTGTTCGGGATCGAGCACTTCGAGCAGCGCCGATGCGGGATCGCCCCTGAAATCGTTGCCCACTTTGTCGATCTCGTCCAGCACAAAGACAGGATTTGAGCTTCCCGCCTTCTGTATGCTCTGGATGATTCTCCCCGGGATTGCCCCGATATAGGTGCGGCGGTGACCGCGGATTTCAGCCTCATCGTGCAGTCCACCCAGCGAAACGCGGACATATTTCCGGTTCAATGCCTCGGCTATCGATTTGCCAAGCGATGTCTTTCCAACTCCCGGAGGGCCGTAAAGACAGAGAATCGGCGATTTCAGGTCGCCCTTCAACTTCAGTACTGCAAGGTGATCGATGATGCGCTCTTTCACCTTTTCCATGCCGAAATGGTCGCGATCGAGGATTTTCTGCGCATTCTTCAGGTTGAAGTTGTCTTTGGTATACTCATTCCATGGCAAATCCACAATGGTCTGCAGATAGCCATACTGTACCGAGTAGTCGGGCGATTGCGGATGGAGCCGCTCCAGTTTTGCAATCTCCTTCTCAAAGATGTCGCCCACCTCCTTGCTCCACTTCTTGGTTTTGGCTTTCTTCCGGAACTCCTCGATCTCTATCTGTTGGGTGTTTCCGCCCAACTCTTCCTGGATGGTTTTTATCTGTTGTTGCAGGAAATATTCGCGCTGTTGCTGGCTGAGGTCTTCGCGGGTTTTCATCTGGATATTCATCTTCAGTTCCAGTATCTGGATCTCGCGGTTGAGAATCATCAGCAAGCGATACGCCTGCTCTTTCTCGTCGTTAATACTCAGCAGCTCCTGTTTTTCCCTGTTTTCAATCGGCAGGTTGGTGGCACTGTAACTGACCAGCATGCCGGTGAACGACTCGTGGTTGATGGTCTGCAATAACTCCTTTGGAGGATCCCCGAGGATGTTGAGCATATGGTTCATCGAGTCTCTTATGGAGTCGAGGATTGCCCTGTACTCCTTGTCCTCCTTGTCGGCCTTCTTGGTCTCCAGTATCCTGAAGTTTGCCGCAAAGAAGGGTTCGGTCTGCGTAAACTCCGTCCATTCAAACCTCTTCTTTGCCTGAACAATGATGCTCAGGTTATTTTTATCGAGTTCGATCACGCGGATCACTTCGGCGATCACACCTATCGAGTAGAGATCATCCTTCTCCGGTTCTTCGATGGTGTTGTCTTTTTGACAGACCAGCCCGATATAGCGGTGTCTTTTTCCCAACGCCCTGACAAGCTTGAGCGACTTGCTTCTGCCTACGGAGATAGGGAGACCGCTTCCCGGGAATACGATGGTGTTGCGCAGCGGCAATATCGGTAGGCTCTCCTTCAGGGAGTTCTCATCGATATCCTGGCTGCCGTCCAACAGATCTCCGGCAATGAACGAAATGACATTGCTGTCGTTCTCTTCCGGTTTTAAAGTTGTAAATTTATTTTGAAACATATCTGTTAATAGTCGTACGGTTAATTCCTATTTTTAATTTCCGGAGAACTGAATATGTGCTATTTTTGTTTTCCGGATACAAATATCCTTACACCAAATTTCGTGCCAAATATCTTTTTTGTGGTTTATGGGGAGCAACTCTTTTAAATTTAAACAATTTACCGTTTTTCACGACAGGTGTGCCATGAAGGTGGGCACCGACGGGGTGCTGTTGGGTGCCTGGGCCGATATTGGCGGTTGCCGTTCGATCCTGGATGTGGGAACGGGATCGGGATTGATCGCCTTGATGATGGCGCAGCGAAACGGATTGGCATCGATAACCGCCATTGAGATTGATTCCGATGCTGCAATGCAGGCCAGGGAGAATGTGATCTGCTCCCCCTTTCGAGGGAGAATCGAGGTGTTGCCCCTCTCCCTACAGGAATTTCAGTCGACCGTCACCGGGAAATTTGATGCAATTGTCTCCAACCCTCCCTTTTTTGTCAACTCGCTGCCCTCACCCGATTTGAGAAGGACCGGTGCACGACATGCCGGTTCGCTCACAGCTGACGAACTTTTTTCGATCAGCCGGAAGTTGCTGAGCGAAAGCGGGACCCTGTCACTGATCTATCCCTTTCAGGATAGGGAACTGGTTATGGCTGCCGCCAGCAGGGGAGGTTTTGGCTTGTCACGTGAAACGGTTGTATACCCAACGCCGACTCTCCCCCCTAAACGGGTATTGATGGAGTTTACCGCAGGACCGGGGGGAGAGTCTGTCGGAAACGATTTGGTTATCGAGGAGGAACGTCACCGGTATTCGCCTGCATTTGCCACTCTGGTAAGGGATTTCTACCTCTATTTGTAAACAATTTTTTTTATCTTTGCTCCACGATCAGCCAGCAGCTGACGACCGGACGATAGATATCGGAAACATATAATACCTACGGCAATATGAAGAAATATTTATTCCTTTTCAGTTTACTGTTATCCTCAATGGTTATGGCACAACAAGCACCTGTTCTACTCTTTCCGGATGGTGCACCCGGAGAGACAAGGAGATTGAAAGAAAAAGAGGACCTGTCAGGTAGCAAGGTGGCTGGATGTCCGGTCCTACGCATCAGCGACGTGAGTGAACCTACACTGACCTTCTATCCTGCACCGGCCGACAACAACTCGGGCGCAACCATCATCGTAAATCCTGGTGGGGGATACAATATCCTGGCTTATAACCTGGAGGGAACAGAGATTTGCAAGCGGTTCAACAGTCACGGCGTTAACTGCGTACTGGTGAAATATCGTGTACCCCGGCGCGAGGGACTTGAGAAACATCAGGCCCCGTTACAGGACTTGCAACGGGCCATCGCCTACACCCGGTCACACGCCAAAGCGTGGAATATCGATCCGGACCGGATCGGCGTGATGGGCTTTTCGGCAGGAGCACACTTGGCGGCAGTGGCGAGCAACAACTTTAATGAACGGACATATCCTCAGGTCGATGGGTTTGATAATGTGAGCCTGCGGCCCGATTTTTGTGTCCTGATCTACCCGGCATACCTCGACGGAGAGAACTTCTCCATCGCACCCGAACTGAAAGTTACCGGAAATACGCCGCCCACCTTTATCGTGCAGACCCAGGATGACCACCGGTTGCTGAATAGCAGTATCTTCTACTATTATGCGCTAAAGGAGGCAAAGGTGCCGGTATCCATGAATTTGTATCCCACCGGCGGGCATGGTTACGGACTCCGTAATACGGGCGACTGGGTAAACGAGTGGCCCTACCGTGTGATGAGCTGGCTGAGGGAGATTAAGATGGTGAAGTAAACAAAAAAGTGGGCACTTTCAAACAAGTGCCCGCTTTCCGGTTAGTGTTTAATCTAAAAGTAGAGTGTTGTATATTGTTCGTCAGTTTCCTGCCTTTACTTTTCCAACTCCGTTTCGGCTGATCTGTCTGGTTTTGGGATTGCCGTAATAGATGACACTGCCCACTCCGTTGGAGTTGATCTCCAGTGATTCGGTGGCGTGACACGTTACATTTCCCACTCCGTTCGATTCAACATGGACTTGTGAAGATTTCAGGTCGGCCAGGTTTACATTTCCCACACCATTTGATTCTACCGATACCGAGTTGGCGGTACCCTTTATCTCGATATTGCCTACACCGTCCGATCTGATCTCGAGCGTCCCTGAAGCAAAGTGCGGGGCGCTGATGTTTCCTACACCGGAGGAGACGATTTTGAGCTGAGGTGAATCGAGGCTCCCTTTCAATTCAATGTTCCCTACACCGTTTGATTCGATATGGTTGAGGGTAGGGGCAGTTATCCGTATGGTCAGTTTTCCGGATTGCCGGCTACCGAAAAGCTTCTTCAGTCTGCTCTTCGTCGAAAGCTCGAGCCGGTTGTTCCGTACAGTTACGGTCAGGTCGTTGATCAGATCTTCACTCCCTTCGGCACTTACACTGAAATGGGAAGAGGGGATGTACTCGATATTCCCTACTGTATTCACTTCAAGGGAGGTGAAAGGTGTTACGCTATAGTTTCTGTTTGTGATGCGGTTGCCTTGGGCAGATGCAACGGTTGAAACGACAACAGAAAAAATCAACAGGGTAGCAAATTTAAATTGTTTCATAATGTAATCTCTTATTGTTTATCTATAAGACGTATGCCTTGGTGAATCGGTTACAACAATTTATTTTTTTAACAATTCCAGGATCTTCAGGCGAAAGGCATATTCATATTTTGCCTGTGCCTGATCAGACAAGGTTTGAGTAAGGTTGCTCTTTGCCTGAAAAAGTTCGTAGGCGTTGGCCCGGCCGTTATTGAATTTCTCCTGTGCGAAACGGAATGCTTCCCTTTCCGCTGTCTCCGACTTCTGGGTAGCCTTCCACTTGCTTTCGGCTCCAAGTGCGTTGTGGTAGGCCTGCTCGATACGCTTCCGGAGCTCTATCTTCGCCTTGTCGATCTCCAGGCGGTTATTTGCCATGGCGAGTTCAGCCGACCGGATGCTGTTCTTGATCTGGAACTTGTTGAAGATGGGGATACGGAGGCTGAAACCGACCGAGTTGCTCATGTTGTTCCGGATCTGACTGCTGAAGGGATCGTTGGAGCGGCCACTCATGTTGTAGTATCCGGTCCCGATATTGGCCCCGAACGAGAGGGAGGGGTAGAGCTGCGACCTGGCCATTAGAACCTCCTTTTCACTGCTTTCTAGACGGTATTGGGCAGCCTTGATCTCCGGACGGGTCAGTAGTGCGCTCTGAAAGATTTCCGAGGTTGAGAGCAGCACGCTTTCATTGATGATCGATTCCACCGACGGTGCGGATAGATCAAAAGTGGAAAAATCTTCCAGTTCCATGATCTGTGCCAGGTCGAGCAACGCCAGCTTGAGGCTGCTTTCCGCCTGTACCCTGTTCTGCTCTTCACGTGCACGCTGGGCCTCCAGTTCATAAATCTCTCCCTGTGCCATCTTGCCGTTTCGGATCAACTCCTTTCGGCGGTTGATGTTGGAGTCGGTAAGTTGGATCTGTTCGTCGGCAATCTGCAACAGCTCCTTTTGTAGCAGTACCTGAAGGAAAGCTGTGGCTACACTCATCTCTATCTCGTCCCTGAATCTCTCCAGATCGGCCTCGGCAGCAAGCAGGTCGGCCCTTTTTGCGTCGATGTTATATTTCATCCGTAACCCGTCAAAGAGGGTGATGTCGGCACCAATTCCAAATGAGGTCTGGGACGAGTTGGTGTTCTGGTAGGTGTTGTCTATCCCGATGGACCGACCAAAGACAAAGCTTTGTCCGGCAGATGCATTCAGACTGGGCAACAGATCGTTCCGAGCCTGCGAGTAGGCTATTTGGCGCTGTGCCCTGCCCAGCTCCTGCTGCTTGATGTTCCTGTTGTTCTGCAGGGCTATCTCGATACACTCCTCAAGGGTATATTGCTGTGCCCGTGACCATGCCGTCAGACTGCAGAAAACTGCTATGAAGATAAATGTTCTCATACCGCTTACTTCTTCGTCGTTTCTATGATCTCGTTTCCACGCACCTTCTCGTTCAGTTTCAACCCCTCCAGAATCTCGATATTGATTCCGTCGGAAAGGCCTGCCTTCACTTGCTTGCGTTCAAACTCCTGAGGTTTTTCGTTTTTCACCACGTAGACAAATGCCGTATCGTTGTTGAATTCGATGCAACTTTCAGGAATGGAGAGCACACTGTCACGACGGTCGAGAATAATGTCGGCATTGGCACTGTATCCCGCACGGATAAAGACATCGGTAGGCATCTCCATGGCAGCTTTCATTTCGAAGAGGATGGCTCCGTTCTCCTCGACTCCCTTGGGTGAAACATACTCCAGTCTTGCCGCAATCTTCCTCTCCTGGATTGCCCCGATGGTGATCTCCATCGGCATCTCGGCAGAGAGTTTTCCCACCTCGGTCTCATCGATCTTTCCAATGAAAAGCATATCGTTGAGGTCTGCCACCGATGCAATGGTGGTACCATCGTTGAAGTTGTTCGACTGGATTACCGAGTTGCCAACCTTCACGGGAATGTCGAGAATCGTTCCGCTTACGGTTGCACGGACAAGGGTATTGCTGTACTTGGCCGAACTCTGGGTAATCCCCGTGCGTACCAGGCTCAGGTTATCGGTGGCTGCCCGCAACTCCTCCTGGTCGTTCCGGTACTGGAGTTGGGTTTTCTCAAACTCCTCTTTCGATATGACCTGTGTCTCAAACAGTTTTTTGTCGCGTTCGTAATTGCTTCTGCTCTGGTCGGCGGAAAGTCGAGCCCTCTCCACACGCGATTCGGCGCTGCTCAGGTTGACCATATCGGGAATTACCTGTATTTTGGCGATAATATCTCCGGCAACCACCTGTTCGCCCGCCTCCTTGTAGATCTCCGAGATAATGCCCGACATTTGCGGTTTGATCAGGATCTCGTTTCGCGGCTGTACCTTTCCGGTTGCGACCGTCCGTTTTTCAATGTTGTTTTTCGTAACGGTTTCAATCTGGTAGGTCTTTACTTTTGGACGCGATTTCTTGTATAAAAAGATAAACGTCCAGATCACCAATAGTCCCAGGAGAACCAGCCCGGAAATTTTGAGTACTTTCTTCATTTGAGTTATCGTTAGATGTTTAAGTTATTCTGATGTTCAAGATTATTCTTCGCGGATTGCCTCGATGGGTTTGATCATCATTGCCCGCTGGGCCGGAATGAATCCTGCAAAGGTGCCGATGACCAGGAGAATCGAGAGTGAACCCACCGCCATGCCGAATCCGATCTGGGGATCCTTGAAAAATTGATCACCCTGGCTTAAGGCGACTCCGACCGCGGAGAGGAGTCCAACCCCCAGCACAATACCACCAATGCCGGCCAGCACGGTAAGCACAATGCTCTCTGTCAGTACCTGACCGATGATGTTCTGTGGCGTTGCGCCCAATGCACGGCGGATGCCTATCTCCTTGGTTCGTTCGCGGACCGTTACCAGCATGATGTTGCTGACGCCGACCGCTCCGGCAAACAGTGTTCCTAGTCCCACGATCCATATCAGCGCGTTTATGCCGATAAAGAGGTTGTTGAACATGGTAAACTGGTCTTCGATATTGATCGAGGAGACGGCCTCCTTGTCGTCCGGACTGATCTGATGTATGCTTTTGAGCGTCTCCTTGATTTTATCTTCTACTACCTTTGCCCTTACTCCCGGCTGTGAGGTGGCGCCTAGAAAGTGGATGACGTTGCCCTGATTGAATGCTTTCTGCATGGTGGTGAAGGGAAGGATGACCGATTCGTCGGTTGATCCGCCAATGCTTGCGTTGGCCATTCTCCGGGCAACGCCGATCACCTTGAAATAGATGCCGTTCACCTTGATCAGTTTTCCGATGGCATCCTCTCCGGTCTGGAACAGTACCTCGTATACGCGTTCACCTATAATACATACCTTCCGGTTTTCGGCAATGTCGATGTCGTTGATAAATCTTCCGCTGATGATCTTGCTTTTCTCGATCAGGTCATATTCGGGATAACACCCTTTTACCCGGAAGGAGCCCCCTCTATCGCCGCGGACCACGTTCTTGTCGCCCGACGAACCGAAGAGCATGGGAGAGAGGTATTGCGCTTCAGGCACCTTGTTCCGGATAATCTCCACATCGCTGTTGAGCATGTCCCACCGGCGTCCCTTGCGAAAACCCCTGTAGGGTTCGGACGTATTTCCAGTCCAGAAAAAGCAGGAGTTGCTGGCAAAACCTTCCACTTGGGAGGAGATACCTTTACTCAATGCATTTCCTGCTCCAACCATCAATACCAGCATGAACATTCCCCAAAATACCCCGAACGCCGTAAGGAGACTGCGGGACCTGTTGTGGGTGATGGTCACCCATATCTCATGCCAACGGTCGAGATCGAACAGTGCCCTGCCCAGTCGTCCCCAAAGGGAGTTTTTCGGTACTTGGACCGGCTTCTCTTGTTGCATCTTGTTGTTACTTTTTTCTCTTGTCATACCTTGGGTTCGGGCCATTACTCCTGGCGCATTGCTTCTATCGGTTTTATCTTGACTGCCTTGCGGGCCGGCAGATATCCGGCAATGATCCCCGAGACGATCAGGACCACCGTGGCAAAGATGGCATAGCCGATGTCGACGGTTGGGTTCCTGAATACCGACATCTGTACCTCGTCGGTAGCCGCCTTTCCGTTGGCGGACTGCTCCATCACGAAGTTGATCAGTTCGGTTAGCCCGATACCCAGCATCATTCCGATATATCCGAAGATGGCAGTGATAATCAGCGACTCCAGGATGATCGTTTTGAGAATGGAGACCGGTGGTGCGCCGATCGCTTTCCGGATACCGATCTCCCGCGTCCGCTCCTTTACGGAGACCAGCATGATGTTGCTTACGCCGACAATCCCCGCAATGAGGGTGAGTATGCCGATGATGCTGACAAACAGGGTGATACCGCCGAAGATCTTTTGCGTTTCAATATACTCCGCCTGGGCATTGAATACCCAGAGAGCCTGCTTGTCTTCGGGATTGAAATTGAGACTTCTTCCCAACAGGTTGCGCAGCGATTGGTCAAACCGATCGTTCTCCTCCTTGGTCTCCAATCCGTCCACGGTGAAGGTGATCTGGCTGAATTTCTTGTTCGGATTAAAGATGGCCTGTGCGGTAGAGAATGGGACATATCCCGAAGGGGTACCATATTGCTCTTTCTTGCTGTTGATTCCTACTACCTTGAACATCAGGTCGCCCACCTTTATATGTTTTCCCAACGGCTCTTCTCCCTTGAAGAGGGTTTCTGCAATTTTCCTGTCCAAAATGATGATCTTGTTCTTCTCCTTTACGTCCAATCCGTTGATGAAGCGGCCTTCTCCCGGTTTGATCACCAGTTTCTCGATCTCCATGTAGTCCGGCATCACTCCCCTGATATTGTACGATCCATATTCCGCTCCGAACGAAAAGGTTTGTGTTCTGTCGATACGGGCTGCAATCAACCTGCTTTCGTTCACGCTGTTCCGGATAAGGTCGACCTCCTTGTCCGCAAACTGGAGGTTGCGTCCCGATTTCAGTCCGTTGTGAGCCATGGAGGTTGTTCCTGACCAAAGTGTGATACGATTTATCGCCCTTTCGCTGAAATTTTCCATGACACCGTTTTTCAATCCGTTCCCCGCCCCCAACAGAACGATAAGAATAAATATGCCCCACGAAACGGATAGTCCGGTGAGCGCCGTACGCAATTTGTTCTTGCGCAGGGTCTGCACTATTTCCTGCAATTGATCGTTCATCTCAATCAGTAATTATGGATCAGGGATGAGGTGGGGGCGTACAGGCCCTCCTTTCTGGTTTCGGACTCTATCCTTCCGTCTTTTAACCGGATAATCCGGTTGGTCGCATCGGCAACCGACTGCTCGTGGGTGACGATGATGGTGGTGATGCCTTGCCGGTTCAGATCGGAGAGGAGCTCCATCACTTCGATGGTGGTTTGGCTGTCGAGTGCACCGGTAGGCTCGTCGGCAAGGATCACCTTGGGATTGGAGATCATGGCCCGGGCAATGGCAACCCGTTGCTTCTGACCGCCGGACAACTCGCTGGGCAGATGGTGTGCCCACTCCTTTAATCCCATTTTGTCGAGGTGCTCCATTGCAATGATGTTCCGTTTTTTCCGGCTAATGTTCTTGTAGTAGAGCGGCAGTGCCACATTCTCCAATGCATTTTTGAAGTTGATCAGGTTGAAGGACTGGAAAACAAATCCGATCAGTTCATTGCGGTACCTGGCCGCCTGCGTCTCGGTCAAGTTCTTGATCAAAGTTCCGTTGAGGTAGTACTCTCCAGAATCGTAGCTGTCTAGGATCCCCATCAGATTCAGCAGCGTCGATTTACCGGAACCGGAGGCTCCCATGATGGATAGATATTCGCCTGCACCGATCTCCAGATCAATATCTTTGAGAACATGCAGGGAGAGGGCATCCGTACTGTACGATTTGTTTATTTTCTTAAGTTTGATCATGTAAGAACAATTTATGGGTACAACAATTCCATCGACGGTACGAAATTAGTGTTTAGGATAATACTATGCAATACATAATACTATAAAGATTAAATAATTTATGAATTATTAACTATTGTATTCTGATTCCTATCCCTCCGGAGAGCCAGAATCCAGGTTGGGGAATGTTTCCTAAATCAACGTAGCTGGTGTTGAACAAGTTGTTGAAATTGAGGTAAAAATCGATCTGCCGGAAATCGTAGTTGACTTTGGCGTCTACCAGGCAGTGAGGTTTGAATGGGGCTGGAATCTCCTCACCTGTTTCCGGATTAAAACTCAGGTAACCCCCTTTACGTTCCTGCCATCGCAGGTTCCACGACAGCGTGAGGTTGTTGGCCAACCGGTGTTGGATTCCGGTACTGAACTTGTGTTTCAGGTAGTTGTATACGTAAGCCGAAATGGGGTTGTTGGCCGTCGCCTCGCCACTTTCCTGCATCATGTACTGATAGCCCATCTGTATCGACTGCAGGAGGTGTTTTTCTCCCAGCCAGCGTTTCAGTTCCAGGGCCAGCTCCCACCCTGCTCCGTAAGTGCCGAGTGATGCAAGGTTCCGGGCGTGGTATAGCCCATCCGAAGCGTCATATGTCCAGTCGATCAGGTTGTCGCCGATGGAGTAAAAGAGATTCAATCCTGCCGTAACTCCCATTTTCCTGAATCGCCACCCGGTTTCAACCGATTGTGAATACTCCGGTGTCAATCCCGAAAATCCTCGATGTTTCCCTGCATTATAGTAGAGGTCGGTAAAGGTAGGCATGCGGGTAGATCTATTCCAGGATGCGAAGAGGGTTGAGGCGTCGTTGAGGCGCCAGGATATGTTCACTGCAGGATAGAATCCGCCGGCATTGAGAGTGTCGGCCAGCGCGCTGTTGTAGTTGTAGAGTCCTCCTGCCGAGAGTGTCACCTTGTTGAATACAAAGTTGTGTTCTGCAAAGAGGCTGATGTTCGACCGGTTGTCCCATTTGGTATAGTTGCCCGATGGCCGGCGCATCGGTCGCCCCAAGTTGCTGCTCACGATACCCTCGTTGCGAAATTCACCTCCTATGCTTGTGATGCCAACCAGGGAGGCGTACTGCATATTGAGGTTAAGCCCGAAGAGGTCGCTGCGATGATAGTTGGGTCCTCCGTACCACGATGGTACATCGGGGGTGCCGGGCCTGAAAAGGTGATATATATCATAGTGTCTGCTCCAGTAGAGCTGGGGAATGAATTTCATCTTCCCGACCGTCTCGCCCCTTATCGATGCAAACACCCCGCGGGTATCATCATATTGGTCGGGATATGCAGCGGAATAGAATGTGTTGGCGCCATATCGCTTCTCATTTATTCCTGCCTGGATGTCGACGGTTGAACTTTCAATATTGAACCGGCTTTGCCACAGTAGGTTGACAATATTGTAATCGCTGTTCCTGATGTATCCGTCGGAGTGTTTGTAGCCAGCCGACATCCGGTGTAACGATCTCTCCGTTTTGACTGCTCCCCGTGTCTCGGCACCAAACAGGCCATGCATCCCCCCTTCGGTCTTGACAAAAAAGTTCGATTGCCTGTCGTTCCGGGTGATGATGTTTACTCCACCGGAAAATGCACTGGCGCCGAAAATCAGTGATGAGGCTCCCTGAATAATTTCGATCCGCTCTATATCTGAAAGGTTGATGGGGATGTCGAAGCTGTAGTGGCCGGTCTGTGGATTTGTAAGGTTGATGCCGTTTAGCAGAATGGCAGCCTGGTCGAATGAGCCGCCCCGAAGGGAGATGTCCGCCTGTACGCCGTGCGGTCCGCGTTGCAGGATATCTACACCTGGTACGTAGTTGAGGAGCTCCTCCGCACTTCTTACGGGTGACCGTTCAATCTCCTTGCTGGTGATTACCGTAACCTGCCTGGCTGTCATGTTCAGCGGCAGTTGGGCTTTCGAAGCGGTAACTACCACCTCGTCCAGCTCTTTGTCGGGAATGGTATCCGGTTTTGACTGTATGCCGGCCCTCTCCGGCGGCTCGACCGATGCAGCGTGAGCACTTAGCAATGCTGAGCCGGCCAGTACGCCGATGGTGACAGTCTTGCGAATGCTGTTGAAGATGCTGTACGACTTTCGGGCGAATCGCTTGAAACGGAATGTCTCCCGGGTTGAAACTTCTCTTTGCCTGTTCATTTTTTTATTCGGAATAGGAAAGGGCAAAGGTAGTGTAATTTATTTTTCCGTACCCTCCTCCATCGGGACAAAAATGAAATCACCATGTTCCGACTCGATGAATCTCTCTTTGCCGGTCCGTTTAATTACCATCATCTGCTGCCCTTCTCTTCCGCCTATGGGAGCCACCATCCATCCACCGATCCTGAGTTGATAGATCAGTTTTCGGGGAATCTTTTCGGGGGCGGCAGTAACCAGGATTTTGTCGAAAGGGGCATGGAGGGGTAGTCCTTCGAAGCCATCTCCGAAAAAAAGATGAGGATAGTAGCCCAGTTTGTTCAATCTCTCTTTCGCCCGCCGGTGCAGCTCCTCGTAGCGCTCAATGGTGTAAACCTCGGCCCCCATCTCGCAGAGTATGGCTGCCTGATATCCGCTTCCGGTTCCGATCTCCAGAACCTTCTCGCCCGGTTTCAACTGTAACAGTTCTGTCTGGAAAGCTACCGTGTAGGGTTGCGAGATGGTCTGCCCCTTTTCGATGGGCAGGGGACGATCGAGGTAGGCATACGCCGCCAGGCGTTCGTCGATAAAGAGATGTCGAGGAACCTTAGCGATAGCGGTCAACACCCTTTCATCGGAAATGCCTTTTCGTCTGAGGCTCTCCGCAAGTTTTCCGGCTTCGCTGGCGGGGTATTGGCGGGTACTCATTGTTACTGTTTCTCCTTTTTCGGATTGATTCTTCCGGGGCTCTCCAAATGCTGCCGGTTCTCCGCAACAAATTCCGATCAGCAGGTAGAGCAGGCCATTCCAGATTCTTGTTCTCATCGCTTCTCATCCTCCCAGGTTGAGCTCAAAGATAATGAAAATCGGTATTTTACGCTAATTTTTTTCACATCATTCTTCAAATGGAATAAAAGTCGTAATTTCGCCTTCCGATTATCTCTTCGGCTGAGGATAATTCTCGCTGGCAAGTATCAAGCATAACTTTTGCGCATTATGATTCAAATGGATATTATTCAAAGCGTCATAGACCGGATCAGGGAAAAATATGTGCCTGACGGCCGGGTGGAGCTGTTCGACTTGAAGGTCATTCATGAGCAGGAGCGGCCGGTACTGTATGGCGAGACCACCAGCCGCGATGCATACCGTGAAATCTTGTCGGAAACGGCTGGGATTGCCACCCGGATCCGGCTGTTGCCCGACGAAGTGGTTGGGGAGAATCTTTGGGGGGTGATCTACAATCCGGTTGAAAAGCTGCAGGCCAGTAACTCCCACGCCAGTGAGGTGCTGTCTGAAATTTTGCTCGGCACGCCAGTCAGGCTGCTCGATGTGAAGGGAGGGTGGCGTCGTGTCCAGACACCGGATGGGTACATCGGTTGGGTCTCGGAGGGCTTAAAACCGATGAGCGGAACAGAGTGGCGCGATTTTAACCGGAGACAGAAAGTGATAGTGACGGCGATATATGGTTTTGCCTACGAGAATCCTGACCACCTTTCACAGACAGTCTCCAGCCTTGTGATTGGCAACCAGCTGCTTCTGACCGGTGAAACGGATCAGTTTTACCGGGTAGCATATCCCGACGGACGGGAAGGATATATCCGCAAGAGCGATGCTGTCCTGATGTCGGACTGGCTGCAGGAGAGCGATCTGACACCAGATACCCTTGTGGCGACAGCCATGCGGTTCATGGGGGTTCCCTATGTTTGGGGGGGCACCTCCTCCACGGGACTCGACTGCAGCGGATTGACCAGGCTGGTCTCTCTTCTCTATGGCTTGATCATTCCACGCGACGCCTCACAGCAGGTACTGATCGGAATCCCGGTGGATCATAGGAGCGACTTTTCGGGGTTGCATCCGGGTGACCTGCTCTTTTTCGGACAGGATGAAAACAAAGTAGTACATGTAGCCATCCATATCGGTGAGAAACGGTTTATCCATGCCTCCGACTATGTCAGGTTGGCCAGTTTAGACCCTGTCGATCCGCTCTACGACAGCTTCAATGCGGGCCGTTACCTCTGTGCCCGGAGGATTGTAGGGCAGGAAGAGCGGCCAGGTATCGACCGGATATTGAACCATCCCTTTTACCAACCATAAATGGCACCACTGCAATGAAACTGTACTGGGCACCTTATGACCTCGAACTTCGTCACACCTTTACCATATCGGGCTTTTCACGCAACACCACACCGGTGGTCCTTACCCGGATCGAATGTGAGGGGGTTGCGGGCTACGGCGAGGCATCACTGCCGCCTTATCTGGGAGAAACGCAGGCCTCGGTCATCCAATTTCTGAGAAAGGTGGATCTGTCGGCCTTTTCCAGACCTGAAAATATCGACGAGCTGCTGGAGTATGTCGACACCATCGCGCCCGGCAATACGGCAGCCAAAGCCGCAGTTGATATAGCACTGCATGATCTGGCCGGAAAGATGAGCGGTTTACCCTGCTATATGCGGTATGGATTGAGCCTGGAGAATGTTCCGGACACCACTTTTACCATCGGAATCGACAGCGACGAGATGGTTAGGGAAAAGACACGGGAGGCGACAGGAGAGTTCAATATATTGAAAGTCAAGGTGGGTGGCCCGGACGACAGACGGATGATCAGTGCTATCCGTTCAGTCACCGATTTGCCGCTGGCGGTAGATGCCAACCAGGGTTGGGCCGACCGACATTTGGCGCTGGAGATGATCTACTGGATGAAAGAGCAGGGGGTGGTGATGGTGGAACAACCGATGCCCAAACAGGATCTGGATGGTATTGCCCGGCTGACGGAGGAGAGTCCCTTGCCCATTTTTGCGGATGAATCGGTGCAGCGGCTGGCCGATCTCGAACGGTTGAGAGGGGTCTTCTCCGGAATCAACATCAAGCTGATGAAGTGTACCGGCATGCGTGAAGCCTGGAGGATGCGCCAAGTTGCAGAAGCCATGGGAATGAAGGTGATGATGGGGTGCATGACCGAAACCTCTTGTGCCATCTCTGCCGCTTCACATCTTTGCGCGGGAATGGATTTTGTTGACCTGGACGGCGCACTGCTGATTACCAACGATTGTTTTGAGGGTTCGCAGTTGTTGAACGGAAAAATTGTAGCTAAGGATTTGCCGGGGATTGGCGTGATTCCCAGCCAGAAAATTAATTTCACCTGTTGAAAACATCGGATTGGTATTTTCATTACTTTTGCGCCCGATTTTTTTAAGCAAGGTTATGAATTATCTTCTCACAATAGGACTATTGGTCTGCTCCAACATTTTTATGACGTTTGCCTGGTATGGGCATCTCAAACTTGCCGAAAACGCCTGGTTCAGTAAGCTTCCGTTGCTTGGTGTCATTCTCTTCAGCTGGCTGATCGCCTTTTTTGAATATTGCTTTCAGGTTCCGGCCAACCGGATTGGTTTTGAGGGGAACGGAGGTGTATTCTCGCTGGTACAGCTGAAAGTTATTCAGGAGGTTATTACATTGATGGTGTTTGTAATCTTCTCCTCGTTCGCCTTTCATGCTCCATTGAAGATGAATCACCTGATAGGCTTTGCTTTGCTGGTACTGGCGGTTTACTTTATTTTTAAGGGATAGTCATCATATCTCCCGCAATTCATCAAAGGGTCTAGAGGCCCTGCACCCTACAACCGGAGGGTGTTTGCCTTTCCGGGTTGATCCCCTTTTCCTTCATCTCTCTCTGGATTGTTCCGATTGCATCGGTTGCAACTTGCCGATACAGTCCGGGTATTTTTTTTTAAAAAAAAGTCGTTTTTTCTTGCATATGTATATTTATAATGACTATATTTGCATGCATAAACATAGCAAATACGTATACCGTATTCCAGTTTAGTACCTGAAGACTTAATAAAAACATATTGTACCATGTTTGAAGTGCATAACTACTTTTTAGCCATCACGCTCTGTTTTCTGGCGATGGTTTGTTGGGGATCATGGCAAAACACACGAAATGTTATAAGACAACCTTGGCGTTTCGAGCTGTTTTATTGGGATTTTACCATTGGTATCCTGATTTTCTCACTTCTCTCCGTATTTACTCTTGGAAGCATTGATCCTTCCAACAGAACTTTTCTGCAGGATATTGCGCAGGCGCAGATCCGCTTTATGTTGCCGGCAATGCTGGGGGGCTTTATCTGGAACCTGGGGACGTTGCTCCTTACGGCAGGGATTGCCACCACAGGGATGGCTGTCGCTTTTCCCATCGGTGGGGGGATTGGCTGGATATTGGGTATCGTGGTCAACTACATTGGGAAGCCGGAAGGAGATCCGGTCTGGCTCTTTACGGGATGCGCGGTCATTGTTGTCGCAATCATCCACAGTATGTTATCCTATAAGAGAAGGGCCGTGTCGCAGCAGAAAAGCACGAAAGGGGTGATCTATTCACTGGCCGCCGGTATCTTTATCGCTTTTTTCTACCGCTTTGTGATGATGTCAATCAGTACCGATATCTCTCCTTTATACACCGGAGGGGCCCTTACTCCCTATACTTCAGTGCTCTTTTTTGCATTGGGCGCTCTTGTCAGCACACTTCTTTTCAACCCCTGTTTCATGCGTCATCCTGTAGAAGGAGAGAGGGTTGCCATGAAGGATTATTGCAAGGCTTCTGGAAAGACTCACCTGATAGGCATGCTGGGGGGCATGATCTGGTGTGCGGGACAGGTGTTGAGTGTGATGTCGGCCAACGCTGCCTCACCTGCCATCGCATACGGGTTGAGCAACGGAGCTCCCATTGTGGCGGCATTATGGGGAATCGTAGTCTGGAAAGAGTTCAAGGATGCCCCGAAAGGGACAAACCGGTTGTTGACATTGATGTTTCTGTTTTACCTTGTCGGTTTGGCTCTGATTGTCTATTCACGCTACGCATAAATGAACCGCAAGATAGATATAGGGATTGGAAGCTACACCTATACCTGGTCAATCGGTGTTCCAGGATATGTGAATAAAATCGCCATGTCCGCTTTTGACTTGATTGAGAAAGCGGCTGATCTGAAGGCTGATGTGGTTCAATTTGCTGATAATGTTCCACTTGATGATTACTCTCCGGACGAGTTACTCCGATTCTACCTGTTCGCCAGGGAGAGAGGTGTCAGGTTGGAAGTGGGGGCGAAAGGACTAACTTCGGATCGGTTAAGGTTGTATACAGAGATAGCGGGTATTCTGCATGCAGACCTGTTGCGTTTCGTCATCGATGACGTTGGATTCGAACCTTCCCCCGATAGAGTAATCGAGATGATCAGGCCGGCAATACCTCTAATGGAAGAGAGGGGAGTTAGCTTGGCACTTGAAAATCACGACCGGCTCAGATGTGCAGATCTTTTAGCTATTATTGCCGGATGTAACTCCTCCAATGTGGGAATATGCCTCGATACGGTCAACTCCTTGGGTGTCCCCGAAGGGATGGACGAAGTTATCCGCACCCTGTCACCCTACACCCTGAATCTGCATGTGAAGGATTTTGTCATCAGGAGGTTGGACCACAAGATGGGATTTTGTGTAAACGGAGCATCGGCCGGAGAAGGGAAGCTCGACATTGCAGGGTTGTTCCGCAATTTGACTGCCCTGGGGAAATGTCGCAGTGCGATATTGGAACTATGGACACCCTTCGGCCCTACCCTCGAAGATACGATTGCCCGGGAAAATGAATGGGCAATCAACAGTATGAACTATTTGAAGCAATTATCTTATTGATTTTTAGCAGATGGAAAAATTGAAGTTAGCCGTTCTTGGCGCAGGATTCTGGTCCCAATTTCAAATTGGAGCCTGGAGCGAGATCCCCGACGTGGAGATTGTAGCCCTCTATAACCGGACCCGATCGAAAGCGGAAGCGTTGGCAAGGAAATTCCAGATTGGGCATGTATATGATGATGCCGCAGCGATGTTCAACAGTGAGAAGATTGATTTTGTGGATATCATTACCGACGTCGATACCCATTACAAATTTGTGGAGATGGCGGTCGATGCCGGAATAAAAGAGATAATCTGCCAGAAGCCAATGGCGTCGGACTGGGAAACGGCAAAAAAGATGGTGGAGAAGTGCAGAGATGCAGGAGCCTCTCTTTATATACATGAGAATTTCCGCTGGCAGGCTCCGCTAAGACGGGTGAAGGAGATCTTGGACTCGGGTATTATCGGAAACCCTTTTAAGGCGAGGGTGTCGTTTCTCTCGGGATTTCCCGTATTCGACAATCAGCCTTTCCTGAGAGAACTCCCCCACTTCATTCTTACCGACATGGGGTCGCACGTGCTGGATATCTGCCGCTTCCTGTTCGGCGAGGCTACAAAGTTATGGTGCCAGTGCAAGACCGTTAACCGAGAGATCCGGGGTGAGGATGTGGCAGTGGTGATGATGGAGATGGCCAACGGGATGCCCCTTTATGCTGAAATGTCGTATGCATCGATCGTGGAGCATGATATGTTTTCAACTGTGAATCTGCTGGTTGAAGGTGAAAAGGGGAGTCTTGCCCTTGGACCGGGAAGATCGTTTGCCGTCAGCGTAACAACGGCCGAGGGGACCCGAACGGAAAAAATTGAGATACCCTATTACGATTGGGCCGATCCCGATTATATCGTGAACCACGAAAGCGGAATCCATATCAACCGGAATATCCTGGATGCCATAATGGGAAAAGGGAGAGCCGAGAATAGCGGTGAAGACAATCTGGAGACAGTCCGTTTGATCTGGGCCTCCTATGAATCGGCCAGGAGAGGCAAGTTGATCGACCTGAAAGAGTTTGACTAAAAAATAAAGTGTAACATATGATGAAGATAACGATTATCGGCGCAGGGGGCAAGATGGGGATGCGTATTTCCAGAAACTTGAAGGATGAACCTTATGATATCGCTTACCTGGAGGTTAGCGAAGCCGGAAGGGAGAGAGTGAAAACGCTGGGCATTGCTTGTGCCGACTCTGATCAGGTTATCGCGGGATGCCGACGTGGTGATATTGGCCATACCGATGTGGCCATCGAATTGGCTTCGCCCGGAATTGTCCGGATGATGAAGAGGGGTTCCCTGCTGATTACGCTTGATCCTGCCGCACCCTTTGCCGGCAAGCTGTACCATCGTCCCGACATAGCCTATTTTCTGGCACATCCTTCCCATCCCTCCATTTTTAACTGGGAACCTACACTGGAGGCGCACCAGGATCATTTTGGCGGTACACTGGCCAAGCAGTCGATGGTGTGCGCCCTGATGGCCGGAGAGGAGTCGGATTACCAGTTGGGCCTGGAGATTGCAACAAAAATGTATGCCCCCATATCTGTGGCGCACAGGATAACCGTGGAACAGATGGCTATTCTGGAGCCCGGTCTGGTTGAGACGTTATCTTCAACCTGTATCTATGTGATAAGACAGGGACTGGACGAGGTAATCCGAAAAGGAGTTCCAGCCGATGCTGCCCGCGATTTTCTGCTGGGACATCTGCACATACAGCTGGCCGTACTGTTTGATCAGATCCCCGGGGCAGTCTTCTCGGATGCGGCCAACAAGGCCATCGTCAGGGGAATAGATGAGATATTCAAACCCGACTGGAAGAAGGTTTTGGAGATTGATAATGTAAGGGAGCAGGTACTGGCGATTACGTAAGCCGAAAAGGTGTTGCTTTATGGTTGAGGATTACAAGCTGAGTGTATACAGTGCCAATATGGAACTGGTAAAGTCCGGGCTGGTCACTTTTACCTGGGGAAATGCAAGTGCCATCGATAGGGCGAAGGGTCTGGTGATCATCAAACCGTCGGGTGTTGCATATGATATGATGAGCCCCGAGGATATGACGGTGGTCGACCTTGAAGGGCGGATTGTGGAGGGTCGGCTGAAACCCTCGTCCGATACCCCCACGCATCTGGTGCTGTACAAGGCTTTTCCTGAAATAGGAGGAATAGCCCACTTCCATTCCGAGTTTGCAACCTCGTGGGCGCAGGCTGGCACCGATATTCCGCTATTGGGGACAACACATGCAGATTATTTTGCAGGCGATGTTCCCTGTACGAGAGAGATGACCGATAAAGAGATCAGGGGCGACTACGAAAGGGAGACCGGTAATGTGATCGTCGAGAGGTTCACTTCCGGTCTGCTCGATCCTCTGCAGATTCCCGGCGTGCTGGTTAAAAACCATGGTCCCTTTACATGGGGGGAGTCTGTGGCAGAGGCGGTATTCCATGCTGCGGTCCTTGAACAGGTGTCGAAAATTGCCTACTTTTCACATACGTTGAATCGGCACTATTCCATGAATAGCTCACTGGCAGAAAAACACTATTCGCGTAAACATGGTACTGGAAAATATTATGGTCAATGACTTGCCGGCCTGACGGTTAGTAGTAGGAGCCGGTAAGCCTATTTGGTTAAAAGTTATTATTTCTTAAAAATTTGTATAAAATGGGTATATGTAGAAGAGTGGGAGGAGTACTGAACCGGTGTGGTTTGGTTCTGTTGTGCTGGATGGTCTTCTCCCAGGCATTTCCAGCGTCAGATAACAATCATGTAAAACCCCTTCGAGTCAGCAGGCAGAATCCTCATCTGTTGGCGACGGAGAATGAATCGCCGGTATTTCTCAACAGCTTTACCGTTTGGAAGCTGCTCAGAAACGGTTCAAGAGAGGATGTTGAGTATCTCCTGACCGATCTGAAGCGCAAAAAGCTGAATGCAATATCCACGATTGCACTTGATCTTGAGTTGGAGGAGCTGGGAAAGAACTATTACGGTGACTATGCCTTTCAATTCAACGAAGCCGGGCTCCCCGATCCGCTTCAACCGATAGTCACACCTGGTAACGATCCACAATCTCCCGAAGAGTATGATTTCTGGGATCACCTCGATTTTGTGATTGCCAAGGCAAATGAGATGGGGATGTATGTGGTCCTCCATCCTGCGTGGGGCGACTGGTTTACGGGGGAATATAACGGAAAGCCCAACCGGTTCATCATTTTCAATGAGGAGAATGCCTACAAGTATGGATTCTGGATTGGCCGGCGCTATAGTGAAGCCCGAAATATAGTCTGGATGGTTGGCGGAGACAGGTCTGCCGTATATGGCAAACTGGACTATAGGTCCGTTTTTTCGGCAATGGGCAGAGGTATTGCCGACGGTGTAAAAGGTGGAGCAGGGGAGAAAGATCCGCTTATCTCGTTCCATCCGAGGAAGTGGGCGCCCAACTCTTCGGAGTGGTTCCACGATGAACCCTGGCTTTCATTCAACTCTATCCAGGACACTCCTTACGACCAGGTTACCTCCGTGCCGAATGATTATGGATTGAGTCCCGTCAAGCCGACCTGGCTTTGCGAAGGAAGGTACGAAGGGCCGATTACCGACTGGGGTGTCAGGTACCAGGCATGGCAGACAGTTCTTTCGGGAGGGTTTGGACACACTTACGGTTCTGATGCGTGGCAATTTCCGAGAGACAATTGGCGTCAATATCTCGACCTGCCGGGTCTTACCCAGATGGGCTATCTGTACTATGCCGTCAGGGAAATCTGGAGCGATAAACAGTTTCTGGGCAGAACGCCTGATCAGGGCCTTATCCTGGGGGACCAGGGAGAGACGGTAGGTGATGGCAATACCCGGGGTGACGGCGATGGAGGAGGTGCTTCCGCTTCGAGGAAAGATGGCCGGTCTGACAGGATTACGGCGATGCGCGGGAACGACGGAAGTTGGGCCATGGTCTATACCGCAGCAGGTAAAGAGTTCCGACTAGACCTCGGAAAGCTGAAGGGGCGACTGAAAGCTTACTGGTTCAACCCTGCTACCGGAAAATGGTGGGTTGACGGAGTGGAAACGGCCGACATGCGACCATTTCAAAAGGGGATCAAGGCTGGGAAGGGTGATATGACCTTCGACCCTCCAGGCAATCCCGGTAATGAGAATGACTGGGTGCTGATATTGAGGAGGTGAAGCTACTCCGGTGTATTGCGATGAAGAAAAAAATTAACCATCAGGTGTAATTTTAAATTTAATAAGCTACAAAGAAAGATGAAACAGAAAGCGAAACTATTATTGATTACGTTTCTATTTCTTCCACTATGTGTGCTTGCACAGCGTCAGGTAACCGTAAAGGGTAAGGTAATAGAAGCAGAGACCAATGAGCCTTTGCCGGGTGTTACGATTCTTGTGGAAAAATCTACAAGAGGTGTAACCACGGACATGGACGGTACGTTTGAAATACGGGTGTCGACTTCCGACAAGTTGGTCTTCTCGTTTGTCGGAATGCAATCCCAGACTATTGAGGTTGGTGACAAGACCTACTTGGAGGTCTCTATGTATCCGTTGGCCGATGAGCTGGATGAGGTGACGATCGTGGCTTTTGGAAAACAGAAGAAGGAGAGCGTTATCTCATCCATCGAGACAGTGAACACCAAGGAGTTGCATGTACCTTCAAGTAACCTTACCACCGCATTCTCGGGAAGAATCGCCGGAATGATATCCTATCAGACCAGTGGAGAGCCCGGTCAGGACAACGCAGATTTCTTTATCCGGGGCATCACCTCGTTCGGTACCGGAAAGGTAAATCCGCTGATCCTGATCGACAATGTGGAGGTCTCTACCCACGACTTGTCGAGGTTGCATCCCGACGATATCCAGAGCTTCTCCATTCTTAAAGATGCTACTGCCACTGCACTTTACGGAGCACGAGGAGCAAACGGGGTAATCCTTGTTACCACCAAAGAGGGAAAAGAGGGGAAGGTAAAGGTGTCGTTGCGATTCGAAAACTCCTTCTCTACTCCAACACAGGAGATAGAGATGGCCGACCCCATCACCTATATGCAGTTGGCCAATGAAGCTGCGCTGACACGGAATCCGTTGGCGCCGATGCCCTATTCGAATAACAAGATTGAAAATACCATTCTCGGTCTGAATCCCTATGTCTATCCAACCGTAGACTGGATGGATATGCTTACCAAGGATGTTGCGGTGAATCAGCGGGCAAACATGAATATCTCGGGAGGAGGCAAAGTGGCGCGATACTACATTGCAGGTTCCTTCTCCCAGGATAATGGGATCCTCAAAGTGGACAAGCGGAACAACTTCAACAACAACATCGACCTGAAGAAGATCCTGATCCGGTCGAATGTCAATATCAATCTCACTCCGTCCACGGAGGCGATAATCCGTGTTCATGGTACTTTTGACGACTACTCGGGACCGATCAGCGGTGGGAGTGACCTCTATAGAAAGATCCTCCGGGTGAGTCCGGTACGTTTTCCGGCATATTTTGAGCCCGATGAAAACCTGACCGGGGTACAGCACATTCTCTTCGGAGGTCAAGAGGATGCTCCCTATATGAATCCCTATGCCGAGATGGTAAAAGGTTACCGGGAAGAGAGCAAGACTGTCCTCCTGGTGCAGATGGAACTGAAGCAGGATTTCGGCCAGTGGGTGGAAGGTCTTACCGGGCGGCTCCTGGGTAACACTACCAGGAACTCCGGTTTCGACCTGTCTCGCTCATACAATCCCTTCTACTATGAAGTGGGGCAGTATGACCGCATCAATAATAAATATCTGCTGACGGAACTGAACCCGGACAGCGGTACCGAATACCTGAACTACATTCCTGGATATAAGTCGGTTTCGAGCTCTTTTTACGCCGAAGGTTCGGTTGC
This sequence comes from Petrimonas mucosa, assembly GCF_900095795.1. Classification (NCBI taxonomy): domain Bacteria; kingdom Pseudomonadati; phylum Bacteroidota; class Bacteroidia; order Bacteroidales; family Dysgonomonadaceae; genus Petrimonas; species Petrimonas mucosa. Next base: position 955,859 of record NZ_LT608328.1, read on the forward strand.
CTACAACCGGAAATTCAACAAACATGGCGTGAGTGGCATGTTGGTAGGAATTATGCGCAACCTGCTGGTTGGAAACGCCAGCTCGCTGATCCAATCCCTTCCGGCCAGAAACCTGGGTCTGTCGGGCCGTTTCACCTACGATTACGACGATCGTTATCTGACCGAATTCAATTTTGGATACAACGGTTCTGAGAAATTCGACAAAGGCCACCGCTGGGGCTTCTTCCCTTCTTTCGGAGTCGGCTGGGTAGTCTCAAACGAACCCTTCTGGAAAACCCTGAACACGAATCCCTTCATCTCAAAACTGAAATTCCGCGGCACCTATGGATTGGTTGGAAACGACGAGATTGGAAGCGACCGGTTCTTCTATCTGTCTGAGGTGGCTATTGGTGGCGGTGGCGGATTCACCACCGGTTATGATTTTGGGAAAGGACGGACAGGCGTACGGGTAGGCAATTATCCCAACTCTGAAATTGGATGGGAGATCGCCTATAAAACCAATCTGGGTATTGAAATCGGCCTGTTTGACAATAAGATGGAGATTTTGGCCGACCTATATAAGGAGGAACGGACAAATATCTTGCAATCGAGGGCGGACATCCCTACCTCCATGGGATTATGGGCTACTCCGCTAGTAAACGTGGGTAAAGCCTCTGGAAAAGGAATTGATGTCTCGGTCGACTATAACCATTCGATCAACAAAAATACATGGGTAACAGGAAGAGCCAACTTCACCTATGCACGCTCCATCTATAAATATTATGAGGAGCCCGACCTGAGCGAGATACCCTGGACCTCCAAAATCGGAAACCCAATTTCTCAGAAATCGGGCTATGTGGCGGAACGCCTCTTTATCGATGACGAGGACGTAAAGAACTTGCCCCGTCAGGATCTCGGGGAATATGGTCCGGGAGATATCAAATACAAAGATATTAACGGGGATAATATTATCAACGAAATCGACAGAGTGCCCATCGGACATCCAACTACGCCCGAGATCAATTACGGCTTTGGTCTCTCTGCCGGACATAAGAATTTTGATGCATCCTGCTTCTTCTCCGGATCTGCACGCTCTTCTTTCTGGATCGACGCGGCGACAATGTCTCCATTCGTACAGTCAAGTTCAGGCGGAAGAATCCTTGAGACCGGACTGGCAAAATTCATTGCGGATGACTACTGGTCGGAAGCATCTCAAAATCCGTTTGCAGCCTGGCCGAGGCTTTCCAACTACTTGGTCAATAACAATGTGCAACGGAGTACGATGTTTATGCGGGATGGCAATTTCCTGCGCCTGAAGAGTGTGGAACTGGGTTACTCGCTCCCCACCGCGATAACCAGGAGAATGCACCTGGAATCCTGCCGGTTCTACTTGAGTGGAACCAACCTGTTGCTGTTCAGCAAGTTTGATTTATGGGATGTTGAAATGGGTGGTAACGGCTTGGGTTACCCGTTGCAACGGGTCTATAATATTGGGTTGAATCTCTCATTCTGAAAATACAATGAAAATGAATCGAAAAATATTAAATATCAGTCGTATTGTCGTTGTTTTTGCGCTGGTGGCGATCATCGCTTCTTGTGATGACTACCTTAACATCATTCCGGACAATACGCCAACAATTGATCATGCATTTAAAAACCGGCATGAGGCGGAGAAGTACCTCTACGGATGCTTCTCGTTCCTGCCCAACCATGCAGATCCGACCTCCAATCCGGCTCTGTTTGGAGGAGATGAGGTGTGGTATATCGATCCGGCCAATATCGTGAGTCCGTTACTTTGGAATATTGCCAAGGGGAATCAGGGTACCAATTCACCGCTTGCCGACTACTGGGCCAGTATACAGGATGATAGCAACCTGCAGGGTGGCAAGGCGCTTTTTACGGCATTGAGTGATTGTAACATCTTCCTCGAAAATATCGACAAACCGTTCGACCTGGATAAGTCTGAACGGGATTGGTGGGTTTCCGAAGTACTCTTCCTGAAAGCCTACTATCACTACTACCTCTTCAGGATGTATGGACCTATTCCATTGATCAGGGAGAATCTTCCCATCAGTTCAACCACGGAAGAGGTGAGGCGGTTCCGCGAACCTGTAGATGATGTGGTGGAATATATAGTGGAGTTGTTGGATCAGTCGCTCGAAAACCTGCCGGAGGAGATTCTGGATGTGACTTCCGATATGGGACGTCCAACTAAAGCGACTGCCTTGGCGTTGAAAGCTCAGGTGCTGACGCTTGCCGCAAGCCCCCTGTTCAATGGCAATACAGATTACGCTTCAGTTGTCGACAAAAAGGGGCGGCAGCTATTTCCGCAGGAATATCGTCCCGAGAAGTGGCAGCGGGCGGCAGCTGCGTTGAAAGAGGCTATTGATGCGGCGCATGAGGCAGGACATGAGCTGTTTGATTTCAGCGAGACAACCTTTGCAAGAGATCTGAACGCTCCAACCATCCTTGCGATGCAGGTGAGGGGAGCTGTGACGGAACGATGGAACAAGGAGATCATCTGGGGTGAATCGAACTTCAATCCCGATGCTCTGCAAAGGGTCTGTTTCCCGGCGTGGAACCCCAACCATAACTCGGGAGGAATCGGAAAGAGCTATGCACCTACCTTGCAGGTGGTAGAGCAGTTTTATACCAGTAACGGTGTCCCGATCGAGGAAGACAGGGATTGGGAAGGAGTAGACCCGATAGGAATAAGAACAGGCGACGCAAGCCACAAGTTCTATATCAAGGAGGGGTATCAAACTGTCAATCTACACTTTAACAGGGAGGCGCGTTTCTATGGCTCCGTTACGTTCGATGGCGGAACCTTCTACGGAAATGGCCGTATCTCCACGGATGACAACATGTGGCATACACCAATGAGAGGGGCTGACCCGGGAGGTGGTGTCGCACCTACTGAACGGTACTCAAGTACGGGGTACCTTTGCAAAAAGCTGGTGCATTATCTCAGTTCGGTCCCCGAAGCCAACTCCAGTATCACAACCTATCGCTATGCATTTCCGATCATACGGCTGGCCGATCTCTACCTGATGTACGCTGAGGCGTTGAATGAGGTGAAATCCTCTCCAGATGAGGAGGTCTATGAGTATGTCGACCTTGTGCGCGCCCGTACGGGGCTGAAAGGGGTGGTTGAGAGCTGGCAGGATCACTCTAACGTTCCCGATAAACCCGCTTCAAAAGAGGGTATGCGCGAGATTATCCGTAGGGAGCGCCTGAACGAGCTCGCGTTCGAAGGGAGCCGATTCTGGGACCTGAGACGGTGGAAACTTAGTGAGGAGTATATGAACAGGCCTATTAGAGGGTTGAATATCAGGGGTGAGAACCCGGCCGATTTTTATCAGGTCAGGGAGATCTATCGTCCGACATTTGGGAAGAAAGATTACTTGTGGCCGATTCGGTTACGCGTTTTGCTGAAAAATACCAATCTGGTGCAGAATTTAGGATGGTAAATAAAAAAGAGAGCTATGAAGAGTAAATTGTTATATACAGTGTTGACTGCAGCACTATTTCTCCTTTATCAATGTGAAGAGGTGAAAGATTGGCACGATCCGACGGATAATATTCCACCGGGCATCGTAACCAATGTGAAGGTTGAAAATACCTATGGCGGTGCAAAAATCACCTATACCTTGCCGAGCGACAATGATCTTCTTGGGGTTAAGGCGGTTTACGCACTGGATGAAAAGGGTCTGGAGTTGAGGGAGGCCTTCTCCTCCGCATTTCGCGATACCATAGTTCTGGAAGGATATGCAGATACGCGGGAGTATCCGGTTACGCTCTATACCATCGACAAAAGCAGGAATGAATCGGCTCCGGTGCAGGTTACCATTAAACCGTTGACAGCCCCCGTCAATCTGATCATGGAGTCGTTAAAGGTGAATTCAACCTTCGGTGGAATCTACATGACCTGGGAGAATCCGATGAGACAGGCAATCGCTATCTCGATCTATAGGAAGAATGCAGAAGGGGAAATGGCCCTTTACGATACCTACTACTCCGATGCTCCCAGTGGAAGGGCCTCGTTCCGCGGTTTTGAGGCTGTAAGTCAAAACTTCCGCTTTGAGATGAGAGACAGGTGGAACAATTATGCCGCTCCACTCGATACGCTACTTACCCCGCTGTTTGAAACGGAGATTGTGGGGAAAGATGAACGTGGGGTGATGATATGGAAGCAGTGGGGTTGGAATGGAAACGTAGCCGACGGTTCCCACCTGTATCGGGGTGATATGAACCGCCTGATCAGCGGCCGTACTATCGACCGGGCGGTAGACGGGGTAGAGATGAGCGGTAGTGCCTACTGGCATTGCTCCAATAATGTGTTGGGCGATTTTGTCCCCGGCGAATCGGAATCGAACCTCTTCCCCTACTATTTTACCATCGATATGGGGCGAAAGGCTTCGTATAGCCGCTTCCGCTGGTGGATGAGGGACAGATCGCCGCTCTATTCTGCAGAACTTCCTCTCGAATTTGAGGTGTGGGGAACAAACAATCCGAAAGCCCTAAGTGAAATTGGCAATGGGAGCAAAGAGGATAACCTGAAATATTGGACCGGCTGGCCCCAAGTGGGCGGTACCGATGAATGGAAAAACGATTGGGTAAAACTGGCCGATTGTTATATGAAACTTCCTTCAGGAGCAACCTCTCCGAACGACCTTAGCAACGAGGATCGCGAATTTATCCGTGCAGGAATTGAGTATGAGATTGATCCCGATAAAACCGACCAGTCTTTCCAGTATATCCGGTTTTGCGTCTACAGCACAAACACCGGCGTACCGCAGTTCATGATAAGTGAACTCAAGTTCTGGGGCTCTTATGCGGACTGATCATCATGCCTGATCAATTGCCATGAAACTGTAAGCCAATACGATTGAATGTTGACGAAGTCGTATTGGCTTACTTCTTAAATGCAAAAGTTATGTGCAAGCAAAAACAACACTCTCCTCAAATGAAAAAGCGTTGTTCTGACAAAAACGGATTTACTTTTTTGGGTGAAATTTATCGGGTACGACTTTTAACATTTCAACAAAACATTCTAAAAATTGCTGTGCAGACATCGTGCAAACCGAATTATCCAACTTTAAACCAGACTTTTCAGAAAGTTCCCTAACTTGTTGTTTACGAAAGATTTTCTTCAAAGCCGTACGTACCGGCAAATCAGGGAAATGAAGCATAAAATAAAGAAAATCAAGATATTTTTCTTTCATCTCGACACCGATATTTTCACACTTCTTTTTACTGATTTTTAGTAATGCCGACTTAACCGTTGGAGGCGGCAGAAAACTTTTCGGACTAATTTCATACATCAATTCCAACCTGAAAAATGTATGATAAAAAACAACATACGGGTTGAAAAACTTTTGCTGAACAAGTTTTTGAGCGGGTTCTAATTGCATAATCAAACAGCCTTGCGTAAAATATTCCAGATTCGTGAACATCAGCGATTTCAGAATATCGGAAGTGATTCCGTATGGTATATTAGAAACCACTTTAAAATGCTTTTGCGGAAACGAAAACCGCATATAGTCGATTGCTACAATGTTGACTTTTTTATTACATCCGAATTTCGACCTGAGTTCGGATACAAAACGCCTGTCATTTTCAATAGCTATCACATTGTCAGAGTTTTTAGCTAAATGAACAGTCAAAAAACCGAGACCGGCACCAATATCTAAAACCAAATCTTCTTTTTGCGATCAGCCAATAATTCATCATTGGATAATTGTGTACCCGTAAAATGTCCTCCTTTCCCACAATCATAACCGGTTTTTTTCATTACAAGACTTTATGACATCTCGAGACCGAACTCAGGTCTTTCCAGTCTGTTTTTCCAACCAATCCAAATGCCGCGAATTGAGTTTTGAGAAAACTATTTAAATTCAGGGTTTTCCAGAAGGGTTCGTTTGAGACTACCCAGCCGACTCCGAAAGAAGGGAAGAAGCCCCAGCGGTGGCCTTTGTCGAATTTCTCAGTTTATTGTTCCAAAAAAAATTGGTCAGATAACGATCGGCTAATCGTTGGGGCAAGATTCAGAAGGTTTTTTTCGGACTTTATTGTCGCAAAAATCGTTTCCAACCAGCAGGTTGCGATAAAACCAACATGAACTCAGCTTTTTGTTGAATTTCCGTATGTATCAAACCACTTTAAAAAAGCTCGAAACGAAATCCGCATATAGTTCGATTGTACAATGTCCATTTTTTTCCTCCAGAATTTATTTTGATCCCCCCCCGCCCCATTCAATAGTATAATTGGATTTTTTAAGACAGTCAAACTCCGGTGCCTTACCCAGGTCCCCCCCACGCCGTCCAGCCAGCCGAAATCATCTTCATTCCTCTGTCGGAAAGCTTCCTCCTTCCCGGAACCTTTTACCATCTATAATTACGCGGGAGCCCCTTGACTCCGAAGGAAGTGTTAACCCCCTCAATTTTAGGAGTAAAATAGTTTTGGCTAGACTCAGAGAAAAATAGAGGACTCCCACTGCCTCCAGGTCGCAAAATACCTGAAATGATTTTGCCCCGTGACGAGTGTAAAAAGACATCACATCTCTTTTCAGGCGATTTGTTTTTGAAGTTTTCCCTTGTCGTCTTTGAATCGATTATCCTGGGAGAAAACCTCATTAATCGCGTTTTCCCCCGTCTTTCATGTTTGCTTCTGATTCAGTACATCCGGTAAATCCATCGTCACTTAAACATGATTCAAGTGGGTATTAATCTTTTATTCGAATGGGATCGGCGCCTGGATTCGGCACCACCATTCGACTTATGGGATGCTTATCAAATGCATCCTCAACAACGCGGCTATGGTTGAAAACGCCTTTTCGCTTTCCGACTTGGTCTGAATCACCTGTAAAAGCAAATACGCGATCAGGGTACACCATACTTGGGTCTTTATCCCGTTTTCAGTGTCGGAATAAAAATAGGTGAGTTGGAAGTTTTGCTTCAATTTTTTGAATCCCGTTTCGATAGACCACCTATTTTTATAAATCAAGGCAACTTCCTCGTCTGTTATTTCCCAATTATTGGTGATGAACTTGTATTTACGCCCCTGTTCATCCCTGTACCAAACTAAACGAAGGCATAATGTCCTCGTCTGTCTGACTTTCTTCCTTTTTTTCTTGCCTTCGGTCCCCGTCTCGACCTGACCGATAAAAGCGGGGAAAAATGGGCGATCAGTGCAAAGTAGAACAGACGGAACAGCTCCTCGTCCTGTCACGCAATGCATCTCGGCAGTGCTTTTTGCAGGCGAACTCTCCATGCCCAGGTAATTCAACTTGCCACCCAAGGCACGCATGCCGTCACAGACTTCACCCATCGAGTCGCAACGGAAAAAATGCCAAAGAGCATCACGATCAATTGACCAGAACAATAACACTCGACCTTATTACCAGCTCATCGAACTTTTCCCTCGGGAGAATATTCACTATTTGTCTTAAGATCGGCTGACCGACAAATTTATTTTCGCTAACTTTGCCCATGGTTGGAAATTTAGTTTTTGACAATCCAAATTTACAACTTAGGGACGAGACTTCGGTTAAGTCCCTATATTTTCTTCATTTTTTAGTCGGTCAGTACTGATAATTTTTCTATTTTCAAAAGTAAGCCCCCCTGAAAAGGGTAAGCATCTCTAAATCCTGGTCATCTCGTTGCCAATCTCGTTCCGGGTTTTCTAAAAATTTTATCAAGTGCAGGTAATTAAACAGGTGTATCCTGCAAAATGACACCAGGTTGGAGAATGCCCAAGGCCGTTTCAACCGCTTCTGTATAACCGTGAGCAAGAGGTTCACGATCAAAGCGCAATATACCTGTATTTTTATCGCGTTCTCGTTGTCCCCGAGGAAGTACTTCAAGGGGAAGTTACCTTTTAACTGCCTGAACAGCAATTCAATTTGCCATCTAATCTTGTAAAGGGCGGCTATCATGTCGGGACGAAGGTCGAACAGGTTGGTGAGGAACTCGAACTTGCGTTTCAACACCCTGTCGTAGAACACCACCTTGCGCAACATCAGCTTGCCCTGCCCATCGTCCTCCTTGACGGTCACCTCTATGATGGTGTCCTCCAGCACGCCGCTATGAATACATTCTTCAACGTGAAGCTCTTGTTCCACCTTGTAAACGGCGTCGTCCTTGATGCGGGTGACGAAGCCGGCCCCCTTCTTGCCGAACAACTTGAAGGCCTTGTAGTCGTTGTATCCCTTGTCGAAGACGTAAATGGTGTTGTCGTCGGGGCTGAGTTTCTTCAACAGCGCGTGGTCGTGCGTGGCGGCGGACGTGAACCATACCATCTTGGGAACGGGCTCGTCCACATTGATGACGGTGTGCACCTTGATCCCCCCTTTGCGTTTACCGTTAGAGGGTGTTCTGCCGACGCACTTCAGGATGTCCTGAAACAAGCTGATGACCGTGCTGTCGAAGATCTCGACCTACTTGTTCAACACGGCCTTGAACCGGGTGTCCGAGATCACGTGTTGATACTCGCGGAGCAAATCGTGATACACGCCCGAGAAGAAATCAACACTCCGGCGCTTGTTGGCGTCCGACAATGTGCTCCTATAGGGTATGTGGCCGAGTTGGAAATGCCTGGTCTTGCCTGAAAGACCGAGCATTGCGCCCGCCACCTCTCGCAGGGAGGAGCATTTGGCGAAAACACAAAATAACATGCTTATGAGGTGATCCTTGGCCATGAAACGTTTCACGTAATGATCAGCCTTGTGGCGTTTGCTGTTTCGAGCGATGATTCCTGAATCTATCATAGATATGAGCTGTCCGAAAACCGATTGTCCGAAAAAATAAGTACTTTTGTTCATTGTAGTCTTGTTTTGTGCTAAATACAAAGCTACAATTATTAGTACGACGGGCAAAACTCAAATTTGCCCGCGTACTTTTTCTAAAAAGTTTTTATCGGACAACAGTGGTTTTTTTTATTTTTTGTAAGTTTGAAAAACGAAAATGGTTTTTGCTCGAGTTCGTATTTATAGAAAGTTTTAAATTTCTTAGCCCCGCCTTCGCAAAGCCGTTAACCGTTTCGAACCGATCGTTCAGTTTAAACATTAGATTAAAAATTGTTGTATATGAATATCCAAATGAGAGTAATCGGAATCATCCTGACCGCACTGGTCATTACTCAGGTGTCGTGCAACACCTACCGGACACGGACCGGGTTCAACCTGCCGGAGGCGGTGCGAATGGGCGACATTCAACGGGATAGCTGCATGACCATTCCGCTCTATCAGGGAAACGGACATTGGGGTTGTGCAGACGGCGCATTTGGATTGCATATTCACCCTGAAGAGGGTGACGCATTCGGAAAAACAGAGTACATACATTTAGGGCACCATGTAAGGGCGAAGTTCAATGCCGACTATTTGTTGCCCCTTGCCAAAATCTTCTGGGAGACCCTGCCTGAAACGACTGATCAATATGAACAGTACCAGTCGTTCTACGACGGAATAATCACGACCAGGTTCACCACGGGCAAGAACATGGTGAAGACAACTACATGGTTTGATCCGGTCAACAAAGACCTGGCCGGGATTATCATCTAACTGAAGGGCACCGCTTCCGACGTCATATTGCAACCTTTCGGCAAGACCGGAGTCCACTATAACCAGGTAGTGGAGCAGATATCTCAAATCCGTAAAGTAGACGATTGTTGGCGGGTAGATATAAGTTGCGGGGAAGTGGTCTCCTCACTCTATCTGAAGAGCAATGCAAATGTGAGACGTGAGGGGGGCTGTTTGCGCCTGCAACTCCATGAGGGGAAAAACGAGATACTTATCTCCGTTGGTAGTCCCATTGAGAAATCAAATCGGGAGTCATTAAACGGAACAATCGAGTGGTGGAACGAGAAGTGGATGAACATGGGATGCCTGCTGATTCCTGATTCAACGGCGCAACGCATGTGGGTCAGATCGATGGCGATGTTTCTCTCCTCCTTTACCGGTGATGGCGCCGGTTTATCGCCCCCTTGCGGATTGAGCGGCAATGGCTGGCCCTTTTATTTTCCTCAGGATGGCTCATTTGTCCATGCTGTTCTGCTTGCCACCGGAAATATCGATATCGCCAAATCGTGGATCGAACGGCTTGCCGCCGACCCGGATGGGTTGCGGGCCTACACGAAACGGCTGTTCGGTGTGGACGGTATTTTCTCTCCCTGGGTATTTCCATATGGTACTATCGAAGGGTATCACGACCCGGTTCCGCCCAACCAATTTTATTACGAAATTCATAATGCGGGCTATCTGGCAAGGATGGCGTATGAGACTGCCCTGTTGGTGGATGATGAGGCCTGGACGGAGAGATATGTCGTCCCGCTGATAGAGGGTACGGCGGAATTTTACAAAAATATCAGCCGGAAAGAGGAGGATGGCCTATGGCATCTGTTTGTAACCCCTTCGATGGGACAGGATGAGAGGGGAGGCGAGAATCAGAAGGATTATCTGTGTGCTTTGTATAGTGCCAAGTATTGCTTCCAGAGGGCGGTAGAGCTGAAACTGGACAGGGATGGAAGCTATCGGGAGATATTGGAGAATATGGCTTTTCCAGTTTTGCTGTCACCTCAAGGCTTATACTACTCCTGCAATTGCGAAGGAGATGCCAATTTTGGGGATCAGAAACATCCTGTCCAGTTGAATCCGCTGACCTTCTTGCCTGTAGACACTCTGCTCTCTGACCCATCGCGGATCGCGTATGAGAAGCGGTATGAGATTACGGCCAATGCAAAAGAACCGCTCTTCCATGGCTGGACATTGGGAACGTTTCTCCTGGCCGGTTCAAGATGCGGAAACCCGGAAGAATGGATAAAGGATTGGGAGAATCTTCGAATATCTGATAATGTGGATGCCGAGTGGATTCAGATATATGAAAGCAGCAGCAATTACGATATGCCCTTTTATATCTCCACAAACGGATTGATAGCTCAGTCGCTCCTGAACAATCTGATAAGCGATTGGTACGGGAAGCTGGAGATAGCAAAATGCAACCCCTGGCAAGGTGATATCCATTTGAAAAATATCTATTCAAAATTGGGCATTGTAATTGATGGAGTAATCAATGGAAGCAGTGCCCGCCTCTATCTGAAGGCGTGGAAGGATGCGGAGTTTGAATGCAATGGTGAGATTATCAGGCTGAAAAAAGGGGAGGTTCTTGAGAAAATAATTGCAGCACCCCATTCTGATATGCCAAACGGAGCAGATCCGGCTTGAAGGTTGCAAATCATGGCTCCGGTAAGATATAAGGTAACAGGGATCTCCTGCAAGATATCAAAAGTTACGATAAATGGCTCAAAATTGGGAAAAAATTCTTACTTTTGCTGTTGAAAAATGTATACAAAAAGGAGTTCTTGTTGCATATCAAACAGCACTGCTCCGTTAAACAGTTTTCCAGATTTTGAGCATTCAATTTTGATCTCTCCACTTAACAATCATAAGTTGTAGCGGTTGAGATTACGATGGAATAGAGTGGTCCAGGGTGGGGGTTTGTATACATTTTGTGCGGGATAATTGTCAAATACTGGTTTACATGAAAAATTTAACATCAAACGACGCATATAGTCGAATCCTGAATGCAATTATCACTTCCGAGCTTCGTCCGGGGGATACTGTGGCCGAAATTCAGCTGGCCCAAAAGTTCGGGTTTGGCCGTACCCCGGTCAGGGAAGCCATTATGAGGCTTGAAAATGAGGGATTTATTGTCTCTGCAGAGCGCAAGAAACGGGTTTACATCCTGTTCCCCAAGGATATCGAGGAGATCTTCCAGATCAAACAGGCGATAGAGAGCATGACTGCCAGCCAGGCTGCTGAAAAGGCAACACCGGAGGACAAGAAGGAGTTGTCGGATATGCTGGCAGAGATGAAATCGCTGACAACGATGGATAGTTCCCGTCACGACGAATATGTGCAGCGATGGCTTCAGCTGGATATCGATTTTCACGGTCTGTTGTTCAGGATCGCAAACAACTCCAGGGCTGGAGTTATTGTGGACAACCTGAATCTCCAGTTTATGCGGATTAAATTGGGCATGCTGGTGCTTGAGGAGCGGGTTGGGAAATCAATCTACGAGCACCTTGAAATTGGAGAGGCGATCCTGGAAGGGAGGAAAGAGGATGCCGCCAGGTTGATGCATACCCATCTCGAGACCGTAAAACAGACCATCATCGCATTGATGAAAACCTTCTATTATCATGCTCCCTGACTTTAATGATCAACATATTTGATCTCGTACGGTTTCAGTTGCAGGTTCAGCTCCGCATGGCTGATAAATATTTCCTTATTTGTGAGGTTGGCTGCGACCGTGTATTGTCTGCCTTTCGATTGCCATGATAGCAACGAGTATGTTGTTGGCATTGTTGAGCCGTCGGCCAGCAAGAATTCCGGAGGGCGATTGGCGAATTTCCTGAAGAGTTCCAGCAGCGGCGAGTCGTGTAATGGGTAGAAGATTGCCGTTATTGCCTCTGTTCCGGCCAGTATCAGGTCGTTCAGAACACCGATAAACCAACCGGCTTCCAGATTCCCCGCCGCGAACCGATACCTCTCCATGCTGTTATCCGGACAGATTTTATCTACATTTGCATTGAATCTCCTGAAAATGGAGAGTGAAGAGATATGGACCGGTCTGGTATCGGCAAACGATTGAGCTGTCCGTACAGTGTCAAACCCCCCTTTGATATTCTCGATGATCGACAGTTTATCGGATGCATGCTCTTGTGGCTGAATTGAATAGCAGATAAAATCGAGATCCTCTGCAGAGGGACGGTTACGATTCAGTTGCGCGAAATTGGCATCGGTACCTGCACCTGCTTTTACATTCGGTAGGGTACTCCTCAGTTTTGGAACAAGCTTTTCAAGTATGGAGCCGGACAACACGAAATCGGTCGAGGAGAGAAGGGCAGCCCAGGCAATATGATCGTGCAGCCGAAACGTGTAGACAAAAGTGCAGAAATCGGCCATCTCCTCTTCGTAACGATCACTGAAGTAGAGGATGGCATAGATGGAGATCTGCTTTTCCCGGGCAAGCAGGGCATGCTCCTTTGCCTTTTCTTCCCACCCGTTGCGGTACAGACGAAAGTCGATCCGCAGGTACGAGAATGGAAATGCGACGTTGCCGGCGGGCCCGTTGAACGCTTCGAACGAGAAGTTTTCCGGAATAAGTGTGCCCAATTTGGGAAAGGGGAGCGGTCTCATGCTGCCATACAGCGATTCAGTCTGCGTAGGCGCGTCGGTTTCTACAGAGGTGGTGACCGATATTTTCTGATGAAACCGGTCTCCCTTTTTTACTGCTACCGGAAACGGTAGCGCCAACGGGGTAGAGTAGATCTTGTATGAAGCATCTGTCCAGTTCCGTTGATCTTCCATCTCGAAGATATCGCCCTCGAAAATGAACTCGGAGGTCAGATGTCCCGTTCGCAACTTCATTTGCCGGATGTTCAGGATTGGTTGATGAGGGGATACCAATATGGGGAGTTCGACGGATGAACTGCTCCCATCGGTGTGTATCACATCACAACGCGATCCTTTGAGTGATGCATTCAGATGGAGACACAAGCCAATCCGGTTCTTTCTGAAATCGGACAGTGCCTCTCCCGATGCCTCAATCTGCAGACTACCGGTATGGGTGTCAATCCTGATCACGATATGTGTCGTGAAGTTTATTGCTTTCTCTTGAAACAGCAGGTCATAGGAGTAGATAGTGGTAGACCCCTCCACAACCGATGTGAGGTTGTGCAGTGACGGCTCGATATTCAACCATGTTTCATCGCGTACTGCAAAATAGATTCGTTGAATGATTTCAGATCCATTGATGGAAAACGTGCGCAGGTCGCCGTCCGTAAACCGAAAGCTGATGTTGTTTCCGCTGGGTAACATTGTTACAGGCTATAACTGGTAACGCTGCATCGATACCTTGATTGTCTTCGCCGTAAAGATAATAAAAAAAGTGTTATGATAACCTGGGTCAAGCGGGTAAATGATCCGACTCCACCAGTATGCAGCCGTTCAGATACATCTCGTCCAAAGCCCTTTTGTCGTCGCCGGGCCTCACATTTACAGGTTTTATGGCATCGGTGATCACATAGGTGTGAAAACCGAGGTTCACGGCATCCAATGCCGTGGTCTTGACGCAATAATCGGTGGTCAATCCGCAGATGTAGAGGGTGCTGATCTCATTCTCCTGAAGGAAGCCGGCCAACGAGACGTTGGTAGCTTCAAAAGCGGAATAACCGTCATCGACGTTGTCCGTACCTTTTCTTAACTTCAGGGAGATCTTGTCACTCTTCAGACCGGGATGAAAATCGGCGCCGTGAGTACCGGCAATACAGTGTGGCGGCCATTTTCTGAAATGGATGCTCTCTTCGGGATGCCAGTCCTGCGATGAAATTACGATGTCAAACTTGTCGATAATGCTGTTTATCACCGGTACGACGTTGTCGCCATCCTTGACTCCAAGTGCACCGCCCTGGCAGAAATCGTTCTGCACATCCACTATCAATAATGCCCGCTTGGCTCTATCTGATTTGCCTGCTTGATTCATTGTTTTCTGATGAAGACCTTTAAGAGGCCCTCATCAATATAACAATAAACGGTTGCCCGTGTTCATTTTCCGGTTGGATAGAGGGTGTGGTTTCCCATCATTTCCAAGTGACAGCCCAGTAACTCGCCCGACTCTTCATCCCGGAGGTGTAGCCCATTCCCCTGACAGAACCGGTAGGAGCTGCAATTGGCACACTTGCCGGTTCTGGTCCATCTCCGGTCACGCATCACCTGATAGCGGGTGTTCCACACCGCCCAGAAGTCGTCCTTGTAAATGTTGCCCTGGATGTAGTTGCCTCGAAGGCTTGGGCAGGCTCCAATATCTCCGTTTGCCAACACCGAGGCGATATGAATCCCTGCCTGGCAGAAGAAGGGTGCGTCCCTCACCTCCATCTCGTAATCTGCCAGATAACCTTCACACCCGTAACTGACATCGATTTTCCGTTCCCTCCGGGTTTCACGGATAAACTCCATCAGCTGTACAAACTCTTCAGTAGAGAGTTTCAACAACGGATTGCCTTTGGCTCTACCTCTCGGGAAAAGAGTAAAAAGCCTCCACTTTTCGACTTCAAGTGAGATCAGCATCGATTTCAACTTGTGTAGATCGTTGATATTTGATCTATTGGCACATGTTGTCACCTCATACGCCAGACCCGGAGTGCTTGCTACCCGTGAAATGGCATTGAGTGTCCTGAGCCACGATCCCTTTTTGCCACGGAACCATTCATGAGACTCCTCGGTATATCCGTCCAGGCTTACAGTTACGGAACGCAATCCTGCATGCAGCAGTGCATCAAGCCGCCCCTGCGACAATTCCCAGCCGTTGGTGACAAGTCCCCATGGATACCCCATCCTGTATATCTCCCTGCCTGTCTCCTCGAGGTCCTCCCGGAGGAGCGGATCGCCGCCGGTAATCACAATCATTGTCTTGCGCGGATTGAGATGTGGACGGATATCGGAAAGTATCTTCAGAAAATCCTCCTTGGGCATGTCGGCAGCTAGCTCCTCCCGTGTGCAATCGCTTCCGCAATGTACGCAATTGAAATTACAGCGCAAGGTACATTCCCAGAAAAGGCAAGTAAGGCTGTGCAGTTTGCTCTCTATTCTCTTGTTCTCCTGAAAGAGTGAAAGCAACATCTTTTTTTGAAGTTTCATTCTTTTCGTTCGATTCTTTTAAGGTGAAGTCACCATCGCTTGAATGGATGGACGGTGCGTGGCTGAATATGGTTACATCTGGTGATGGTTCCAAGATGGGTGAAAGAGTGCTCGTCTGCTCAGTGGTATTGAATTTAGATAAATATCTTTTTTTTGTACAAAAATAGATATTTTGGAAGATAATGCCAAATAGGAATAAAATCACTATTTGTGGGGATTGTTTCGTTTCCATTTATCGAGTTACTTTGCAATATCAAATAACACCTTTTATCCGATGAAAAAATTAATAATGATAGCACTGGCCGTCAGCCAGGTTTTTATTTCATACTCCAGGGTTGCAGACCCTGAAAAAGGGAACGGTCCGCAAGATACGTTGAGGGTGTACTACCTGAACGAAGTGGTTGTAACCTCGTCTGTAAAAGAGACAAACGAGTTGAAGAATATGCCTACCGCAGTTTCGGTAATCTCCCCGAAGCAGTTGAAGGATACACAGATTGAGTCGTTGCCGGGCTTGAGCTCAATCATCCCCAACTTCTTTATTCCCTCCTACGGGTCAAAAGTCTCCACGCCTATCTATATCCGGGGGATAGGTGCCCGGTTGGGAGCGCAGACGGTGAGCCTGTATGTGGATAATGTACCCAGTTTCAACCCATCTGCATTCGATTTTGAGTTTCAGGATATCCAGCGAATAGAGGTGCTTCGTGGTGCACAGGGAACACTTTACGGAAGAAATGCCATCGGGGGCATCGTGAACATGTATACCTTGTCGCCCCTCACCTATCAAGGCACCCGGCTGATGATGAGCGGCGGCAACCACGGGCAGTTCTCGGTTAAAGGGTCCGACTACCGGAAGATAGGCGATAACTTTGGCCTCTCGGCCGCCGCGTATTACAAGCGCGACGACGGGTATTTCATGAACAGCCATACCGGGGAGAAAGTAGATGCTTCCGAAAACGCCGGTGCACGGGTCAAACTGGAGTGGCAAGCTTCCCCCTCGTTCAAGGCATTGTTGTTTGGTAATTACGATTGGGTCTCGGGCGGGGCATTCCCTTACATGCACGTGGATTCTACCGCCTCGAGCTTTAACGAGCCGTCGTCCTACGACCGCCACCTGTTTACCAACGGGTTGTCATTGAACTACACTGGAAGTGGCTACAGCATCCACTCCACCACCGGTTTCCAGTACTTGAAGGACGATATGAAGATGGATCAGGACTACAGCCCTAAGTCGATTTTCTCGATTAACCAGAAGCAGAAGCAGCATTCCGTGAGCCAGGAGATTACCGTGAAATCGGATTTAGAAGGTCGCTATCGTTGGGTGGTGGGCGCGTTTGGTTTTCACGATCATCGCGAGATCGATACTCCGGTGGCGCTCAAAGAAGGAATGGTGGAGGTATTGCAGGCTGAGCTTGACCGTTTTACTGCCAATGCACCATTGACGATTACGTACGCGGGCGACCGGATCGACCTGCCGGGTATCTACACGAAACCATCGCGTGGCGCGGCTTTATTTCACCAATCCACCCTCGATAATCTCTTTGGACTGGAAGGGCTATCCGCTACGGTAGGCGTTCGTTTTGATTACGAGCATACCGGCATCGATTTCTTCACGGAGAGCGATGGAGGAGATGTGAACATCGATTTTCAAATTCCTAACATGCCCATACCCTCTATGTTTATTGAAGGGGATACATTGTTGGGGGATAGTTATAGCAAAGACTTTTGGAAAATACTTCCCAAGTTCGCGTTAAAATACCAGTTTTCACCCACTTCACAAATATACCTTTCCGCGTCGAAAGGATACAAGACCGGCGGTTACAACGAACAGGCGTTTTCGAAGATATTACAAAATGCCTTGCGGCAATCGCTCATGAGAAATCTTGACGAGAAGACACCTCCTACTATACCAATACCCGGAATGCCCTCTGACGGGACGGATGCACCCACGCTCGAAGAACAATTATCCTATGACCCCGAGACCAGTTGGACCTACGAGCTTGGGGGAAGGTATGAGATGTTTGATCAGAGATTGTCGCTGACCTACGCGCTCTTTTACACGCGGGTAAACAATATTCAGATTATTAAACTCATGGATCAGGGGATGGCAGGGCGTACCGTGGATAATGCCGGGAAATCGGATAGCAAGGGGTTCGAGCTGAGCCTTAAATATACACCGATTAGTAATTTATCGTTGTATGGTGACTACGGATTTGCCGATGCCCGCTTTGTTGAAAACGACGAGCAGGAAGAGGAAGACGAGTACGCGGGCAATCGTATTCCATTCGCTCCGCGACATACGGTTAGCTTGGGAGCTAGCTACGTGCATCACCTGCCTTATGGTTCGTTTATCGACCGCCTCGTGGCCAACGTGCAGTACAAGGGAGTGGGGCGTATCTACTGGACCGAATCGAACAAAGACGCGAGTGGGCAAGAGCTCTACCAACCCTTTTACGGGTTAGCCAATGCCAGCCTTGCAGCAGAGAAAGGAGCTTTCGGATTGGAATGCTGGGTGGAGAACCTCTTCAACACCAAGTACAACGCGTTCCTGTTCGAGCAAGACGATGTGATGACAGGCGAAACGAACACCTTTGTGCAGCGCGGGTATCCCATCCGCTTCGGTGCCACGTTGCGGTACACGTTCGACCGGTAGCGGAACGGCTTCTGCTAAAGGAGGATTTTCCCGGTAACGAGAAGCACGGCAATCCAAGTCGCACCGGTAAGCAACAGGATAATGACGGTCCACTCCCACGGTTTGGGCCGTTCTTTTTTCTCCCTTTTCGCCCGGAGGTAAAGGAGCGATCCAATGCCGTAGAAAAGCACCGAGAGAAAAAGATACTCCACCCCCACCGCGTAGATCACGTACAAGGAGTAGATCGTGCCTAGGAGCGCGACGAATAGGTTTCGTCCCGTTTTCTCGGTCGTCCTGTAACGAAGGGCAACCTTTACCGCATAGAGCGATGAGAGGAGGTATGGGATCAGCACCAGGCTGGAGGCGATGGTGATGGCTGCCAGATAGGTTTCGTTGAGTTTGGGCGACAGGATGGAGAGCAGGAAGAGCTGTGTGCAGCACTGGGTGAGGAGGAGTGCATTGACCGGGGTGCCTTTCCGGTTGACCTTCCTGAAGGTGCGTGGCAACACTCCATCCTTGGCTGCAACATAGAGTGTTTCCACCGAAAGCAGAATCCAGGAGAGGCTGGCTCCCAGTACTGAAACCATGATGCCCAGTTTGACTGTCAGGCCACCGGCAGTACCGATGAGTGTCCTGCTGAGTACCAGTGCCAGCGGTGTCTGACTGTCGGCCAGTTCACCGGCGGGAATCGATGCCATGGTGATCACGGTAATCAGCATGTAGACGGTGAGAACAACCAGCAGCGAGAGGATGGTGGCTAACCGTACCGTCTGCTGGCTCTTCGCCCTGCCGGAGAGGACGGAGGCGGCCTCCACACCTACGAAACACCAGAGAATGATTGCCATGGCCCCTTTTAACTGAAGCAGCGGTGCGGTCTCCTCACCGTTGGACGCCAGCCGCTGTTGCCAGTCCGGTACCAGGAGCAGGTCGCCCCGTACCAGTGATACACCCAGAAAGATGATCAACAGGATCGGGATCAGTTTGGCGGTTGTCACGATGAAGTTCAGGATGGCGCCTTCCCTGATGCCGCTCATCAGGATGGCAAAAAAGAGCCAGAGGAGTGCAGAACCGGTCAAAAAGGCGGCAAGCGGCGAAATGGCATGTTCGCCCAGCAGATCGTTGAGTGTCTTGAAGAGGAGTACCAGGCAACTCACGTTCCCCATCCAGCCTGCCGACCAGTATCCCCAGGCGGAGTTGAAACCCATGTAGTCGCCAAACCCGTCGCGTGCATAGGCATAGATGCCGCTTTTTAACTCCGGTTTACGGGAGACCAGATAGACGAATACCAGCGCCAGGGTAAGTGCACCGGCCCCGCCGGTTGTCCAGGCGATCAGGGCGCCTTGAGGGTTGGCCACACGAATGAGATCTCTGGGAGAGTTGAAGATGCCCGACCCGATCATGGAGCCGATAGCTACAAATACCAGCAGCCACAATCCCAGTTTTTCCTCTTTCCGTTGTTGCATATTATCCAAAGATCCAGATGAGCAGCACGACGACAACCAGCGAGGGCAGCATGTTTATGATGCGAAGTTGCTTGATGCCAAGAATATTGATACCCAGCCCTATTAGAAGTACTCCCCCCACATTGGTGAGTCCGAATATGATCTCTTCGCTGAAGAGGTTTCCGGCGTAACCGGCGAGCAGGGTGAGGATGGCTTGAAAGATGAAGAGGGGAAGTGCCGAGCATACAACTCCCGATCCGAAAGCTGATGCCAGCAGGATGGCTGAGAAGAAGTCCATCAACGATTTGGTGTAGAGCAGGTCGGGAGAACCGCCGGTACCCTCCTGGATTGTACCGAGAATGGTCATGGAGCCCACACAGAACAACAGAAAGGCAGTGACCAGGCCCTCGGAGAATCGCTCGTTCCCGATACGGAAACGTCGCTTCAGCTTGTCGCTGACCTGCTCTGCACCCTTCTCCAGATTCCACCACTCTCCCAGAAGAGAGCCGATGGCGAGGCTGCTCACCACAATGAGAATCTTCTCCATGCCGACTGCCATGTTTGCTCCGATTGCCAGCGTAAAGAGGCCTATAGCCTGAAAGTAGATGGTGGTCACTCGCTCCGGCATCCGTTTCTTCAACAGCAGTCCAATCACTCCACCGCACAGCACTGCAGCTGTATTTACCAGGGTTCCGATCATTTCGTTTTCCAATAAAGTGCAAAAATACCACTTTTTTGTGATAATAGACCTGCTGCCGAGACCGATCAGAAAAAAAGCGGTGGGTATATCCGCCCCTTAACCGCTGTTTCGGGACAGAACTGCAAAAAAAAATTGTAACTTTGCGATCCAATGAAATAGATCAAGATATGTACAACTGGTTTGAATGCAAAGTGCGTTATGATAAGACCCTGGACACGGGGATGATAAAAACGGTTACCGAACCTTACCTGGTGGATGCAATGTCGTTTACCGAAGCAGAAGCAAGGATCATTGAAGAGATGAGACCTTACATGTCGGGCGAATTCACCGTTTCCGACATTAAGCGGGCAAGATTCTCCGATACCTTTTTCAATGAAACGGGCGACCGTTACTACAAGGCGAAACTATACTTCATTACTCTCGACGAGAAGAGCGGTTCTGAAAAAAAGACGGCCGTCAATATGCTCGTACAGGCCTCCGAGCTGAAAGAGGCGGTTGAGATCGTAGAAATGGAGATGAAGAAGACAATGGTCGACTACACCATTGCTGCGGTCAACGAGACCGCCATCATGGATGTGTTCAGGTATCAGGTTGAAGAAAACTCAACTACAGGAGAATGAGCATAAAGGGTAATCTGGAAGAGTTGCGGAGATCGGTACCGGCTGAGGTCAAGATAGTAGCCGTCTCGAAGTTTCACTCGAGTGATACAATCCTTGAAGCCTATGGCGCCAACCAGAGAAGCTTCGGTGAGAGCCGGGTGCAGGAGCTGAGAGCCAAGCAGCAGATGCTTCCGGAGGATATTGAGTGGCACTTTATCGGCAGCCTGCAACGAAACAAGGTGAAGTATATTGCCCCGTTTATCCACCTTGTCCATAGCCTCGACAGTGAACGGCTGATGCTCGAGATTGAAA
Organism: Petrimonas mucosa; assembly: GCF_900095795.1. Lineage (NCBI taxonomy): Bacteria > Pseudomonadati > Bacteroidota > Bacteroidia > Bacteroidales > Dysgonomonadaceae > Petrimonas > Petrimonas mucosa. The sequence goes on from NZ_LT608328.1 coordinate 977,214, forward strand.
AGCAGGCCGCGGCTAACCGGCGGATAATTCCCTGCCTGTTGCAGCTACATGTAGCCCATGAAGATACAAAATCGGGTTTTCTGCCCGACGAGTGTCGCCGTTTTCTTGCAGAAGGCAGGTGGCGAGATTGCAAACATGTGCAACTTGCAGGCGTGATGGGGATGGCTACCTTTACCGACGACCTGGAGCAGGTGAGAGGAGAGTTTCGTCTGATACGATCCCTGTTCGAGGAGTTCAAATCGGACTATTTCGCCAACGATGAGCACTTCAGGGAGATCTCCATGGGCATGTCGGGCGACTATCCCATTGCTGTGGAGGAGGGGGCTACGATCATCCGGGTAGGCACCTCGATCTTCGGCGAACGATGATCCGTGCAATCTATCTATCGTTTCAATAATTTCCTTCGCGTGATTACTTTTGTCAATTTAAATAGCTATTTTTGTCCTGCTTGATAATTGAAAAACATTCATTCAATATGGTAAACTTAGAGACAACATTCGCCGGATTGACCCTGAAGAATCCGTTCGTTGCTGCAAGCAGCGGTTTAACAAATTCATTGTCGAAAATAAAAGAACTTGAGAACGCCGGAATAGGAGCGGTGGTGCTCAAATCGCTGTTCGAAGAGCAGATAGAAAATCATACCGAGAAGTTGACACAAATTGCCGATTATCCAGAAGCGGCAGATTACATAAATGCCTATATCCAGATGAATCATGTGGAGAAATATCTCGATCTGATCCGATCGGCAAAAGCGTCCTGTTCCATCCCCATCGTGGCGAGCATCAACTGTTACAGGCTGACACGATGGACCGACTTTGCCAAAAGCATCGAGGCTGCCGGGGCCGACGCGATTGAGCTGAATATTTTCCTGCTGAACGCAGGTGAGTATGAAGATACATACCTGGAGGGGGCCTATATAGATATCGTGAAACAGTTGAAAAGAACGGTAAAGATCCCTGTTGTGGTGAAGATGGCGCGGAACATTGGAAACCTTCCAGGGCTGGTAGGCAAACTGAAGGCGTTGGGCAGCGACGGTATTGTGCTGTTTAACCGGTTCTACCAGCTCGATATCGATATAAATAAGTTGGAACTTACTGCCGGAACAGTTTTTAGCAACCCGGCCGATTTCCACGATACGCTCCGCTGGACAGCCATCGTGTCGGGGCGCGTTAAAGATGTGGATATTGCCTGTTCCACCGGAGTGCATAGCTGGGAAGACAGCATCAAAGGTATTCTGGCCGGCGCATCAGGAATACAGCTTTGCAGTGTGCTTTATGAACAGGGATTGGATGTGGTCGGCGACATGATTACCTGTGTGGAGGAGTGGATGGTTCAGAACAACTACGAACGGATTTCCGATTTCAGGGGAAAGCTCAATTATGCCAATATAACCAGTCCGGCACTGTATGAACGTGTTCAGTTTATGAAGTACTTCTCAAGTTATCAGCAATGAACATACAGCAACTTGAATATATCATTGCGGTTGACAACTACCGCCATTTTTCCAAGGCGGCCGAAGCGTCATTTGTAACACAACCCACCCTCAGCATGATGATCCAAAAGCTTGAAGATGAGTTGGGGGTGAAGATTTTCGACCGGACCCAACTGCCGGTTCAACCCACCGAGATAGGTAAGAAAATTATCGATCAGGCACGTCTCTCGATTGCCCAGATCAATCAGATCAAGGAGATTATCCAGGAGGAGAAGGGGATAATCAAGGGGACCTTCCGGCTCGGCATAATACCCACGGTGTCGCCCTATCTGTTGCCGAGGCTGATGGATGAACATATGCATGGCAACTCCGATATCAGCATCGTGGTGAGGGAACTTACAACCGACAATATCCTCAGGGGGCTGGGAAACGATTCGCTCGACGGCGCAATCCTGGCCACTCCGCTAAACGACGATTCCGTTACCGAGAGACCGCTCTATTACGAGCGTTTTTTCGCTTACGTCTCTCCCAAGGAGCGTGCACTATATGTGAAGAACGAACTGGACGAGACCGATTTGAACAACGGACGACTATGGATGCTGGATGAAGTGCACTGTT